>NZ_JBHXLU010000119.1:0-33457 GCF_042720695.1 Streptomyces sp. NPDC058457 | reverse complement strand
GGGCGGGCGCCTGTTGGGGTTATCTTACAGCGGCGACGCCCCGGTGCTCCCCATTGGGCAACGGGGCCCGTGCGCCGTGCCGGGGGCGGCTGTGCGTACCTGACCCCCGCTTGTCGTAACCGGTCTGCCGTACTGGCCTGTCGTGCCGGTGGGGCGGCCGTCAGCCGCCTGTCACGGGGCGGGCCGCCTGGGCGGCGGTGGTGCCGCGCGGCTGCCGCTCGGGGTGCGGCGGGCGGCGGCTGCCCGCCGGGGTCACCGGGGTGCGCTCCGAGCGGGCGGTGTGCGGGCCGGGCGCCAGATGGATCGGGGCCCTGGGCGCGCGGGCCAGGGAGACCGGCTCGGGTTCCGGCGTCGTCTGCTCGACGGGCGCCGGACGCGGCTTGAGGACCACGGGCACCGGGACCGGGGCGGGCACCGTGTTGCCGCGGCGGGCGCGCCAGCGGTCGCGCAGGTCGAAGAGCCAGGTCTCGGCCTGGGCGATGAACGGCTCGCACCACGGCAGCGCCAGCAGGATCAGCAGCCCTGCGGCCCAGCCCAGCAACACGTCGCTCAGCCAGTGCGTACCGAGGTAGACGGTGGACATGCCGACGCCGAGGGAGGTGACCGCCGAGGCGGCGGAGAGCCAGCGGCGGGCTCTCGGGGTGGAGGCCAGATATGCCAGAATTCCCCAGGTCACCACCGCGTTGGCGGTGTGTCCACTGGGGAATATATCGCCGCCGAGGCCCATCTCGTTCGAGCCGATGACGGTCGCGTAGTGCGGTCCGAGGCGTCCCATGCCGAGCTTGGCGGCGCCGACCGTGATGTTGAGGAGCAGCAGGGAGGCACCGAGCGTCAGCATCGGGCGCAGGGTGTGCTGCCGCCATGAGCGCCAGCCCAGCCAGGCGGCGACCATCACGGCGGTCGGGCCGCGCTGGCCGAGGACCACGTAGTAGTCGACGAACCAGTGGATTCCCGACCACTGCTGGTACGGCCGGAAGAACATGACCTGCCAGTCGAGCCGGACCAGCCACGACGTGATCACGACGGCCCACACGATCGCCAGGTAGAAGGCGAGGGTCGCGGTGAACAACACGACCCGGTGCCGGCTCATCTTCGGCACATCAATGTGAGCCGGCCGTTCCGGCTCACGGTCCAGCCTGGCGAACACCCGGTCCAGACGGGTGAGGTTTCGTTCGGTACGCACCCAATCGACGTTACAGCGAGTGAGCTCTGTTCCCGGTCGAAACTGCGGCTTTGTGATGACGATGTGATGTGGGAAACCTCTCAGGAGGCCTCCGAATTCTAAGGATTCCGTAATCCTCGGCGGGTCCGTCCTTCAATTCCTTTGATCATGCCGGGTCGCCGTTTTATGGCACTTATGAATTCGTTAACCAAAGCATGGGGTGGAATTCTCCGGCTGCTCATCGGAGCCACCGAAACGATCATGGAGGTCCGGAGCCGTTGAGCCAGAACGCGCCATAGACCGCCGAGGCCACTGCCACACCCGCCGTGACCAGCGCCGATCTGCCGGTGCGCAGCCGGGCGAGGGCCCGGGCGAGCGGCAGCAGCAGGGGGAAGGCCGGCAGCAGCAGCCGCGGCTTGGACCCGAAGTAGCTCGACGCACACAGTGCGAGCGCGAGGACGACACCCGTGTAGACCAGCAGGGGGAGCGGTTGCCGCTGGCGCACGCCGGTCACGTAGAGCCACAGCAGGAGGCCGACACCGAGGATCAAACCCGCTCCGGCCAGAGCGGACGGAAATGACGTGAACTTGTCGGCTACGAAGCGTGCGAACGCATAGCCGCCGTCGAAGCCGTTACGCCAGCCCGCCTGGACGTCCAGGTACCCGAGGGGGCCCCGGCCGGTGCGGTGGCCGACCCACAGGACGTAGGCGGCGGCACCGACGGGGGCGAGGAGCATGCCGAGGGCGCGGCGCCAGGGCGGGGCGTCGGCGGTGGTGATGTGGGGGGCGCGTGTCGCGTGTGGTGCGCCGGTTGTCTGCGGGGCGCGCCGGGCGCGGGCGGCGCTGGACACCTCGGAGGCGCGTTCGTCCGTGTGTGCGCCGCCCGGTTGATCCGCACCACCATCCCGCGCGCCGCTGCTCCGATCCCGCACGAACGAGACCACCCCCGCCGTCCACACCGCCACCACCACGGCGAGCCCCACCGGCCGGGTCAGCCCCGCCAGCGCGGCCAGCACCCCGGCGGTCACCCAGCGGCCGGTCAGCACGGCGTACAGCGACCAGGCGGCCAGCGCCGTGAACAGCGACTCGCTGTACGCCATCGACTGCACGATCCCGACGGGCAGTACGGCCCACAGCAACACCGCGCAGACCCCCACCCGCGGGCCGTACACGACGTCCGTGACCGCGAAGATCCCCCAGGCCGCGGCCAGTGAGGCGAGCAGACTCACCGTGAAGCCGGCGTCGGCGTACGACAGGGGCGCGACCGCGTGCAGCAGGCGCTCCAGCCAGGGCAGCAGCGGGAAGAAGGCCAGGTTGGAGTGGACGTCGCCGTTCGGCAGCCGCACCTCGTAGCCGTAGCCCGGTCCGGCGACCCGCGTGTACCACAGCGAGTCCCAGCGCGCCGTCAACAAGGTGTACGCGCTCTTGCCGCGCGCCGCGCTCCATCCGGCCAGCACGACCAGGCCGAGGGCGCGCACGGCCGCGTACCCGAGCAGGGCGGGCGCCGCCCGGCGCAGGGCGGGGGCGCGCGGTACCGCCATGGGCGTTTCAAGATCGGTCACGGGCTCGATTATCGACGGGGCACGGAACCACGGGGATCCCGAGGGCGTGGTGCAGAGCGGGGGCAGTGGTGTACGCCACATGAGTTCTCCGGAGAGTGTGAGAGGTCCGCCACGTGACCCCGGAACGAACTCGCGTACGCTGACGTGTCACTCGCGTTCGTATGCGCGGGCCGGAGACCCCGCTCCTCTCCGGCCGTACGACGGGGCGTCCCCACCCCGCCCGTCCGCCGCACGCGAGGGACCATCTGGGAGGTACGTACATGTCCGGGACGACCACGGCCGCCGTACGACCGCGCCGTCGGGCGGTGTCCAGGGCCGGTGCCGGTGCCAACCGCTGGGTCGTCCTCGTCGTCCTCTGCGTCAGCCTGCTGCTGGTCGCCCTCGACGCGACCGTGCTGCACGTCGCGGTGCCCGCCGTCACCGAGGACCTCAAGCCCGGCGCGATGGAACTGCTCTGGATCGTCGACGTCTACCCGCTGGTCTGCGCCTCGCTGCTGATCCTGTTCGGCACGCTCGGCGACCGGGTGGGCCGGCGGCGGGTTCTGCTCCTCGGCTACGCCCTGTTCGGCATCGCCTCCGCGGCGGCCGCTCTCGCGCCGAGCGCGGCGGCGCTGATCGGGGCCCGGGCGCTGCTCGGCGTCGGCGGAGCGATGATCATGCCGGCCACCCTCTCCATCCTCCGGCAGGTCTTCCCCGACCGCCGTGAGCGGGCCCTCGCCATCGGCATCTGGAGCGCGGTGGCGGCGGTCGGCGCGGCCGTCGGCCCCCTCCTCGGCGGCTTCCTCCTCGAACACTTCTGGTGGGGCTCCGTCTTCCTCGTCAACATCCCGCTGATGCTGGTCAGCCTCCCGGTGGGACGGCTCTTCCTCCCCGAGTCGCGGGGCGACCGCGACGGCCCGTGGGACGTGGTCGGCGCGCTGATGGCGGCGGTCGGCCTGTTCGGCGTGGTATTCGCCGTGAAGCGCCTCGGCGGCGGCGAACCGGCTGCCAGCGCGCTCACGGTGGCGCCGCTGCTGCTGGGCACGCTGCTGCTGGTCCTCTTCGTACGACGGCAACGGCGGCGGGCGTTCCCGCTGGTGGACCTGAGGATGTTCGCGCGGCCGGCGTTCAGTACGGCGGTCGGCTGCATCGTGCTGGCGATGCTCGCGCTGGTGGGCCTTGAGCTGATCGCCGCGCAGTACCTGCAACTGGTGCTGGGCCTCTCGCCGTTGCAGACCGGGCTACGGCTGCTGCCGCTGACGCTCGCCGCGATGGCCGCGGGGCTGGCCGGGGCGCGGATGCTGCGGCGATTCGGGCCGCGCCGGATGGTGTGCTTCGGCTTCTGCCTGACCGCGGCGGCGGTGTTCACGCTGACCGCGATGGGCGGGGCGGACAACGCGGGCCTGCTGCTCTTCGGCTTCCTGCTGCTCGGCTTCGGCCTGGAGACCACGCTCTTCGGGGCGTACGAGTCGATGCTGAGCGAGGCGCCGGCGGCGCAGGCCGGCGGAGCGGCGGCGATCGGCGAGACGTCGTACCAGCTGGGGGCCGGGATCGGGATCGCGCTCCTCGGCAGCGTGATGAACGCGGCGTACGCGCCGGGGCTGGCCGGGGTGCAGGGCGTACCGGCGTCGGCATCCGCGGCGGCGGGGCATTCACTGGGGGAGGCGTACCAGGTCGCCGGCCGGCTGGGCGGGCCGGCCGGGTCGGCGTTGCGCCGGGCGGCGCGGGACTCCTACGTGCACGGTCTGCATGTCACGTTGCTGGTGAGCGCGGGGCTGTTGTTGCTGGGGGCGGTGATGGCACTGAGGCTGCCGCGCACCATGCACTGCGGAGACGCCCCGGTGGAACTCCCCGCCCCTCGAGAACCCGAACGCTCCCGCGTCTCCGCGTAACGCCGCGCACGCAGGTGCTTCGCCGCAGGCGGCCCTTCCCCACCCACGCACCGCCCGTGCGGGTAGGAGCAAAGGCGGGCCGACCTGTGGGGGTGGTGTGTCGTCGGCGGGTGCGGGTCATCCTTCCCTGCCCACGCACCGCTCGTGTGGGTGGGTGGAGGGGTGGGGTGGCCTGTGGGGGTGGTGTGTCGGCGGGTGCGGGTGCGGGTGCGGGTGCGGGTGGTCCTTCGCTGCCCACGTGTTGCTCGGGTGGGTGGAGGGGCGGTCTGTGCGGGTGTCGTCGGCGGGTGTGGGTCGAAGCTTTCTCTGCCCATGTGTCGTCCTGGCGGGTGGGAAGGGCTCGCTGCTGGTGGGTGGCTGTGTGAATGGCGGGGTCAACGTATCCGCCCCGGCACCCGCCTGTCGCCGACGGCGCAGTACCCCCACAGGTCGGCCCGCTCCTCCTCCAACCCGCACGGGTGGTGCGTGGGTGGGAGAGCAGGGAGACTGTGCGTAATCTGGTCTAACTAGCGGTGCTAGTTTTGGGAGGGTTCTGATGTCCGCGTCCGTGAAGTTGCCTCCGTTCGATGCCGGTGATCCGCTCGGTATCGACGATCTTCTGGAGCCGGAGGATCTGGCAGTACGGGAGACCGTGCGGAGCTGGGCGGCGGATCGGGTGCTGCCGTTCGTCGCCGACTGGTACGAGAGCGGGGAGCTGCCCGGTATCAGGGAGCTCGCCAAGGAGCTCGGGTCGATCGGGGCGCTCGGGATGTCGCTCAGCGGGTACGGGTGCGCCGGGGCGTCCGCCGTGCAGTACGGGCTCGCCTGTCTGGAGCTGGAGGCCGCGGACTCGGGTATTCGATCGCTCGTGTCCGTGCAGGGGTCGCTCGCCATGTACGCGATCCATCGGTTCGGGAGTGAGGCACAGAAGTCGCGGTGGCTGCCGGCCATGGCCGCCGGCGACGTCATCGGGTGCTTCGGGCTCACCGAACCCGATCACGGGTCCGACCCCGCCGCCATGCGGACCCACGCCCGGCGCGACGCCGGCGGCGACTGGGTGCTCAACGGGCGGAAGATGTGGATCACCAACGGGTCGGTGGCGGGCGTCGCCGTCGTATGGGCGCAGAGCGACAACGGGATCCGGGGGTTCGTCGTGCCCACCGACACGCCCGGGTTCTCGGCGCCGGAGATCAAGCACAAGTGGTCGCTGCGGGCCAGTGTCACCAGTGAGCTGGTGCTGGACGACGTGCGGCTGCCCGCCGACGCCGTACTGCCCGAGGTCGTCGGGCTCAAGGGGCCGCTCAGCTGTCTGTCGCACGCCCGCTACGGGATCGTGTGGGGCGCGATGGGCGCGGCGCGCACCTGCTTCGAGGCGGCCGTCGACTACGCGAAGTCGCGGGAGCAGTTCGGTCGGCCCATCGGCGGCTTCCAGCTCACCCAGGCCAAACTCGCCGACATGGCGGTCGAACTGCACAAGGGAATCCTGCTCGCCCATCACCTGGGGCGGCGGATGGATGCCGGTTGCCTGCGTCCCGAGCAGGTCAGCTTCGGCAAGCTCAACAACGTACGCGAGGCCATCGAGATCTGCCGTACGGCGCGGACGATCCTCGGGGCGAACGGGATCTCGCTCGAATATCCCGTGATGCGGCACGCGACCAACCTCGAATCGGTGCTCACCTACGAGGGCACCGTCGAGATGCACCAGCTGGTGCTGGGCAAGGCACTCACTGGACTCGACGCATTCCGGTGAACCCCGCGCGGGGGCAGGGCCGGTGAGCGGCCGGCCCTGCCTCAGCTCTGGTTGAAGAAGCCGTCCTCCCGGCGCCTGGCCGGTTCACCGCTGACGATCTCGGTGTTCGCGGGGGTCAGCAGGAAGACCCGGTTGGCGACCCGCTCGATGGTGCCGCGCAGGCCGAAGGTCAGCCCGGCCGCGAAGTCGACGACGCGCTTGGCGTCGCCCGGCTCCATGGCCGTGAGGTTCACGATGACCGGCACACCCTCACGGAACAGCTCGCCGATCGCACGGGCGTCCCGGAAGCTGTCCGGGGTGACCGTGCCGATCCGGCGGCCCTTCTCCTCGGCGGTGTCCGAGGCCACCTTCACCCGGGGGTCGGTGACCCAGGCATCCCCGGGCTGCTCGGTCCCTTCCGAGTAGTCGTCGTCGTAGTAGCGCTCGTCATCGTTGTCGTCGACGAGGCCAAGCCAGGCACTCGCCTTGCGTACCGATCCCATGGACGCCTCCTCTCACAGCGGTCCTTCTTGCTTCCGCATCCCTATGGTCGTCCATGATGCGGATGGCGCGCCAAGTGGATAGACGCCGCACGGGGGGTTTGTGACGGTACTGGTGCAGAGCCCGTACGTCGAGAGCCCAGGTGTGCCAAGGGCCCTGACTCACAGGTCTGCTGACTGAGAGTGAAATATGATTGTTCCGGCGGGCGGGTGATGAACGGTGCGTCCGGGTGAACGTGCCGAGGCGGTTCGGGGTGTCTTCGAAGCGTCTTCGGGATGGTCGGATCGCGCGGTCGTCCCGCCGGGGTGGCGGGGAGAAAGGCCCGGTGAGCAGCGCACTTGTGCGGTCCGGCCAGGGCGGGGCGGTGGCCGGGGCGCGTCCGTCGCGATGACCGCGGGCGGTCCGCGCGGGTCGGCGCGGTCATCACGGGCCGCTCCCTACGACTCTGACAGCGGCTCAGGAGCCGCGGCCGGCTCGGGACGACGGGCGGCGTCAACCGGCGTGCGCGTTCGTCACCGTATACGGAATCGGGGCACGGGGGCGGTTGCCTCGGGATTCGCCTTGATCCTGTTTCTGCGACGTAAAACAAAAACATGATCGGGTGACCGCTGCCCGGAGAGGTTCGTTGGCCGGAGCGCAGAACCATTTCTGCCCCGGTTCTGCGCATCCATCAACTCGCCTCATGATTAAGGCACTTCCGTGCAAGCAGCCACCATTCGCACCCGGCTCCTGAGGATTCTGGTCCTGGCCCTCGCCGTCCTGCTGACGCTGCTGGGCGTCGCGGCCGCCGGGCAGGTCTCCGCCTATCGCAACGCCTCCGCCACCGCGGACAACGCCCGGCTGGAGATCACGCTTCAGGGCCTGATCCACGAACTTCAGAAGGAACGCGGTCTCACCACCGGATACGTCGGCGGCGTCAAGGAGTTCGCCGGCAAGCTGCCGGCGCAGCGCAAGGCCACCGACACCGCCCGCGACCGGCTCGACCAGGCGCTCCGGGGCCGTTCCGACGCGGCCGCCGGCTCGGTGCGCGAGTCCCTCGGACGGCTCGACGGACTCGCCGGGATCCGCAAGCACGCGGACGACCACACCGGCGTGGTCAAGGACACCTTCGACTACTTCACCACCACCATCACCGTCCTCGACCGGCTCGACCTCGGCCTGAGCGACGTCCACGACGCCACCCTGCGCGACGCCTACCAGGCGCTGCAGATCCTCGGCAACGCCAAGGAGTTCACCGGCGAGGAGCGCGCCATCGTGCTCGGCTCGGTGCGCGCCGGGCAGTTCCAGGGCGACGACTACAGCCGGTTCATGGAGATCCGGGCCGGCCGCATCGCCGCCCTCGACACCTTCCCGCGCTCGGCCACCGACGTACAGCAGCGCCGCCTGGACGCGGCCATGACCACCCCGGACGCCGAGCGCGCGCTGGCGTACGAGGACACCGCCGTCAAGGGCGGCGGGAAGCTGAAGTGGAACGACATCCCGCCCATGCAGTGGTGGGACGCGATGACCTCCACCATCAACGGACTGCGCGACGTCCAGGTCTCGCTCGGCACCGACGTCGAGAACCGGGCCTCAGCCCTGGAGGGCACCGCCCAGCGCGACCTGCTGCTGTTCCTGCTGCTCGCGCTCGGCACCGTCGCCGCGCTCGGCGCGCTCGCCCTCGACTGTGTACGGTCCGTCTCCGCACCGCTCGCCGAACTCGCCCAGCAGGCCCGCGAGGTCGCCGGGGAACGACTGCCGAAAGCCGTCTCCGCCGTCCAGGACGGCTCCTTGGGCGAGCATCCCGAGCCGCCGGCCCCGCTCGCCGTCTCCGGCCGGGCCGGCGCCGAGGTCAAGGAGGTCGCCGAGGCCTTCGACCGGGTGCAGCAGGCCGCCTACGACCTCGCCACCGAGCAGGCCGTGCTGCGCCGCAACACCACCGACTCGCTGGTCAGCCTCGGCCGCCGCAACCAGAACCTGGTGCGCCGGCAGATCAGCTTCATCAACAAACTGGAGCACGAGGACGCGGACCCCGCGACCCTCGCCAACCTCTTCGAACTGGACCACCTCGCCACCCGGATGCGCCGCAACGCCGAGAGCCTGCTCGTCCTCGCCGGGGAGTCCAGCCCCCGGCCCTGGTCCACCCCGCTGTCCATCACGGACGTGCTGCGCGCCTCCCTCGCCGAGGTCGAGGAGTACCGCCGGGTCACCCTGCGCCGGGTCGAGCCGGCTCACCTGACCGGCTCGGTCGTCGCCGAGATCGCCCACCTCCTCGCCGAGCTGGTCGAGAACGCGCTGAGCTTCTCGCCGCCGGACTCGGACGTGGAGATCGAGGGCCGCCGCACCAGCGCCGGCTATCTGGTCGCCATCGTCGACCACGGCCTCGGCATGGACGCCCAGGCGATCGCCGAGGCCAACGTACGGCTCTCCGGCACCGCCAGCTTCATGGCCGAACCCACCCGGTTCCTCGGCCACTTCGTGGTCGGCGCGCTCGCCCGCAAGTGCGGGATCGAGGTACGGCTGGGGGAGGCGCCCGCCGCCGGCGTGGTCGCCCGGGTGCTCGTCCCGGTCAACCTGCTCACGGAGGCGGCGGCGACCCCGAAGCAGGCGGCAGCCGCCGTACCCGCGCCGCGCAAGGAGCCCGACGAGACGCAGCTCGTCTCCGTCGCCGCCGAGGCCAGGCCCGAGCAGCCGCAGCCGCAGAAGAAGGGGGCCTCGGCCGCCCGGACCCGTAACGGCCTAGTCAAGCGGCCCCAGCGCAGCGCGATCTCGGAGGCCGTCAGCGAGACGGACCGGCCCAGCCGCCCGGCGCCCGCCGAGCGCACCCCCGACCGCAGCCCCGAAGAGGTCTCCGGAATGCTCGCCACCCTGCGCAGCGCACACATGCGGGGCGGGATCAGCGTGGAGAAGGAGAAGCAAAAAGAGAAAGAGCAGGCGCAGGCGCAGGCGCAGACGTCCGAGGCGCGTACCGAGGAGGACGGCAAGTGACCACCGTCGACACCCCCAACGGCTCGCGGACCTTCAACTGGCTGCTGGCGAACTTCGTCAGGTCCACGGACGGGGTGCGGGACGCGGTCGCCGTCTCCTCCGACGGACTGCTGATCGCCGTCTCGGACGGGCTCGGGCGCACCGAGGCCGACCATCTCGCGGCGATCGTGTCGGGGCTCTCGTCGCTCGCGCGCAGCGCGTCCAAGCGGTACGGCTTCGACGGGGTCAAGCTCATCATGATCGAGATGGGGCGCGGCTTCCTGCTGGTCTCCGCGATCCGGGACGGCAGCTGTCTCGGCGTCCTCGCCGACTCCAGCGGCGAACTGGGCCTGGTCGGCTACGAGATGGCGGTGCTCGCGGAACGGGCCGGTGACCTGCTGACGCCGACGCTCATCGCCGATCTGCGGCAGGCGTTGCCGCGATGAGTGCGCAGGAGCCTGCCGAGCCCGTCGAGGACACGTCCTTCGTACGGCCGTTCATCATCACCGGCGGGCGGGCCGAGCCGCTCCAGACCGATCTGCGGCTGGAGACGCTGGTCGTGGCCGTGGGCGCGCCGGACGAGTCGCTCACGTTCGAACGCCGGCACATCGTGGCGGTGTGCGCACAGCCGACGACGGTCGCCGAGGTGGCGCACCGGGTCGGCGTACCCCTCGGAGTCGCCAAGGTGCTGATCTCCGATCTCGTCGTCGCCGGGCAGCTCGCCTGCCGGCAACCCGCGGAGCTGCCGCTCCAGATGCTCGAAAGGATCAGGGACCATGTCCGGGCGCTCTGACAGGATCGTGCCGCTCGCCGTGAAGATCGTGGTGAGCGGGGGACTCGGGGTCGGCAAGACGACGTTCATCGGGGCGATCTCGGAGATCGAGCCGCTGGACACGGAGGCGGCGATCACCCAGGTGTCGGTCGGCGTCGACTCGCTCGCCGGGGTCGAGTCCAAGACCACGACGACCGTGGCGCTCGACTTCGGCCGGATCACGCTGGATCCGGCCGTCGCGCTGTACCTGTTCGGGACGCCCGGGCAGGACCGGTTCTCGTTCCTGTGGGACGACCTGGTGGAGGGAGCGCTGGGCACGGTGGTCCTCGCGGACACCCGCCGGATCGAGGAGTGCTTTCCCGCCGTCGACTACTTCGAGGCCCATGGGGCGCCCTTCGTCCTCGCCGTGAACCGCTTCGATGGTGCCGAGCGGTTCGAACTGGAGGAGATCCGGGAGGCGTTGGGGCTGGGGGCCGATGTGCCGGTACTGGAGTGCGACGCGCGGGACCGGGGGGCGGTGCGGGATGTGCTGGGGGCGCTGATGGACCGGGTGATCGGGCAGCGGGTCGGGCCCGCGAAGAGAAGGGCGGCGGTGATGTCGCGGTAGGGGGTGGGGCGCGGGGTGGTGCGGCGGCTGCGGGATCGTCGTGGCCGGGCGCGCAGTTCCCCGCGCCCCTTCGGGGCACGTGAACTGGGCGTCTGTTTTTGCGTGCGGGGCGTGAGGGAGGGGTGCGCGTGTGAAGGCGAAAGGGTGGGGCGCGGCGGAGAACGCGAGGAGTCCCCGCTGTCCGCGGGGCGCGCAGGGGGTCAGCTCAACAGGAACAGGACCACACGCGACCGAGGTCGATGTGGGAGCGCTTGACCAGCCACTGCTGTGGATGCATGGGCCAAGTGGAACAGGTCTCCGGTTTTCCGTCAACTGAGCTGAGACGCGCTGCCCACACTCTGGACGCCCTTGACAACGAGGGGAAACGGCGCCGTAGAGTCGACGGACGGCCCTGCTGAGGGGCTCGGCCGTAGGAGCGCCGTACTCCGGCGTTCCGTGTGAAGGCACCCGCACCCCCGTGTGCGCGTCCACCGTGTTCGATTGATCCGCCACGGAGCCTTCGCATGTCTTCCGAGACCCTCGTCAGAACCACCACCGCTCCCGCCTCCGGCATACCCGGGCCCGCGGCCGACCGTTCCACCTCGCGGGCCGCCCGATGAGGCCCCAGCTGGTGATCGTGGGGGCCGGGCCGCGGGGGACCGGTCTCCTGGAGCGCATCGCCGCCAACGCGCCCGAGCTGTACGCCGGCTCGGGCCTCGACATCCATCTGGTCGACCCGCATCCGCCGGGCGCCGGACGCATCTGGCGGGCCGCCCAGTCACCGCTGCTGTGGATGAACTCGCACGCCGAGGACGTCACCATGTTCACGGACGAGACGGTGCGGATGGCCGGGCCGGTGCGGGAGGGCCCCACCCTGCACGAGTGGGCGGGCCTGGACGGCCGTACCTTCGCCGACCGGCAGATCCAGGGCCGCTATCTGCGCCACGTCTACGACCGGGCCGTCGCCGACCTCCCGGACGGCGTCACCGTCCACCACCACCCGCGCCGTGCCCTGCGGGTGAGCGGGCCGCGCGAGGGCCGCCAGCAGGTCTGGCTGGAGGGCCGGCCACGTCCGCTCCTCGCCGACCTCGTCGTCCTCGCCCTCGGTCACCTGGACGCCGAACTCGACCCGGAACAGGCCGCGTTGGCCGCCTACGCCGACGCGCACGGCCTGCTCCACCTGCCGCCCGACTTCACCGCCGACAGCGACCTGTCCGCACTGCGGCCCGGCGAACCGGTGCTCGTGCGGGGGTTCGGGCTCGCCTTCGTCGACCTGATGGTGCTGCTCACCGAGGGACGGGGCGGACGCTACGACGGCGACACCTACGTGCCGTCCGGGCAGGAGCCGGTGCTGTACGTCGGGTCGCGGCGCGGAGTGCCGTACCACTCGAAGATAGGGTACGACTGGACCGGCGAACGCCCGCCGCTGCCCCGGTTCCTCGGACCCGGCGAGATCGACGAACTCGCCGCCAGGCCGGGAGGCTTCGACTTCCGGCGGGACGTGTGGCCGCTGGTGGAGAAGGAGTTGGGCTTCGCCCACTACCACCGGCTGTTCACCGTCCACCCCGAGCGGACGGCCGTCGCCTGGCGGGACTTCGAGGAGAAGTACGCCGCGGCCGAGGGCGACGCCGAGGTACGCGCGCTGGTGGCGGCCGCCGTACCGGATCCCGCCGACCGGCTCGATCTCGCGGCGCTGGACCACCCGCTGGACGGGGTACGGTACGGGTCGCACGAGGAGTTCCAGGAAGGGCTGCGCGGCTACATCGAGGCGGACCTGGACCGCCGGCACGATCCCGCGTACAGCCCCGACCTGGCGGTGTTCCTCGGACTGCTCTCCGTCTACGGGCAGTTGGTGCGGCTCGGCGACATCGGGCCCTGGTGGCACGGGTTCTTCAGCTATGTCGCCTCCGGGCCGCCCGGCCCCCGGCTGCGGCAGATGCTCGCTCTGTCCCGGGCCGGGGTACTGCGGTTCGTCGGCGCCGGGATGACGGTGACGGCGGCGGACGGGGTGTTCCGGGCGTCCGCCGACACCGTGCCCGGGTTTGCCGTGGAGGCGCGGGCCCTTGTCGAGGCGAGGCTGCCCGAGCCGACCGTGGGGCGCGCCCGGGACACGCTGCTGCGCGAGCTGCACGCCGGCGAGGCCGCCGAGACACCCGACGGGCTGCTCAGGGTGGACCCCGCCGACGGGCGGATCCTCGACGGGGGCGGGCGGCCGCATCCAAGGCGGTTCGCGCTCGGGCCGTTCACGAACGGCCGTACGCCCGGGGCGTTCACCCGGCCGCGCACCGGAGGACCCGCGTTCCGCCAGAACGACGCCACGGCGCGCGCGGCGCTGGCCTTCCTGGCCGACCTGGCGGGCGGGGCCGCCGCGGGGTCCGGCCATGGCTGAGTGCCGTTGCGGCGAGCCGGGAGGCCACCGCCTCGAAAAGTGTTGTCAGCGCTGTTGAGAAGGGATTGCGGCGGCTTGTGTGAAACGGGTGTCTTACAGGGAGGTTCGTGGTGATGACCGGCTCGTACGGCCGGGGGCTGCTGCATCTGGCCGCCGCCGTGGATCAGGTCGGCGTGTTCGACGCGGAGCGCTACGTCGAGCTGGTGCGGCTCGCCGAGAGCGGGGGACTGGACTTCGTGACGCTCGACGGCCGGTTCGGGTGGACGGAGACCGACGCGCTCACCGTGCTGGCGCAGGTGGCCCCGGCCACCCGGCGGATCGGGCTGGTACCGATGACGACCGCCCCCGAGGCCGCCGTCGCCCACCTCGACCGGGTCAGCCGGGGCCGCGCCGGCCGCTGGAGCGAGGACCCGGGGCCCGCGCCGGAGCAGCCGGTCCGGGTGGCCGACGCCACCGAGCCCGCCGCCCGGCAGGCCGCCGCCCGGTACGCCGACGTCGCCCTGGTGCGGGCCGCGAGCTCGGCGCAGGCCGCCGCCGTACGGGACGAACTGCGGGAGTACGCACGGGAGTCCGGGCGGGATCCGGAAGCGCTGCGGGTGCTGGTGAGCCTGGTGGTGGACCTGGGCGACGGGGAGCGCGCGGCCGAGCCGGGACACGGTGGCGGCGGGCCCCGGCAGACCGTGCAGGGACCGCTGTACCGAGGCGGCCCGGTGGATTTGGCGGAGCTGGTCGCCGGCTGGCACGGTGAGGGTGCCACCGACGGCTTCCACCTGGTCCCCGCCGAACCGCGCCGCGACCTGGAACGGCTGGTCAACGGCACCGTGGCGCTCCTCCAGCACCGTGGCCTGTTCCGCACCTTCTACCCGGGCAGCACCCTGCGCGAGCACCTCGGCCTCGCCCGGCCCGCCGGGCAACTCGCGGCGCCCTGAAATACCCTGCGCTCTCCGGTCGTCGGGGACGGACCGAGCGCATATGAGAGAGACATGACGTGAGCCATGGCGCGAGTCATGGTGTGAGTCATGACGTCATGACGAAAGCCATGGAAGGACTGATCGTATGAACGCGGACGCGTCCGGGGACTGGAAGCGCTGGCACGAACACCGCGAGGAGACGGTGTCGGCGCCGTACGGGCCGCTCGCGCTGGTCGGCAGTCACTGGATCGAGGACCATCCGGACGGCCGGCTGCCGGCCGTCCCCGGAATCTGGGCGGTCGACGGGGACGGCGTCCGGCTCACCGCGACGGCGGCCGACGGCCTGGCCCTGGACGGCGAGCCCTTCGCCGGTGAGATCCGGCTCGCCGCCGACCGCGAACCCTCGGCCCGGGTCACGTTCGGCGAGCGCCGGCTGGTCGTGCTGGTCCGCGAGGGCGTCTGGGGCGTACGGGACTACGACCCGGCCGCCGCGACCCGCCGCGCCTTCCGGGGCATCGACGCCACCCCCTACGACCCGCGCTGGTCGGTGCCGGGACGCTTCACGCCGTACGACGACGACCCGCACACCGTCCGCGTCGAAACCGCCGACGGAGTGGAGCGTGCGCTCGTGCTCGCCGGGGAACTCGGCTTCACCGTGGCCGGCCGGGAGCTGACGCTCCAGGTCGCCGAGCAGGCCGACGGCCGGCTGTGGGCGGTGTTCGCCGACACCACCGGCGGGGGCAGCAGTTTCCGGTTCAGGTTCCTCTATTCGGCCGCCCCGGCCGCCGACGGCTCCACCACCGTCGACTTCAACCGGGCACAGCTGCCGCAGTGCGCCTTCGCGGACCACTTCATCTGCCCGTTCCCGCCCCCCGGCAACACCCTGGACCTCGCGGTCGAGGCGGGGGAGCGCAAGCTCGGCTGAGGCTTTCACGGGGAATGTGACATGGGGTCAACTCGCCCGGACCGCGACAGGATCACACAAAGTCGGCGTGGTTCGAACACAGTCGCACGGCCGAAAGGCCCCCTTGCGGCCACCGGTCGTTCGCCCGAATACTCCCCCACAGCGCTTGTCAGGGGCATGTGTGTCCGAAATCCGGGCGCCACCCCTGGCTGCGCCTCACGGGCCCCGACCCCACGCGGGCCCCCGACGTCCCCTGGGAGGGAACGACAAGTGAGGATCAAGCGCACCACCCCACGCAGCGGTATCACAAGACGGACCCGGCTGATCGCCGTGGGCACCGGCTTCCTGGCCGCGGCAGCGTTCGCAGTCCCCACCGCGAGCGCGAGCGACGCACACCCCTTCAGCACGACCCAGCTGAAGGCCGTGAACAGCTCTGTTCTGAAGGCAGACGTCCCCGGCACCGCCTGGTCCGTGGACAGCAAGACCAACCGTGTCGTCCTCACCGTGGACTCCACGGTCTCCAATGCCGAGATCGCCAAGATCAAGCGGCAGGCGGGCGCCGACGCCGGAGCGCTCACCATCAAGCACACCAACGGCACCTTCAAGAAACTGATCACCGGCGGCGACGCCATCTACGGCGGCGCCTACCGCTGCTCGCTCGGCTTCAACGTGCACAGCGGGAGCACGTACTACTTCCTGACCGCCGGGCACTGCGGTGAGGTGGCCTCGACCTGGTACAGCAACTCCGGCCACACCACCGTCCTCGGCACGAACGTCGGCTACAGCTTCCCGACGAACGACTTCGCGCTGGTGAAGTACACCAACACCTCGATCGCGCACCCGAGCGCGGTCGGCAGCCAGACCATCTCCAGCGCGGCCACGCCCAGCGTCGGGACGACGGTGTACCGCCGCGGTTCGACCACCGGCACGCACAGCGGCCGGGTCACCGCGCTCAACGCCACCGTCAACTACGGCAGCGGTGACATCGTCTACGGCATGATCCAGACCACGGTCTGCGCCGAGGGCGGCGACAGCGGCGGCCCGCTCTACGGCGGTACCGTGGCCTACGGTCTGACCTCCGGCGGCAGCGGCGACTGCACCTCCGGCGGTACGACCTTCTTCCAGCCGGTCACCGAGGCGCTGAGCTACTACGGCGTGAGCGTCGGCTGACGACCCTTCGGATCGACTCCCGTCGACTCCCGGCGAGCCCCCGTACGCAACCGGCGTACGGGGGCTCGCCCTTGTACGAACCCGGAGTTACCGTCGAAGGACCGTTGAAGTGAGTCACCCCTTGGGGGCCGGCATGGTCGAGGCGCTGGTGGCGGCCGCAGCCGCTCTCGTGTCCGTTGGAGCGGTCTACGCGATGTCCGCGGCACGGGTCGTCAAACAGTACGAACGGGGCGTGGTGTTCCGCCTCGGCCGGCTCCGACCGGAGGTGCGTGGACCCGGGTTCACCATGATCCTCCCGTTCGTGGACCGGCTCCAGAAGGTCAACATGCAGATCGTCACGATGCCGGTGCCCGGGCAGGAGGGCATCACCCGGGACAACGTGACCGTGCGCGTCGACGCCGTCGTCTACTTCAGGGTGACCTCGCCCGCCGAGGCGGTCGTCCGGGTCGAGGACTACCGGTTCGCGGTCGCGCAGATGGCGCAGACCTCGCTCCGGTCCATCATCGGCAAGAGCGAGCTGGACGACCTGCTGTCGAATCGCGAAAAGCTCAACCAGGGCCTGGAGCTGATGATCGACAGCCCGGCCGTGGAGTGGGGTGTCACCATCGACCGCGTCGAGATCAAGGACGTCTCGCTGCCCGAGACCATGAAGCGGTCCATGGCCCGGCAGGCCGAGGCCGACCGGGAGCGCCGGGCCCGTGTCATCAACGCCGACGCCGAACTCCAGGCCTCCAAGAAGCTCGCGGAGGCCGCCAAGGAGATGTCGGAACAGCCCGCCGCGCTCCAACTGCGGTTGCTGCAGACGGTGGTGGCGGTCGCCGCCGAGAAGAACTCGACGCTGGTGCTGCCGTTCCCGGTGGAGCTGCTGAGGTTCCTGGAGCGGGCACAGCAGCCACTGCCCCCGGCGGGAGGGGCTGGTGGCGCCGACGGGCCGGCGGGGGCGAATTCCGGCCAGGGATAGCCGGAGACGACCAGGGCGGACGCCACTGTCGGCCGCCCGTTGCTCGCACGCGGTGTTTGCAGTGCGAATCCTCCTGGGGTGACTTCCCCCTGTGCACGCCCCGGGCACAGGGGGCGCACAACATCCGCGCACGCGAGACCTGAAGTCGACCTTGTGTGCTCCCTGCGGGTCTCGGAATAGTAGGCGGCCGTCAACCAGCCTTCCGGTCCTCAAGGTCCCCACAACCTTGCGGGCCGACCCCCCCACAGGAGGACATGAGTTGAAGCACCGACGCATACCCGGGCGCCGGGTGGCGCTCGCCGGCGCGGGTGTCGCCGCGCTCGTCGCCGCCGGAGTGACCTTCCAGAGTGCGAACGCCAGCGAGCCCGCCAAGGCTGCCGCCGCACCGCAGACCCTGTCCGCCCCGGCGGCCGGAAAGCTCGCCTCGACCCTCGCCGCCGACCTCGGCACCGACACGGCGGGCACCTACTACGACGCCCGGTCGAAGAACCTCGTCGTCAACGTGCTCGACGACTCCACTGCCAAGGCGGTCGAGGCGGCCGGGGCCAAGGCGAGACTCGTCGCCAACTCCCTCGCCGAACTCGACGGCGCGCGCACCGCGCTGAAGCAGGACGCGACCATCCCCGGCACCTCGTGGGCGACCGACCCGGTCGGCAACAAGGTCGTCGTCACCGCCGACAGGACGGTCACCGGGGCCGAGCTGGCCAAGCTCACCAAGGTCGTCGACGGGCTCGGCGAGAAGGTCGAACTTCGGCACTCCAAGGGGGAGTTCAGGCCCTTCATCGCCGGCGGCGACGCGATCACCGGCTCGGGCGGCCGCTGTTCGCTCGGTTTCAACGTGGTCAAGGACGGCGAGCCGTACTTCCTGACCGCCGGACACTGCACCGAGGCCATCTCCAGCTGGTCGGACTCCTCCGGGACCGTGATCGGCCAGAACACCCAGTCCAGCTTCCCGGGCAACGACTTCGGCCTGGTCAAGTACACCTCGGACGTGGACCACCCGAGCGAGGTCGACCTCTACGACGGCTCCGCCCAGCAGATCACCGGCGCGGCCGAGGCCACCGTGGGCATGAAGGTGACCCGCAGCGGCTCCACCACCCAGGTCCACGACGGCACGGTCACCGGCCTCAACGCCACCGTGAACTACTCCGAGGGCACGGTGAGCGGGCTCATCCAGACCGACGTGTGCGCCGAGCCCGGCGACAGCGGCGGCTCGCTCTTCTCCGGCAGCAACGCGATCGGCCTGACCTCCGGCGGCAGCGGCGACTGCACCTCCGGCGGGGAGACGTTCTTCCAGCCGGTGACGGAGGCACTGACGGCGACGGGGACCCGGATCGGCTGACGGCCCCGGCGTCCCGGATCGGCTGACGGCCCCGGCGTCCCGGATCGGCTGACACGCGCGGTATCCCTGCTGGGCCCCGCCCCCTCCGAGGGGGCGGGGCCTTTTGGCATGCGCCGACGCCGGCCGGGTCCTGGCCGCGGTGCGTCCGGGCCACCCCGAGAGTCACCGATCGTTACGGAAAGTGCCGCATGCGTCGCAGAGCGCCATGGATGCGTTCTCCCGGGCGCCCGAGTTGCCGCGGCGAGATGTGTGTCGTGGCCGTCGTGGCGACGATTTTCCTCAACTGCGGTGGCCGGCTGAGGAGCTGACGGGACGGTGCCTGTTTCAGCCGTCATCCACCTCCCCAAAGAATCGCTGATGTGTTCGAATGCAGGTCGCTGACCGGGGCTGATGAGGCTAGAGTAATCGAACGAGCGTACGATGAACATATCGGGCGCATGGCTTAAAAGGGGTGGAGTGATGGAGGTGCGGCATGACGGGCTTCGCCCATCTGCACGTCGCGTCCGGTTACTCCGCCCGCTACGGTGCCTCCCACCCCGAGCAGCTCGTCGGGCGGGCGGCCGAGCGGGGCATGTCCGCCCTCGCGCTTACCGACCGGGACACCGTCACCGGGGCTGTTCGATTCGCGCGGGCGTGTGCGAAGGATGCCGTCCGGCCGCTCTTCGGTGTGGATCTGGCGGTGGAGGCCCTTGCGCCTCCGCCGCCGGTCCAGCGTCGCCGTACCCCGGCGCGCGGCGGTGCGCATGTGGTCGAGCCGCCGCTGCGGTTCGTGCTGCTCGCGCAGAGCAGGGCGGGCTGGGCCCGGCTGTGCCGGATCACGTCGGCCGCCCACGTCGGTGCCGTGTCCGGTACGCCGCCGGTGGTGCCGTGGGAGGCGCTGCGCGAGTACGGCGGCCCCGGCCTGACCGTGTTGCTCGGGCCGCTCTCCGAGCCGGTACGGGCGCTGTCGGTCGGCCGGGAGGACGTCGCGATGAAGCTGCTGGCGCCCTGGCAGGAGATCTTCGGAAGGGATGTTCGATTGGAAGCCGTTGCGCAGAAACGTTCCGGCGTCGGTCCGGGATCCCTGCGCCTGGCCGCCCGCACCCTCGCGCTGGCCGACCGCACCCGTACCACCGCCGTACTCTCCAACGCCGTCCGCTACGCCGACCCCGAACAGCACCGCCTCGCCGACGTCCTGGATGCCGCGAGGCTGCTGCGGCCCATCGACCGGCGCCGCCTGGACAGCGGACAGCGCTGGCTCAAGGACGAGAGGGGGATGGTGGCCGTCGCCCGCATGATCGCCGAATGCGCCGGAACGGACCCCCGCAGGGCCCGCCGGCTGATGGCGGACACCGCGGACACCGCGACCGCGTGCACCGTCGACCCGGCGGCCGACCTCGGCCTCGGCACACCGCACCTTCCCGAACCTGCCCTCTTCGGCGCCGAACCCGGGGCCGACGGCGCGGCCCGGCTGCTCCGCCTGCGCAGCGAGGCCGGCCTGGTCCGACGCGGCCTCGACCGCGACCGGGAGGCACTCGCCCGACTGGACGAGGAACTCGCCGTCATCTCCCACTGGAACTACGACGCGTACTTCCTCGCCGTCGGACAGGTCGTCGCCGACATCCGGGCCAAGGGCATCCGGGTCGCGGCCCGTGGCTCCGGCGCCGGCTCCCTGGTCTGCCACGCCCTGGACATCGCCACCGCCAACCCGCTCGACCACAGCCTGCTGTTCGAACGCTTCCTCAGCATGCGCCGGGAGTCACTGCCCGACATCGACATCGACGTGGAGTCCGCCCGACGCCTGGAGTGCTACGACACGATCTTCGAACGCTTCGGCAAGGAGCGGGTGGCGGTCACCGCGATGCCCGAGACCTACCGGGCGCGCAGGGCCCTGCGGGACGCCGGCCTTGCGCTGGGGATCGCGCCCGCGGACGTGGACCGGATCGCCAAGAGCTTCCCGCACCTGCGCGCCTGCGACATCACCAGTGCGCTCGCCGAACTGCCCGAACTGCGGCAACTGGCCACCGAGGCACACCGCTACGGACCGTTGTGGGAGCTCGCCGAGGGCCTCGACTCCCTGGTCCACGGCATGGCCATGCACCCCTGCGGCGTGGTCATCAGCGACGCCACCCTCCTGGACCGGCTGCCGGTGCAGCCCACCCCGCAGGGCGACTACCCCATGGCCATGGCCGCGAAGGAGGAGATCGAAGCGCTGGGCAACATCAAACTCGACGTCCTGGGCGTCCGGATGCAGTCCGCGATGGCCCACGCGGTCGCCGAGATCGAACGCACCACCGGCAACCACATCGACCTGGACAACCCGCATCAGGTGCCGCTCGACGACGTCTTCGCCTTCAAGCTCATCCAGGCCAGCCAGACCCTGGGCCTGTTCCAGCTGGAGTCGCCCGGCCAGCAGGACCTCCTGTCCCGGCTGCAGCCGCGTGACGTCCAGGACGTCATCGCCGACATCAGCCTCTTCCGCCCCGGCCCGGTCGCCGGCGGCATGCCCGAGCGGTACATCGCCGCCCGCCACGGCGGCACACCCGCATACGCCCACCCAGACCTCGAACCAGTCCTCGCCGACACCTACGGCGTGACCATCTGGCACGAGCAGATCATCGAGACACTGCGGGTACTGACCGGCTGCGACCGGGCCTTCGGCGAGATCACCCGGCGAGCGCTCGGCGACAAGGAGCAACTGCCCAGGATCAGGGACTGGTTCCACGAGAAGGCCCGCGCGCGCGGCTACGGCGCGGACGTCCGGGACGAGGTCTGGAAGACCGTCGAGGCCTTCGGCGCGTACGGCTTCTGCCGCGCCCACGCGGTCGCCTTCGCCGTACCGGCGCTGCAGAGCGCCTGGCTCAAGGCGCACTATCCGGCGTTCCTGCTGGCGGGCCTGCTCGAACACGACCCCGGGATGTGGCCCAAGCGGGTCCTGGTCGCCGACGCCCGCCGCGGCGGTGTCCCTGTCCTGCCCGTCGACGTCAATCACTCCCGGGTGCGCCACACGGTGGAGAAGGCCGACGGAGACCAGTGGGGTGTGCGGCTCGCCCTGTCCGGGGTGCGGGGCATCAGCGAGGACGAGCGTGCGCGGATCGAGGAGGGGCAGCCGTACGGATCGCTGTCCGACTTCTGGCAGCGGGCCCGTCCCAGCAGACCGGTCGCCGAACGCCTCGCCGAGATCGGTGCCCTGAACGGTCTTCACGACGGCCGTCTCACGCGCCGTGACCTGCTGCTCCAGATCGCCGAACTCCACCGAGCCTCCCGGGTGCGGTCCGCGGGCAAGGGGCAGTTGCCTATCGACACGGACGCCGTCGGCGGGGCGGAGCCGAGCGGTCTGCCGGAGATGACCGGCCGCGAGGCCCTGAGCGCCGAGCTGAGCACCCTCGGCATCGATGTCTCCCGGCACCTGATGGAGCACCATCACCGGCTGCTGCGCGAGATCGGCGCGACCGACGCGGCGCACCTGGCCGGGATGCGCGCCGGCCGGCAGGTCCTCGTCGCCGGGGTGCGGGCCTCGACCCAGACCCCGCCGATCGCGAGCGGCAAGCGGATCATCTTCGTCACGCTGGAGGACGGGTCCGGCCTGGTCGACCTGGCGTTCTTCGAGGACTCGCACCCGGCGTGCGCGTACACCGTGTTCCACAGCGGGCTGCTCCTCGTCCGCGGCACGGTCCAGGTGCGCGGCACCCGTCGTACCGTCGTCGGGACCATGGCCTGGGACCTGGACGAGATCGCCGCCGCCCGCCGCGACAACGGCCCCGAGGCCGCCCTCGCCCTCCTCGGCCGGAGCCGCCCGCACCCGACGCCCGCCCAGCCGCACCGCACCCTGGCCGACGGCACCGCGGGCGCCCGCCTCCACCCGTACGCCGACCTCCAGCCGGCCGGCACCCGCTCGGCCGACCTGAAGAAGTTCGGCCACCGAAGTCCGGGGAGCGCGGGATGAGCGGGATCGGTACGCGGCAGCGGCACATCGCCCACCTTCACCTGCACGACGTACGGAGTGAGGCCCAGTACGGCAACGCGATCGAACTGATGTCTGATATCACGCCTCATGTGCAGGCCGTACCGCCCAACGCCGTTCAACTGGACCTGACGTCGGCGCTCCGGTACTTCGACCTGTCCCCCTACGACGTGGTCCAGCTGGCGAAGCTCAAACTGAAGGCCCTCTACGGCATCGACTGCAGCGCCGGGCTCGCGGGCAACCGCATGCTCGCGGCGATGGCCGCCGACGCCTCCGCGCCCGGCGAGACCACCTGGGTTCCCACCGCCGACGCGGCCGACTGGCTGTATCCGCGGCCGGTCACCGCGCTCCCGGGGATCGGCCGCGCCACGGCGGAGACACTCGGCAGATACGGCCTGCACACCATCGGCCAGGTCGTCGAACTGCCCGCGGGAACACTGCAGCGACTGCTCGGCGCAGGCCCCGCCCGACTGCTGGCCGAACGCGCCCGCGGCCACGACCTCCGCCCGGTCACCCCCGCGGAACCGGCAGCGCATCTGCTGGCCGACCTCGTACTGGAACGGGACTCCCTCGATCCTGCCCAGCACCACCGCGCAGTGCTGGGGCTCGCCGACCGGATCGGCCAACGACTGCGGGGTGAGAGCCAGGTCGCCGGCCGGCTCACCCTCACGGTGCGGTACGCCGACCGCAGCTCCACCACGCGCACACGTGCCCTGCCGGAACCCACCGATCACTCACCGGCCCTCACCGCGGCGGCCCTGGGGCTGCTGGCCTCCCTCGGGCTGCAGCGCGCAAGAGTCCGCGCCTTCGCGATCCGCGCCGACGGACTGCGGCCGGCCGACAGCGCCTACCGGCAGCTCTCCCTGGACCCCGGCGACGATCGTGCCCGTGCGGCCGAAGCCGCCGCGGACCGTGCCCGCCGCCGCTTCGGACCGAGGGCCATCCGCCCGGTGACTCTGGCCGACTGATTGTTGAGCACACGGATGTCCGGGCTGTGAGCAGGCGTCTGTGCAGGACGGTCGAGGGAGACGTCTCCGGCCTTGCCGTTGCGTGAATGCGCCCATTCCGGCGGCATGCCGAAAGGGTGGCGCCAACGGTACGCAACCGGCTGGTGTGACTGTGCATTCCGGTTGGCACCGTTCGTCAAGTGGAGTGCACAACGCCGCCGCTGTCGAAGGTGGGGACCTACAGCCCCTCGTAGGACGAGAGCGTGGTGCCGCCGGGGAAGATGTCGCCCTTCCAGATGAATGTTTGGGCGACCGCTGAGGTCGCTCCTCGGGACTGAACGACGTCGAGGCAACACCTGGGTCGGTGGACTGTGAGTGCGGATCGATCGTGACGGCGCGTGCGGGCAGCAGGACGGGATGAGACCTCGTTCGATGCGTTTGGTCGCTGGCTCTTCTACCCCAGTGGCGAGGTTCGGGTGCCGATCTTGTCGGTGGTCTCCATCGGGACGCGGTGGCCGTTCAGGAACAGGCTCAGCATGCTGAACCAGCTGATCGTGGTGATGTACTTGCGCGTCAGAGGGGTGCCAAAGGTGTCCAGCAGGGACTGCAACGTGCGGTCACGCAACGGCCCCTGCGCCCACCCCTACCCCCAATACCCGGCATGCACCGCTGCCGCCTCCTCGTACAGGTACGGCCCGGACACCTCCACCATGTTCCCGCCTGCCTCGAAGACCCGGCGGCACGGCAGGTCGAGCAGTGGTTCGTCGGGATCCGCTCCCGCGAGGACGTTCAGCTCCGTGGCCGCGAGCGCGTACACGACTCGGCGGATACCGCTCCAATAGACAGCGCCGGAACACATCGCACACGGTTCGGTGCTGGTGTACATCGTGGCCTCGAGGAGCTGACTCGGCTCCAGCGTCCGTGAAGCCGACCGCACCAGGTTGGTCTCCGCGTGCCCGGTGAGGTCGCGTTCGGTCAGGACCGTGTTCTCAGCTGTGAGCAGGACGTTCCCCGTGGAGTCGGTCAACAGCGCGCCGAACGGGTGGTTTCCGTGCTTGCGCGCGCGGGCCGCGAGCTCGATAGCGGCAAGCAGGTGAGCTCGGTCCTGGTCGGTCGGCTGGTTCAGTGACGGCTGCATCATGCTCTCCTCGGAGGTTGAACCCGGCGGAAGGGAAGGTTATACGTATGACTCCGGCTGGGCCAGAGCCTTCGTTTCCGCTAGGTCTGTTCAGATCCGGCCGCCGACTCAGGAACCGAAGCGAACCCCGGAGGGACCTGGCCGCCGCCCTCCGCCTCACTGCCCGCGACTGCCGCAGATCCCTGACCGCCCTCGGCCTCACCGGATGAATCCGGACAGATCTCGATCATGCAAGGGACCCTGCCGTGACAGGTACCGACGAAACGGGCTTCTGGCAATGACGAAAGTCCCGGACAGAGGCCCGTTTCGCGTTTCTGTCATTCCTCGGTGCCGTAGTCGATG
This sequence comes from Streptomyces sp. NPDC058457, assembly GCF_042720695.1. Taxonomy (NCBI): domain Bacteria; kingdom Bacillati; phylum Actinomycetota; class Actinomycetes; order Kitasatosporales; family Streptomycetaceae; genus Streptomyces; species Streptomyces sp. NPDC058457. Next base: position 8,303 of record NZ_JBHXLU010000119.1, on the reverse strand, counting down.
CCTGCCGGTGTTTGGCTCCCGCGTCCTGGCTGAGGGTGACCCGCGCCCTGGCCCGCTCGGCGCTGAACGCGGCCGGTCGTGCCCCGACCGCTACGCGCCGGGCGGCGAGCACTCGATGTCGGAGACCGTCGCGCCTGCCGAAGGTGCCTGGTCGGGCGCGGGGGCGGCGCCCTCGTCGAGCCCACGGGCGGTGTGGACCCGCAGCAGTCCTTCGATGCCGCGCAGCAGGGTCTCGCCGGCCATGACGGGGTCGCCGAGGTAGCCGGCGCTCATCGCGCCGTCGCGGAGCATGACGAAGTGCCGCCCGGCGTGCTCGGCGGACGCGTCCGTGATCTCGGCGAACAGTCCGGTGATCGTCTGCAGGAACCACTCGCGGTGTTGCACGACGGCCCGGTGGACCGGGTGGCCGGGAGCGGGGAATTCCGCTGCCGCGTTGAGGAAGGCGCATCCGCGGTAGCCGGGCGAGCGGATCTGCTCGACCAGGGACGCACCGATGCCCCGCAGGATGCCGTCGGTCGGCACGTCCGCGGCCATCAGGGAGCCGATCTGGGTGCGGATCGCCTGGTCGACGCTTCCGATGTAGGCGACGGCCAGGTCTTCTTTGCTGCGGAAGTGGCGGTAGAAGGTGGCGTTGGTGACCTTCGCCTCCGCGACCAGGCGGTCGACCCCCACCGTGTGGATGCCCTCGGTGTAGAAGAGCTGCCCGGCGGTCCTCAGGAGCCGCTCTCGGGCCTCGGAGACTCTCCTGCCGGTGCCGGGTTCCGTCTGCGTCATATCGCTCATCGTAGCAGGTAGAACGATCTCTCTATGGGTTAGGTAGAACGTTCTCTCTTGTTTCAGTGGAAGGGGTGTGTCAGGCTGCGAGCGAGAGAGAGATCGTTCTCTCTACTTCGAGATGAGGTTTCCCGTGATCCGTCCTGCCGCCCGTCCCGCACTCCGGCGCTCCGCCGCCTCCGCCGAGCACGTCGGCGCCACGCCCGCCCTGCGCCGGCTGTACTTCATCCGTTTCGCCTTCGCCGCCGCGTGGGCGGCGCTCCTGCTGGCGTCCGGCTCCGATCTCACCACCGGGGCCAAGCTGCTGCTGTTCCTCTATCCCGCCTTCGACGTTGCCGCGGCCATCGTCGACGCCAGGTCGGCGCGCGCCACCGGGCCGGTCAAGGGCCTGTACGCCAACATGGCCGTCAGCGCGCTCGCCGCCGTCGGCGTCGCGGTCGCCAGCACCTCGGGCGTCGCTGACGTGCTGCGCGTCTGGGGTGCGTGGGCGGTCGTCTCCGGTCTGGTCCAGCTCCTCGTAGGCGTCGCGCGACGGCCGATGGGCGGCCAGTGGGCGATGATCGCCAGCGGCGGCATCTCGGTGCTGGCAGGCGCGTCCTTCGTCCGGAGCGCCTCACAGGACGACCCCTCGCTGACCACCCTCGCCGGCTACGCCACGCTCGGCGGGATCTTCTTCCTCGTCTCGGCGATCCGCCTGTCCCGCTCGACCCCCAGGGGCTGACCCGTGTCGACCGAGGATCGCGGCGACCAGGCGCGGCGTGCGAGTCCGGCGTGCCCGGCAGGGTCCGGCTCGGCGACAGACCGGTGCGGCGGATGGCGTTCGGCGCCATGAGGCTGGCCGGGCCGGCGATCTGGGGGCCGCCGACGGACCGGGACCACTCGATCCGGCTGGCCCGGCGGGCGTACGCCGACCGCAGCTCCACCGCACGCGTGCGCAAGCTGCCGGAACCCAAGGGCTGGTCAGCCCTGGGAGTGCACGGCACGGGCGCGCTCCGCTACGTCAGTTGGCCCACGGCGGCACGATCCGGGTGCCGTCGGTGAGTTCGGCCTCCAGGCCGATGGACGTGGTGACCCAGGAGAGCGCGGTGTGGTCGGTCGGGTTCTCGATGGCGAGGGTGGCGCCGGGGTTGACGATGACGGTGTCGCCGGCGCGGACGCGGTCGGTACGGCCGTCGAGGGTGACCAGGAGTTCGCCGACGAGCAGGTGGAAGATCTCCTCCCGGGTGACGGTGTGGGCGGGAGCCCTGGTCCCGGCCGGTATCTCCCCTCGCCAGGCGCACAGTTCCTTGCTGCCGGTGCGGGGAGTGGCGTACGAGACGAAGCGGGCGCCGTGGGTCTCGTGGGTGGTGGCCTCGGTGGAGCGGACGACGGGCATGGGTGCCTCCTGGAGAGATGGTCAAGTAGCTTGACTATATGGTCAAGCTGCTTGACCGGTCCGTCGAGGGTGTTTCAATGCCTCCGTGCAGAACTCCGAGGCCATGGCCCTGTCCGCAGCCCTGCTCGCCGCAGCCGGTGAGCTGACCCGGCGCATTGACGAAGGGGTCGTCGCCCGCGGCTTCGAGGGGGTCAGGCCTGCCCATGGCTTCGCCTTCGCGCGGCTCGCCCCGGACGGGGCCACCGTCACCGAACTCGCCGTGCACCTCGGGGTGACCAAGCAGGCGGCAAGTCAGCTTGTCGATGAAATCGTGCGCAGGGGGTATGCCGAGCGCCGGCCGCACCCCGGGGACGCGCGGGCGCGGCTGATCGTGCTCACCGAGCGGGGGTGGGCGTGCACGCGGGCCGCGGAGGAGGCGGCCGCGGAGGTCGTGCGGGGGTGGGGGGATGTGCTGGGGGAGGGGGAAGTGCGCGTATTGCGGGAGTCTTTGGCCCGTATCGCACCCTATGGTCCCCTCAGGCCCAGCTGGTGACACCCCATCAGGTGGCGGTGTGCGGCCGGTTACTCGGAAGTTTTACCGACGCGTAACTTCACGCTTGCACTACTCGTCCGTAACTTGATGAGTGAACAGCATCCTTCGTGATCCGGATCACAGGGCGTAAGGCCGTCGCACATCCCTTGAGCCGCAAGGAGATCACACGATGCTGCCCTGGAAACGAGTGCTCAGACCCCTGACCGCACTGCTCCTCGCCGCCGCCGTCGCCACCGTTCCCGCCGCCACCGCCCACGCGTCCAGTGCCCCCACCACCGGCTGGAACGACTACTCCTGCCGCCCCTCCACCGCCCACCCCCGCCCGGTGATCCTGGTCCACGGCACCCTCGGCAACTCCGTCGACAACTGGCTCTCCCTCGCCCCGTACCTGGAGGACCGCGGCTACTGCGTCTTCTCCCTCGACTACGGCCAGCTGGACGGCGTACCCGTCTTCTACGGCCTCGGCCCCATCGACAAGTCGGCAGAGCAACTCTCGGCCTTCGTAGACAAAGTGCTCGCCGCGACCGGCGCCGCCAAGGCCGACCTCGTCGGCCACTCCCAGGGCGGCATGATGCCCCGCTACTACCTCAAGTTCCTCGGCGGTGCCGCCAAGGTGAACGCCCTCGTCGGCCTCGCCCCCGACAACCACGGCGCCACCATCAGCGGCCTCACCAACCTGCTGCCGTACTTCCCCGGCGCCTCGGACCTGATCAAGGCCACCACCCCCGGCCTCGCCGACCAGATCCCCGGCTCCGCCTTCCTCACCAAGCTCAACGCGGGCGGCGACACCGTCTCCGGAGTGCACTACACGGTCATCGCCACCAAGTACGACGAGGTGGCCACGCCCTGGCAGAGCCAGTACCTGAGCGGCTCCGACGTCCACAACGTCCTGCTCCAGGACCTCTGCCCGCTCGACCTCTCCGAGCACGTGGCGATCGGGCTCTTCGACCGGATCGCCTTCCACGAGGTGGCCAACGCGCTCGACCCGGCGCACGCCGGCACCACCACCTGTGCGTCGGCGTTCAGCTGAGCCACTGCCCAACTGAACGCCGCCGGGGCCTGTCCGACCTGAGCCGCCGGTCAGGCCCCGGAACCATGAGGGATCAGCGCCGCGGTGCCCGCCGCCGTACCGACAGGAAGAGCGCGCCGGAGCCCAGCGCCAGAGCGGCCGCCCCGCCGATCGCGAGGTACGGCGTGGATCCGTCGCCGCCGGTCGCGGCGAGCGTCGTCCCCGCACTTCCGGCGGGCTCGGGCGAGTTGGCCTCGGCGACCGGTTCGGCCGACGTGCTCGCATCGTCGTCGCCGTGACCGCCGTGCTCGATCGTCGACTTGTCGGCACCGGCCGAGATCTGCTCGTCGGTGGGGGCGGAGGCGGCCGGGGCCGGGGCGGCGCCGGTGGCGGTACCGGTGGCTCCGAAGTCCACGTCCGAGCAGGAGTAGAAGGCCTCCGGGCTGTCCGAGCGCTGCCAGACCGCGTACAGCAGCTGGCGGCCGGTGCGCTCGGGGAGGGCGCCGGAGAACGTGTAGAAGCCGCCGGCGGCGACCGGGTCGACGGCCGCCGCCACCGGGTGGTCGAGATCCAGGTCCGCCCAGGCCAGCGGCTTGGCCGGGTCGTAACCCGCCTTGGTGAGGTACACCTTGAAGGTGCCCTTGTGCGGCGCGGTCACCCGGTATCTGAAGGTGTACGACCCGCCGCTGACGTTCGTCGCCGGCCAGTCGGCGCGGGCCAGGTCGAGGCCCTTGAACTCGTCGTTGTTCGCGCTGCACAGCCGGCCGTCCGGGATCAGCGCCTGGTGCTGCCCGTTCGCGTCACCGATGCGGATGCCGTTCCAGTCGTAGAGGGCCTGGGTGCCACCGGCGGCGACCGCTGCCTTGCAGGCGTCCGACTTCGGGCTCTCCGGGTTCTCCGCGTAACACTGGGCGACCCGGCTGACCGGGTCCCCCATCGTGCCGTGCGCGGACGCGGGCGCGGCGGCGAACGCGACCGCACCCACGCCGAGCGCGACGGCGGCGGCGATCTGGCGGCGTGTTGCGAGCATGCGGAGACTCCTCGGAGCGGTCCTCGGGGGCGGGCCCGGTCCCGCCGGGCCGAATCCCGTGGGGGCGATCAGAAAGCTAGCCCCAAGGAACCGTGAAATCGCCTGCTGGGAGCGGGCGACGGAGATCCTTATGGTCGTCTTAAGGGAGTGCTCAGACTGCGCTGAGGTAGTTAGCGTTCACGCCATGACCGACGACGAGATCCGGCCCGCCCGGGCCGCCGACGTACCGGCCGTGAAGGCCGTGACCGATATGGCGTACCACCCCTACATTGCACGCATCGGGGTGGTGCCACAGCCCATGGAGGCGGACCACACGGCGAACGTGGCCGCGGGCCGGGTGTTCGTCGTCGGGGAGCCGGTGATCGGGCTCGTCGTCATCGAGGTCTACGACGACCACCTGTTCCTCGACAGCATCGCCGTCCACCCCGACGCGCACGGCCAGGGGGCGGGACGACGGCTGCTGGAGTTCGTGGACGCACGCGCGCGTGCGCTCGGCCTGTCCGAGGTCAGGCTCTACACGAACGCGCTGATGTGGGAGAACCGGAAGATCTACCCGAAGTACGGCTACGAAGTCGTCGAGCGGCGCGTGGACGGGCCGTACGACCGGATCCACTACCGCAAGCGGCTGGACTGAAGGGCCCGGGGAGCGGGCCCGGTCAGCCGTCCGGCCACCAGGTTCGTGCGATGTCCTTCCGCACCTCCGGGCGTCCTGCGGGGCGCTCGTCGGCCTCCTCGCGGGTCCGGCGGCGGTCCGTCCTCTTCAGGGGCTTCTGCACGGTTTCGCGGCGCATGGCTGCCTCCTTCAGTGCCTACCGAGATCCGTGTTGTCACGGAGGTAGACGCTTTTGGCGAGAGTTCCTCATCGATGCCGGTCTGTCAGTGGTCGCTGTCACACGGATCGAGTGTCAGTGGTGGGTGTCACTCTGGGGGCATGACGAACGACAGTGATCGGACAGTTGCGGTGAGTGTCGACTGGGATGCGCAGGCCGCCACCTTCGACGCGGAGCCCGATCATGGGCTGGGTGCGCCCGAGGTCCGCGCGGCCTGGGCGGAGCGGCTCCGGGCGTGGCTGCCCGTCCGTCCCGCCGATGTCCTCGACCTCGGCTGCGGCACCGGCAGCCTGTCCCTCCTCGCCGCCGAGCAGGGCCATCGCGTCACGGGGGTCGACAGCTCCCCGGCGATGGTGGAGCGGGCCCGCGCCAAGCTCGCCGGCCGTGACGCGGTGTTCCTGCTCGGCGACGCGGCGGTACCGCCGGTGGGCGAGCAGCTGTTCGACACCGTGCTCGTGCGGCATGTGCTGTGGACGCTGCCCGACCCCGCGCGCGTGCTGCGGCACTGGCGCGGGCTGCTCCGGCCCGGAGGGCGGTTCGTGCTGGTGGAGGGCGTGTGGGGAGCCGTCGCCCCCGTCGGCATACCCGCCGACCGGCTCACCGGCCTCCTCGCGCCGCTCGCCGTGGACGTGCGCGTGGAGCGGCTGTCCGCGGCGGCGGTGCTGTGGGGGAAGGAGGTCGACGACGAGCGGTACGCGGTGGTGGCGACGGTGTGAGGGGGCTTCAGGGCGGCTGCGAGGGGGGCCTCAGGACAGCAGGGCGGCGAAATCCGGCTCGCCGGCCAGCGCCTCCAGCGTGTCGAGCGCGGCCACGGCCGCCGCCGCGGCCTCCGGGTCCCGTTCCGCAAGACCGCTCTCGGCGAACTCGTCCTCGTCCAGCCGGCGTACGTCCGTGCCGTCGGCGGAACGCCACAGGTCCAGGTCGAGGTCCTCGACGACCAGCCGGCCGCCGCTGAGCGTCGCCGGACGGGTGACGTCGCAGTACCACCCCTTCAGCGTGCCGTCGGCGGCGCGGACCTCCTTCACCGCGTACCAGCGGTCGCGCCAGTAGAACTCGGTGAAGACATCGCCCTGTTCGAAGCGGACGAAGCCGAAGTCGCGGGGCGTGTCGCCGGCCCAGGGGGCGCGCACGGCGATCCTGGTGCCGTCGTCGTGCAGCAGCTCGGCGGGGTAACGGATCTTCGTGCGGCCCGCCTTGACCAGCACGACGTCCACCGTGCCTGCAGATTCAGCCGAGTTCGCGGACATACCTGACCTCCGTCGCGCAGATGTCGTACCCGAACCACTTGTTGATCGCCAGCATCGGGCCGTTGCCGCTGTCGTTGCCCGTGAACGCCTGCGTGAAGCCGGCGGCGCGGGCGCGGTGCAGGGAGTCGTTCTTGGCGAGCTTGGCCAGACCCCGGCCGCGGAAGGCACGGGCGGTGCCGGTCATGACGGTGCCGTACCGGGTGCCGCCGTCGGACCGGGCCGCGCTGAAGGCGGCGAGGCGGCCGTCGACCAGGACGACCGAGGTCAGCTCCCGGCTGAACAGCGGGTGCCGCCAGGTGCCGTCCAGCCAGGCCTCGTAGTCGGAGAACTCGTAGTCGATGTCGCTCGGCTCGTCCGACGTCGTGTCCGCGTCGAGAGCGAAGAGCGGACGCGGGTCGTCGGCGAAGTCGGCGGCGGTGCGCAGCTCCACGCCGGGCGGGGGAGTCCGCAGTGGGGGGAGGGCGCCGTGCGCGAGGTCGAGACGGAGGAAGTGGGCGGAGCGGCTCGCGGTGTAGCCGTGCCGCTCGGCGAAGGCGCGGTTGGACGGGGCGTCCAGGACCCAGGCGTACGACGTGGTCGCGCCGACGGCCGACAGGTGTTCCTCCGCCGTACGGGCGAGGAGGGTGCCGGCGCCCCGGCCGGTGCGCTCCGGATGCACGTACACGTTGGCGAAGCCCTGGCCCGGTTCCGTGCTCTCGTGGGCGAGGCCGACCTGGGCGGTGCCGACGATCTCGCCGTCCTCCTCCGCGATCAGCTGGCGGAAGCGGGCGTCCGGGTGGGTGTGCGTGAGGTCGTGGACCAGGGACTCCGGGGTGAACAGCATGTAGGGGAGGGCGAGCCGCCGGACCCGGGCGAAGCCCTCGGCGTCCGACCGGACGTCGGTGCGCAGGTCACGCACGATCACTGTCATGAGCCGCACGCTATGCGGGACATGTGGCGGATGCCTCTCATTTTCCGGCGGGTGCGGGAGAATCGGGCCGTGACCTTGAAGATCCACATCGATGACAGCGCGCCGCCGTACGAGCAGGTGCGGGCGCAGATCTCCGAGCAGGCGCGGGGCGGGGTGCTGCCGGTGGGGTACCGGCTGCCGACGGTCAGGGGGCTGGCCGAGTCGCTGGGCCTGGCGGTGAACACGGTGGCCAAGGCGTACCGGGCGCTGGAGACGGACGGGGTGATCGAGACCCGGGGCCGCAACGGGACGTTCGTCGCCGCGGCGGGCTCGGCCGCCGACCGCGAGGCGTCGCTGGCCGCACAGGCCTACGCCGAGCGGGTCCGACGCCTGGGGCTGGGGGAGAAGGAGGCGCTGGCCGCGGTACGGGATGCGTTGCGGGCGGCGTATGGGGAGGGCTGAAGGGAGCTCGGCACCGCCGGAATACGCCGTCGTGGCTGATCGCCGCTGCGGCGGGGGAAACGAGCTGGCGGGGGAAACGAGCTGGCGGGGGAAACGAGCTGGCGGGGGAAACGAGCTGGGGGGGGAAACGAGCGGGGGGGGCCAACGAGCGGGCG
>NZ_JBHXLU010000118.1:0-36882 GCF_042720695.1 Streptomyces sp. NPDC058457 | reverse complement strand
ACCCACTTGTGCCCCAACGCCCCGAACACCTTGCTGCCCGCAGGCCCTGCAGCCGCCGCCTCGACCCGCTGACGTACTCCCACCCACTGCTGATCGGTCATGAGCCCAGACCGTACGTGCCGCTGCTGACATCGAGGTTGCCGGGCCCACTGCCACCGCGAGAACAGCCTGGCACCCCAGGTCTCTCGGTACATCACGCACACCGGCCAACTGAAGCGCGCAGTGGCCAAGTAGGGCGCTCGGTCACAGCAAGTGAGACTGAGCGCTTCGCTTGGCCCGTGAGCGGGTGAGTTGGCCCGTCTGAGCGTCGTTGTTGGCCTGCAGGGTAGTGCTCAGCTCTTCCACCTGCGGGTCCTTTGGGGAAGTGGTGCGGCCAGCGGCTGGTCCCGTCTGGAGACGCGGTCGGGGTGGGCCCGGCGATGGACAGCGTTGTGGAAGGCCTTGAGGACCACACGCCGGACTTCCTGGTTCTGCTGGCGGGGACAGCGCTGCTGATCGACGTCCGCCCGGCCATTTGATCAAGAGTGAGGACGCGGTGAAGTTCGCGGCTGCGGTGCGAGCGGCGGCCGCGGCCGGATGGCCTAGAGGAGTTGTTCGGCGCGTCGCGCGAACAGGTGCGCCTCACATGCGGTGGAGTGCGTGTAGGCCTGTTGGGCGGCGGCCCGGACTGCGGTGAGGGGCGCGCCGCGGATCTGCAGCAGGCGTGCCTTCAGCAGCAGGACCAGTCCTTCGGCGTAACGCTGGCCGTAGTCCCGCATTGTCTGGTCGGCTCGGTCGAGAGCGGCGTCGGCCCGGTCGGGCGATCCGGCTGCCAGCCACATCTCGGCGATCAGTGCGTAGTGGTAGGCGATGCCCCACTGTGGCGGATGGAGCAGGTGGGCGGCCAGGAGTTCCTCGGCCTCGGCTGCGGCGTCGGCTGGGTTCTCGCCGGTGAGGGCACGTGCCCAGCACCAGTTCTGCCGGATGTAGTGGTCCCTCTGGGTACGGAGACGGTCGAAGCCGGCGGCGGCCCACCGCTCGCCGGCGCGCCGTGCTGTTTCGGCGTCCCCGGCCATGGAAGCGATCATGGTCGTGTAGTAGACCCGGACCGAGGCCGCGTACGGGTCCCCCGGGGTGTCCCAGGTGTCGACGAAAGCCAGCGCAGCGTCGACATCGCCGTGCAGCGCGGTCATGACTTCCCGCATGAAGGGCTCTTCCCTGATGTTGCTGCCGTCCCGGCGGAGTGGTGTCTCTTCGTCCGGGGCGACGGTGCCGCCGACAGCGGCGACCTCCTCCTCGGTGAAGGTCCGGTACGCCTCGCCGATGTTGCCGATGTCCCACTGACGCAGGCCCCAGGCCAGCCGGCCGTAGCGTCGGACGACCGGATCGGGAGACACCTGACCGAGCTCGTGCATGCGGCGGGCCAACTGCCCGCGGCCCTTCTCGATGGAGGTGTGGGCACCGATCAGACGGATGAAGAGGAAGTCGGCGGCCTCCGCTTCCCGGCCGAGGGTGCGGGCCAGGTATTCGGCCCGTTCCAGCAGGTCGAAGGTCGAGGCGTCGTATCCCGCCTGTCGTCTGACGACGATGGCGAGCAGGGTGAGAGCGGAGAACTCCAGTTCCATGAGTCCGGAGGCCCGGCTGACGTGTATCGCGGAGCGCAGCTGCCGGTTGGCGGACTCGAAGGCGAGCTTGGCTGCCGCGCGGCGCCCGGCGCGGATCAGCGCCTCCGCGGCGCGAACGGGTTCGGCGAGGGGGCCGGCGGCCCACAGGTGGTAGGCGAGGCGTTCGGCGACGTCCTCGTCGTCGGCGTGGATCTGTTCGAGCGCGTCCGCGACGCACAGATGCAGCCGGGTGACCTGCTGTGTCGTCGCGGTCTCGGAGACCGATTCGCGTACCAGGTCGTGCGCGAAGCGGAGCGAGGACGGGTCCTGCGGCCCGGGTTCGAGCAGCCCGAGCGTATGCAGGGGTTCCAGGCGGTGCAGACAGTCCGCGACAGCGACACCGGTGGCGCGGGACAGGAGTCCGAGGTCGACGTCGCGGCCGATGAGCGCGGCCACTTGGAGCAGGTCGCGGGCCTGGTCGTCGAGGCCGGTCATCCGGTCGCGGACCACGTCGTGGACGGTGGAGGGGACCCCGGCCGGTGCGGACGCACCGCCGTCGCCGATCGTGCCGGCGCCGCTGAGGAGGCGGGAGAGCTCGCGGACGAAGAACGGATTGCCGGAGGTGCGGGCGTGGATGGCGCGGGCGACGGCGTCGTCTGGATCCTGGCCGGCCTCGTGGCGGATGAGTGCGGTCACGTCGGCCAGGCCGAGCGGGCCGAGCCGGAACCTGCGGTGGCCGGGCCGCCGGCTGGCAGCGGCCAGCACCCGGGAGAGGTCCGGGCCGAGCGCGGGTGCGCGGTCGCGCAGCGCGCCGATGACCGCGGTGCCCCGGGGCAGCCGCCCCGCCAGGTGCTGCAGCAACTGCAGCGAGGTGGCGTCGGCCCATTGGAGATCGTCGAGTATCAGGAGGGTCGGCCGCCGTGCCGAGGCCTGTGCGACGAGGGCGACGACCTGTTCGAACAGCCGGAACTGGGCGTTGCCGTCGGGGAGTTCCCGGACCGCCTCGTCCCCCGGTGCCAGGAGGCTGCCCAGCCCGCCGGTGAGCCACTGTTCGCTCGCCGCAGCGGGCAGACTCCACACGACCTGGCCCAGTGCCTGCTCCCACGGCCACATCGCCGGTGTCCCGTCGCCCTCCAGACAGGAGCCCCAGACGGTGAGTGCACCCAGCCGGCCCGCCACGGCGGCGGCCTCCTCCAGCAGCCGGGTCTTGCCCGCGCCCGGTTCGCCTTCGACGACGCCGATCGCAGTGCCGCCCGCGAGTGCGCGCTCCACCACCTGCCGCAGCGTGGCGAGTTCCCCGCTCCGGCCGATCAAGGACGCCGCCCCCGTGGTCCACCCGGCCTCCAAGTCCGCCGCCCGCACGAGCGGCGAGGCCGGGGGCTGGGTGAGGATCCGCCGGTGTGCCTCCTGAAGCGCCTCACCCGGGACGATGCCGAGCTCGTCGGCGAGCCGGTCACGCACCTGACCGAACACCGACAGCGCCTCCGCCTGACGTCCCGCCGCGCCGAGAACACCGACGAGAGCGGCCAGCACCGGCTCGTTGAACGGCGCCATCGACGCCGCCAGCTGCACAGCCACCAGCACCCGCTCCGGCCGGCCCAGCGACACCGCGAGCTCCGCCGCCGCCGTGCACGCGTCGTAGAACTCGTTGTTGAGCGCGTCGAAGACCGGCGCGGCGATCGTCCCGTCCGCGATGCCGTCACCCGCCGGGCCGTGCCAGAGCCCGAGCGCAACGACGTAGTGATCCAGGGCCACCTCGTGATCGTGCCCAGTCGCCGCAGCCCTGGCGGCATCGACCAATTCCCGGAACGCGACGAGATCCAGCGTCGCGGGAGCGGCGGTGAAAAGGTAGGCGTTGCCGCGCCGGTGAAGGAACGACCCGGCCTCGCGGACGGGCAGCCGCGGCTCCAGCAGCCGCCGCAACGCACCGACGTACTTCTGCAGCACGTTCAAGGCGCTGGAGGGGACGCCATCGCCCCAGACCAGGTCGATCAGCTCGCTCGTGCTGGTCGGACTGCCGGCACGGGCCAGCAACAGCGCCAGGAGATACGCCTGTTGCCGTGGCCCGGCATCCAGTTCGACGCCGTCGCGCCAGATCCGTAACGGGCCCAGGATCTGCAGATACGGCGAACCTCTGCCGGCCGGCCGATCATCACCGCCCGACCGCGCTGCAAGGACGGGCACCGTGACACTCCTCGATCCCGGGACAGGCACGACGCGATCCCTGCCGACGCCGACTTCGAGCGAGTGTACGTGGACCAGCCGAATTCCATCGCTGGGTGCGGCAAGGCTCGGCCATGCCTTCGCAGGTGTCGGCGGGCACCCCTGCGGCCGCCGTCCCACCACAGCCTGCGGTGCAGCATCGGCGGAGGCGGGCCGGTGCGGGGCGTCGGCCGCTGCGGCGCTCCGGTATCGAGAGGCTACGCGCTGGTCTCGACCATGCAAGTACTCTTCGACGGATCGCCGAGAGACCGGAGGCGGGCGGCCCACCTCGGCGCCGATGCTCGACGCATTGGCCAAGGTCTCGTACCGCACATGGCAGCGTCATCGCGCGCCACCGACCGCCGCTCAGCGCAGCGCCCGATGACCGTGATCGCCCACCCTGGAGAGCCCGCCTATACAGAAGTCCGCTCTCATTTCCTACGCCCACCTCCCCCGAGCGCACCACGACCGCCACGTCCTGACTAGCACCGTCGATGTCTTCTGCGTCGCACACCGGCTGCTTGCCGAACGCACTCCGCAGCCCGGCGGCGATGTCCGTCCCTTCGACGCCCTGGTCGTCTCCGTTCATCCGGACGGCCATGTCGAACTCACCGAGCTGAGCTCGGTGCGAGCCCGCTGGCCGCACCTGGACCGCCTGCCTGACGCCGGGTTCGTCGTCGCCGCGTCTCGCGCCCGCCGGCACGAGGACGCGAACCAGGTCCAGGTCTTCGACGCGCTCGGCCGCGAGACCTCATCCTTCTCCGTCGGAGACGCCATCGAGCACCTGCTCATTCAGGCCGGCCTCATCTCGGCCCGGAGGGTGCCGTCGTCCGGCAGCACGAGCACCACTTTTCCGGAATGCCAGTTGCGGGAGACGAGATAGAAGTGGGTCGGTGTTTTCGCAAGGGTGACGAAGCCGCTGTAGCGAAAGCGGTAGGGTCCACTTCCGCCGCCTTGGTCCTTGACAGTGATTCCCGGAACATTATGAGCGATCTTTACCCGCGAATGGATCACAACAGATGGCTTGTCCCTGAAACCCTTGCCTGCGTCGTTGCGGGCATCAGTGCGGCCTGCGAGCGCCGCGTAATCGGCCAAAAAGATAAACAAGGCGGCCACCGCCAGCCCGGCCAAGAGCACCTCACTGACGAACCACACCCCGCACATGATTGATCGACAGCAGCACCGTCAATAGCCCCAAGCCGAGAACGAACAGGATCACCAACGGGAAGAAAATCGCCCGCGGACTGTTGGCCAAGTAACCCTGTACGGAGAGCTGGAGATCGCGCGGCGGCACCCCGAAGAAGGAATAGTACGCATCCGTGTACGTGCTGCCGTAGAAGTAGAGCAAGCCGACGACGAGAGTCCCCGGCGCGAGGATGTACGCCGCCTTGTCGAGGAAGGACATCCACCGTGGGGGACCGGGCCGTGGCTGCTGGCGCGATTGGGGTACACGCACGCGCGGGCTCCGACGCCGCGGCGGGCGCCGTCGGCCGCCGCCCTGGGAATCGGGCATGATCACAATGTGACCAGCCGCGCACCTGGCCAAACGCCGAGCCGCTCCATTTGGATGACGGCGACTCGATGCTCAGCAGAGAGGTGGGTCGGACGGCCGGCTCACAGACTCGCGAAAGGCATTCCGTCACCTGGTGAGCCGCATTTCGTCGGTAACCCTGTTTGCCACACGGATACGCCGTTCGGCCGCAAGTGCTCGTCAAGCAGGTCACGAGGTCAGCTCGGCACGAGTGACGGTGAGCTGGTCGATGAGATGATCAAGGTCGCGCTTCGGCTCGCTGAACGCGGCGGCGTAGACGTGCAGGACCGCGCCGGCCATCGGGACGTAGGAGGGGTCGGCGACGCCGTGGGGCGTGAGGACGTCGCTCACCTCCTTGAGCGCGTCCTCGGCCAGCTCGAGCATCTGCTCAATGCCGCGGATCATGGCGAGGTCGTCGGCATAGAAGTTGCTCATCGCGGTGGCGAGTGCTACGGCGCGCTCGGCGCCCCTGTCTCCGAGCAGTCCCCACATCGATGTCCAATCCGGCTTGTCAGCTCGTTCGTTGAGCTCGTTCCGGAGCGTGTCGATGCGTTTGCAATCGCCCTTGAGCTTCCGGATCCGCCCCTTGAGCTTGACGATCTTCCCGTCCTCGCTGATGACGTATCTTCTCCCAGGTCAGCTGTTCGCCGAGCGGCTGCGGACACTGCTGAGCGCGTTACTGGCCAACTTAAGCGCGCAGCGGCCAACTGTCGCGCTCAGTCACAGCAGTCCCGCCGTCACTCCCGTCGTCGATGGACTCAAAAATCGAACACGTGCTTGAATTCGGTCATGCGATCGTTTCCCGCGGACCTGGCCCGGGCGCAGCAGGAATGGAGCGCCACCTACCGGCAGCTCGCCGAGCGGCCCGGGCGTACCGAGCTGCGCCGGCGGCTGCACCTGCTGTCGGCGCAGGTGTTCTTCCATCCCTACTGGCAGCAACGGCGCCCGAACCCCGCCGCCTGGTGGGAGCTGCGCGCCCTCGGACGGTCGGACAGGGCAGGGAACTGAGGAGCCTCGGATGACGGGCTGGAGTGCGGGACCGTACGTCCCGGATGATCCTGAAGGCATGTCCGGACCGATACGGGTGATCGTGCATCCGCCGTCGCCGACGGGTGGCCGGCGCGTGCGTGTGGACGGCGAGATCCTCGGGCTGGCGCACAACGTGAGCGACGTCGCCGAGTTCCTTCGCCGGGCCGGGCTGGAGATCGACCCGGCGGAGGTCGCGCAGGCGCCGTGGATCGACTGGCGGGGCGGCGGGCCGGAACGCTGGGGGCCGGAGATGTGAGGGCCGCGGCGCCGGGCAACGCGCGAGGCCCGTCCACACAGTGGACGGGCCTCGGGATGGAGCGCCGGGCAGGCCTTGCACCTGCATTTCCCCGCAGGAAGCGGGGCGTCTTTCCTTGGACCACCAACGCAGCACCGGGCGACCCCGATCGGGCCGGCCAGCTCTGGATTGATCATAGCCCATGCGGGTGGGGCGTGCCCGCACCGGACGGTGACCTGGTCGCGAAGCCCGGGGGCCGCGGGGAGCGGGGGCGGAAGCGGTCCAGGTAGTAGGCGCGGCGGATGCCCGGTTGTCCGTCCGGGGTGCCCGAGGTCCGGGCGGCGGTGACGGTCCGCCAGCAGACGGCGACCGCCGCCTTGAAGAACGCGGACGCGGATTCGGGTTCGTGGTCGGCGGCGGTGACCT
Organism: Streptomyces sp. NPDC058457; assembly: GCF_042720695.1. Classification (NCBI taxonomy): domain Bacteria; kingdom Bacillati; phylum Actinomycetota; class Actinomycetes; order Kitasatosporales; family Streptomycetaceae; genus Streptomyces; species Streptomyces sp. NPDC058457. The sequence goes on along the minus strand of NZ_JBHXLU010000118.1, from coordinate 29,876 downwards.
CGACCAGCAGCCGCTCGGGTTCGTGGACGTTCTCGGGGGCCGGGGCACGCTCGGCGGTGGCCTCCGGCGCGGAACGGCCCAGGGAGGCGGAACGGCCCGAGGACGCGGGCCGGTTGGGGGACGCGGGCCGGTTGGGGAGGGTCGTGCCCGGTTCGCCCTGCGGGCCGTGCGGGGCACGCAGGGTGGTCGCGGCGACGATGATCTCCAGGTGTTCCGCGAAGTTCGGTCCAGGTACCGGGATTTCGAGGTCCGGGTGGAGGTCGTAGCCGATGGCCACGGCGGTGGCCACGAAGTCTATGACCGCGGCCGCGGTCGGGGAGTGCCGGCGGGGGGTGGCCCGGGTGAGGCGGCTGAGTACGCGCAGGACCGTGGGCAGGCTGGTGTCGGCGGTCACCATCCGGTACGCCGGGGCGTCCCCGCAGGCCGCACCGTCGCCGTCCGGCGCGTGGGCTCCCGCCTGGGCCTGCCACAGGGCGGCGGCATGGGTGTCACCGCGGGCGAGGTGCTGCAGGTAGAGGCAGTACGACGGCGCCTCGTCACCGGCGCCGGCGGCGTACTGCCACCAGAAGCGGGCCCCGTCGTCGGCGCCGGCGAGCTGGAGGGCGCAGCCGAGGATCCAGGCGGCCCGCGGCTGCGGCAGCTGGTCGGTGAGGAAGTCGGCCAGCTGGTCCGGCGTGCAGTGCGCGACGACGGCCTCGCACAGGGCGGCGAGGCTCTGTGCGGCGCCGTCGTCGGCCAGGTCGGGTCCGTCGCCGTCCCACAGCAGCCGGCCGTCGTCGGTGAAGGCGGGGTAGGCCATGTCGTCGTACGGCACGACGTCGGCGGGGACGTGCGGATCGGGCAGCAGCAGGGACTGGGCGAGAAGGTCGTCGATGATGCTCATGGCCGTGGTGATCACTCCAGGGTGTCGGTGCGGAGGTAGAGGCCGGTCAGCGCCCCTCGGGCGTGGTGGTCCAGGGTGTGGGTCATGGCCGGGGTCAGGCCGACGATGCCGGGCACGGCCTCGGGACGGACGCCGCACAGGTGGCGCAGCACGATGACGTCCATCTGGTCCTGGGGCAGCCGGGCGATCGCGCCGAAGAAGTCCGCCATCGTGTCGATACGGGTCTTGCGCTCGCCCAGGTCGGCGATGCCCGCCTGGGCGACGGTGGCGAAGGCCGCCTGTCGCAGGTCCGGGTGCCCGTCCTGCTGGGCGGCCCGGGACATGACCCGGGCGCGCAGCAACTGCCAGGCGTGGCGCGGGGTGTCGGGGACCGCGATCGCTTCGTCCCAGGTGAGCCAGAGGATGTCGAAGGTCTCCCCGACCGCGCGCTGGGCCCGGTTCTCGGACTGCAGGAAGGCCCGCGCGTAGGCGGTGTAGGGCCGGCGCATGATCTGGGTGAGGCCCAGGTGCGCGACGGGCGGCTGCTCGGGACCCAGCGGCTGCACGGCGCGGATGCGGTTCTCGATCCAGACCTGGTTCTTGTCCGCCTCCCGGGCGGCCGCGGTCCACAGGCGGCGCAGTGGCCACGGCGGCAGGTCCAGGGCCTTCACCACGCTGTAGGTGATCTCCCAGCCGGGGTAGTAGCCCTTGCCGCGCAGGAGTTCCGACAGCCGTGTCTTGGAGTAGCCGGAGCGGCCGACGAGTTCGTCGAGGGTCAGCCCGCTGGCGACGAGCCGGTCACGGACCGGCTCCAGCCAGGTGCGGTGGGCGACGCCGACGTCCTCGCCGATCGGCTCCGGCGGGCGGCCGCGGCGACTGGGAGGGTCTCCGCCGGACTGTTCGGGCACCTCTGGCTTCTTCACCGCGACGGCTCCTCGCTCCCGGCCGGGGCCGTCGGTGAAGGGGCCGAGGGGGAAGCGGCCGACGGCGCGGGGAGTATCGGTGCGGGGAGCTCCCGTGCGGGAGGCGTCGGGCCCGGCCCGGGGTCCGTGCCGCCGGAGCCGCCCAACGCGGCGCCGATCTGCTGGACGAGAAGTCCGAGCGAGGGCAACAGCGCGGCGACCGCCGCGAGTTGCCCCAGCACGGTCATCACCGTGCTCCACACGAGGACCGCCGCCAGTACGGCCACGGTCATCATCTGCCTGTTGGTCATCTCACCTTCCCTGGAAGGAAGAAGCGTCTGGAAGCCGCTCCCCCGCGGCGGTGCTGAGGCGCCGCGGAGGAGTTGGACGACAGCATGGTGGGACGACCGGTCACCACTCAATGTGATCATGGGATTACGGAACAATCACACCGCAAGCCTCATGGGGTCCGGCGCTCCCGTTACTCCATGACGGCCGCCCACGGGGGCAACTCGGCGCCTAATGAACGCCTTTGGGGGCGAACCCGTACGTGTCGTTGCGGCGCGGGCGGGATGGCGCACCATGGAAGTCGGACGCCTCCCCCGGCGTCGCACCTTCCGGTCTGGAAGGCACGCGGCCCCCTTGTGCTGAGGAACGACCGAAGGGGACCGCCTCCGCTTCCGTCCGGCCGAGCACGCGCCGGACGGAAGCCGGGGGGCGGCGACCGGGCCCACCCGGCGCTGACTAGACGGTGTCCGGGCGGCGGGGCGCCTTCGCCAGGTCGCGGGCCTGTGATCTCTCCTCGGGGGAGGAGAACAGGGGTGCCTCCGCCCCGGGCGACCCGGGCGACGGATCGGGCCCGGGGGCTCGCAGGGTCTCCGGGCTCGGCAGGCCCCTTCCGCCACCGCCACCGGTGCCGGGCAGGGGCGGGCGGTGGCCGGGGACGCCGGGGGACGGGGACGCGGGACCGCCGGGGGACGGGGACGCGGGACCGCCGGGGGACGGGGACGCGGGACCGCCGGGGAAGGCGGGTCTGGTACGCGGGCCCCTGGCACCGGCGACCGCGTCGAGCAGGGCGGCGCGCGCCTGCTCCTCGTCCAGACCGTGGAGGTTCCTGCGGATCAGCGGGGCCAGCAGGGCGGGCACGTCGGTGCCGTCGAGCGGCTCGATCACCAGCGGGACGAGACGCTCGCGCCGTGCCACCACCGACGACCACTCCTCCCGGGTCCACCGCGAGTCTTCGAAGTAGTGCCGGGAGAACAGGGCCACCACCGCGGTCGCGCTGTTCAGCGCCTCGTCCATGCGCGCCACGAAGTTGTCACCGGCCGACCAGTCCCATACGTCCAGCACGACCCGATGGCCGGCGTCGTGCAGATGCCAGGCCACCCACTGCGCCCAGCCCCGGTCCGGCCCGGCGTAACTGATGAAGACCGACCCGCCGCCCGCCGCAGTCACACTGCCTCCCCCACCGACGTCCCGTCACCCCCATGATTCCCCACGTGCGCCGAGTACCGTGCGCTGGTTTTCTTTACGCACTCCTGACGCCGGTACCCGCATCCCGGGAAGGCCGGGAAGTGTCCTCATCCTTGTCCGGATTCTTGTCCGGATCACGTCGAGAATGGAGTGTGTGCCCATGGACGGCGCCGTTGTAGGGGTCGTACTGGTGGTCGTGGCGGCCCTGCTCGTGCTGCGCAGCGGGATGCGGGTGGTCAACCAGGTCGAGCGTGGGGTGGTGTTCCGCCTGGGCAAGGCGCTGCCGGAGTTCCGGCGGCCGGGGATCACCTTCCTCATCCCCTTCGTCGACCGGATGCGCAAGGTGAACACGCAGGTGGTCACCATGCCGGTGCCGACGCAGGAGGGCATCACCAAGGACAACGTGTCGGTGAAGGTGGACGCCGTCGTCTACTTCCGGGTCACCGACCCGATCCGCGCGGCCATCGAGGTGCAGGACTACGTGTTCGCCGTCGGGCAGGTCGCCCAGTCCTCGCTCCGCTCCATCATCGGCAAGAGCGACCTGGACGACCTGCTGACCGACCGCGAGCGGCTGCACGAGGGGCTCGCCCTGATGATCGACAGCCCGGCCGCGCAGTGGGGCATCCACATCGACCGCGTCGAGATCAAGGACGTACAGCTCCCGGAGTCGCTGAAGCGGTCCATGTCCCGGCAGGCCGAGGCGGAGCGGGAGCGGCGGGCCCGGGTCATCACGGCGGACGGTGAGTTCCAGGCCGCGCAGCAGCTCGCCAACGCCTCCCGGATCATGGCGGAGACCCCGGAGGCGATGCAGCTGCGCCTCCTGCAGACCGTCGTCGAGGTCGCCGCCGAGAAGAACTCCACGCTCGTCATGCCCTTCCCGGTGGAGCTGCTGCGCTACTTCGAGCGGGCGACCAAGCGGCTCGACCAGGAGGTCGAGAAGAACGAGCGGACGGCGGCGGACGAGCTCGGCACGGGTCTGAAGGCCGGGATCGAGCAGATCGCCGCCGTCGCCGACAAGTTCGGGCCGGCCGCGGAGCTCACCGCTTCGCCGGAGCCGAAGCCGGCGACGGCGCCTGCGGCTGAGCCGGCACCGTAACCCTCCGCTCCCGCCGGGCGGCCACCGCCAGCGCCAGCGTCACCGCGAGGGACGCGGCCGCGATGAGGGTCATCGCACTGGCGGGCGAGGTGAGTTGCGCCACCGAGCCCGCCAGCGTGGCGCCGACGCCCTGCATGGTCAGCATGCCGGCCGAGTGCAACCCGAGGGCGTGGCCGCTGAGTTCGTCGGGAGTGAGGGACATCAGCCGCTCCTGCAGGACCAGGCTCGCGGCGAAGCCGACCGCGGCGAGGGTCACGCAGACCGCGGCGAGCCCGACGGGCGGGTGCAGGGCGAACACCAGGTACGGCGCGGCCAGCAGCAGCCGCAGCGGGATGTCGAGCCGGGGCCGCAGCGCGGGCGGCACGAACCGGCCGACGGCCACGTCCCCGGCGAACATGCCCAGCGCCCCGCAGGCGAACAGGGCGCCGGCCGCGTGCGGGTCGTAGGAGACGTAGAGGGAGTCGCAGCCGACGACGAGCCCGTTGGGCACCCACAGGCCCAGGTAGGTGAGGCGGCGGGGGCGGGAGGACCACAGGAGGGCGTTGGTGCGCCAGGTCGCCGCGACGGACGGACGGCCCGCGGCGCGCGGCGGCCGGGCGGTCAGGCCGAGGCGGGTGCCGAGGGCCGAGGCGGTGTAGAGGGCGGCCGCCAGCAGCAGGCAGGACCGCGGGGACAGGACCGTCAGCAGGGCACCGCCGGCCGCGAAGCCGGTGATCTGCATCAGCCCGTTGGCCATGTTGAACACCGAACGGCCCAGCAGGTAGCCGTCCTTGGAGAGGATCTCGTTGAGCAGCCCGCCGCGTACTCCGCCGCCCAGCGAGGCGATCAGGCCCTGCAGGACGACGACGCCGAAGACGGCGGCGACCGGCAGGCCGGGCAGTGCCAGGGCCGCCGTGACGGCCGCGTAGCCGAGGCCCATGCCGGTGAGGGTGGCGCGCGGCGGCAGCCGGTCGGCTCCGGAGAGCAGGAGCGTGGCGCCGATGACCTGCGCGAGCTGCGGCCCGAACATGCTCACCGCCGACAGCAGGGGTGAGCCGGTGAGCCGGTAGACCAGGGTGCCGAGGGCCAGGGCGCCGATCGTCTGGGCCGCGGAGAAGGCGGCGAAGGTCAGTAAGAACGGGGGGAATTCGGGGGTGCGGAAGAGCTCGCGGTAGCTGCGCATGCAGGGAGTCTCGGAGCGGGCGGCACGCGGTCGTTAATGTTTCGCGCAGGCGCGAAAGGCCGACGCGAAGGGCCCGTGCAAAGTCGGTGACGAGCAGGAGCGAAAGGTCGTCCTCATGGGCTGGTGGCTGGTCAACGCCGACACCCTCGCGCGCAGCCGGTTCGTGCTCTCGCCGTTCGCCGAGACCTTCGCGGCCCTGAAGCTGCTGCACGCGGGGGCCGGCGCGCACCCGGGCGAGAAGGACTGGCTGCGCACGCACCTGCCGGGCTACCGCGCCTTCCTCGCGGCCGACCCGGTGACCGCACGGCTCGTCCGGGCCGGGCTCGGCAGGGCCTGGATCGCCGACTTCCTGTCGCCCACCCCGCGCGAGGGGCAGACCGTCGCGGACGCGGCGGCCACGGTGCGCGCGACCGACCCCGTGCAGGCCCGCGCCGACCTGCGGGTCTCCGTGGCCGGACCGCTCCCGGCCGCCCTGGACCGCGACGACCTGCCCGAGCGGGCCGCCGCCCTGCTGGAGTACGTCTGGACCGAGACCGTACGACCGGACTGGGACCGCCGCCGGCGGGTCCTGGCGGCGGACGTGGCCGCCCGGACCGCGCGGGCCGGCCAGGCGGGCTGGGCGGCCGTACTGGACTCGCTGAAGCCCGGCCAGACCCGCTGGCTCGGCGGCAACCGGCTCCAGGTGAACATGCACGAGTACCCGCCCCGTGAGATCTCCGGCGCCGACCTCCTCCTCGTCCCGGTCACACCGCAGCGCGGCTGGGTCTCCTGGCAGGAACCGGACCGGTACGCGCTGGTCTACCCCTGTGCCGGGGCGCTCGCCGACCCCTCCGTGCGGGCGGTTCCGGCCGGTCTGGAGGCGCTGCTGGGGGCCGCGCGGGCCGGGGTGCTGGTGCTGCTGGACGCCCCGCTGAGCACCACCCACCTGACGGCGGTGACCGGGCAGGGCCTGGGTTCGGTCGGCCGGCATCTGCGGGTGCTGCGCGACGCCGGGCTGGTGGAGCGGCGGCGGGCCGGGCGGTCGGTGCTGTACGCGCGGACGGCGGCCGGTGACGTGCTCGTCGAGGCCGGGAACCGTTCCGGCGACCAGCGCCGGAACGGACGGAGTTAGCATCCGTTCTTGGCTTTATCCCTTGCCTGAAGGCGGGGATTCCTACGGCTCGCGCTGTAGGGGTTCCTGCTTCGTCGCCGACTGCCCGCCCGGAGAACTCCGTTGAGGTCTTACACCGGCTCCACAGGCAGACGCCGCCAGCCCGGCGGCCAATAGGTTCTTCGCGGCGTTTCCGTCGCGGTCGTGGGTGATGCCGCATTGGGCGCACGTCCAGGTGCGAACGTGCAGCGGCATCTTGTTTTGCAGGGCTCCACAGTTGGAGCACAGCTTGGAAGAGGGAAACCAGCGGTCGACCGCGATCACCTCGCGGCCGTACCAGGCTGCCTTGTATTCCAGCATCCCGCGGAACTGGCTCCACGCCGCGTCACTGATGGCGCGGGCGAGTTTGCCGTTCTTCAGCAGGTTGCGAACGGTGAGGTCCTCGATCACGATCGTTTGGTTTTCACGAACGAGCCGAGTCGTGAGCTTGTGCAGGTTGTCGCGTCGCCGATCGGCGATGCGGGCATGGATACGGGCGACCTTCCGGCGCGCCTTCTCCCGGTTCGCCGACCCCTTCACCTTGCGGGCGTGTTCCCGCTGGGCCTTCGCGAGGCGTGCGCGGTCGCGCCGTTCGTGCCGAGGGTTGGTGATCTTCTCCCCGCTGGACAGAGTCAGCAGATGGTCGAGCCCGGCGTCCACGCCGACCTCGTTCCCATTGTCCGGGAACGGCTTGACAGCAGGGTCCTCGCACAGCAGGGACACGTACCAGCGACCGGCTGTGTCCTGCGACACGGTGGCCGTGGACGGCGTGGCGCCCTCGGGGAGAGGACGGGACCACACGATGTCGAGCGGCTCCGTCATCTTCGCCAGCGTCAGCCTGCCATCACGGAAACGGAACGCACTGGTGGTGTACTCGGCAGACTTGCGCGACTTCTTCCGCGACTTGAACCGCGGGTACTTCGCCCGCTTGGCGAAGAAGTGAGTGAACGCCGTCTGCAGGTGGCGCAGGGCCTGCTGCATCGGGACGGAGGAGACGTCGTTGAGGTATGCGAGTTCCTCGGTCTTCTTCCACGTGGTCAGCATCGCCGACGTCGCGTTGTAGTTCACCCGCTCCTGCCGCAGCGCCCACGCCTCGGTGCGCGCCGCGAGCGCGAGGTTGTAGACCTTCCGCACACACCCGAACGTGCGCGACAACTCTGCCGCCTGCGCATCGGTCGGATAGAAGCGGTACTTGAACGCCCGCTTCACGTGAGTGGTAGGCATGTTTCACACACTAGTGCATCAGTTTGTGACCAGCATGGTTAATGATGGAAGTCGGTCCGCCCTGTCGGCGAACCGGCTCACCTCAAAGGAGATCTGATGACGACTTCCGAGAACAACGGGTCCGTGCTCGACGTGGAGATCGGTGCGCTGCAGGGCGGCTCCGCCGACCTGCAGGGCTACGGCGGCAAGGCCGTGCTCATTGTCAACGTGGCCTCCAAGTGCGGCCTGACCCCGCAGTACAACGGCCTGGAGAAGCTCCAGGAGCGGTACGCGGCGCAGGGCTTCACCGTGCTCGGGGTACCCTGCAACCAGTTCATGGGCCAGGAGCCCGGCAGCGCCGAGGAGATCGCCGAGTTCTGCTCGGCGACGTACGGCGTGACCTTCCCGCTGACCGAGAAGGTCGAGGTGAACGGGGAGGGCCGGCACCCGCTCTACGACCGTCTGGTCGGGTTCGCCGACGGCGAGGGGCACACCGGGGACATCCGCTGGAACTTCGAGAAGTTCCTGATCGGCCGGGACGGACAGGTCGTCGCCCGGTTCTCGCCGCAGGCCGAGCCGGAGTCGGCGGAGGTCGTGGCGGCGGTGGAGCGCGCCCTCGGCTGAGCCCGGGGCGGGATCGCCGGCGGCGCGGAGGGCACAAGCCGAGCCCCCTCGGCAAGGACGGCGGGCTGGTCGAGAGGGCTCTGGGTCACGCTTGTGCAGTTGTGTAGTCGGGAGCGTGAGCGGTGGGTCAGCGAGTGCCCCCCTACGCCTTGACCGAGGTCACGAAGGCGTTCCACGCGCCGGCCGGGAATGCGAGGACCGGGCCCTCCTCGACCTTGGAGTCGCGTACGGCGAGTCCTGCGGTCGTCGGCGACTTGACCTCGACGCACGCCCCGTTCCCTGCGGAATAGGAGGACTTCGTCCACGTCTCCGTGGCGCCCTGAAGCAGTGCCATGTCCACTCCTGTTACGAGATTGCTGTGGTGCTTGCTGTAGTGCGATTCACGCCAACCTTTCTGACCGGTTGGCGTGATCGACGCTACTAGCCAACTTCCTCGCCTGGAGTACCCGTTCACTCGTCCGGATGGCATATTCCGGGGGAGACTTCCGCTGGACCGTGGCACCGGTGTAACATCCGCCGCTTCCTGCCCGGGAGGACCGGAAGAGGGCAGGAAGAGGACCGGAGGACGGCTCAGCGGGCGTACTCCTTGGCCGCGTCGGCGATGAACTGCCGGGACTGCTCGACGTTCAGCGACTGGGCGCGCAGGTGCTCGTACATCACGGCGTACTTCTGCACGTCGTGGGCCTTCTCCAGGTAGAGGTCGCTGGTCACGCCCTCCAGGTAGACGACGCTGGAGTCGGCCGCGTCGGCGAACTCCAGGATCGCGTACTGGCCGTTGAGGCCCGGATGCGCGCCGCACTCGAAGGGCAGCACCTGGACGGTGATGTGCGGCTGCTGGGACATCTCCAGCAGGTACTCCAGCTGCTCGCGCATCACGAGCCGGTTGCCGACGAGCCGGCGCAGCGCGGCCTCGTCCAGCACCACCCACAGGCGAAGGGGGTTGTGTTCTGCGGTGATACGTTCCTGTCGCCGCATCCGCACCTGGACCCGCTTCTCGATGTCGGCGGCGGAGGTCTCCGGCAACGCGCCCTGCACCAGCGCCTCGGCGTACGCCCGGGTCTGCAACAGCCCGGTGACCAGCTGGGGTTCGTACACTCTCAGCGACTCGGCGTCCGTCTCCAGGCCGATGTAGACGCTGTACGGAATGTCGCCGAACGCATGCCACCAGCCTTGCTGCCGCGAATCCCTGGCCATCTCCATCAGGGACTCGACGACCCGCTGGTCCTCGACCTCGTACACCCCGCACAGGTCGCGGACATCGCGCTGGCTGATGCTCCGGCGCCCGTTCTCCAGCCGGCTGATCTTCGACTGGGAGACGAGCAACCGCTCCGCCACCTCTTCCGCCGTCATGCCCTTGAGCTCGCGGAGCCTGCGCAGCTCCTGGCCCAGCCGGCGTCGCCTGACGGTGGGATTGACATTGGACGCCACGGGACGTGCACCTCCGGCTGCCTGCCTGTAACTACCACTTTGCGTATCTGCTGTTGAGCAGACTGCCACCAAGGTGCTTCCTACCGCTGGCAAACAGTGGATATGCGGCGCGTACGCGTCAGTTCGGGCACGTTCCGGATACTCCGGACCCGGGGCGGCCCGAGGGCGGACACGGCCGAGCGGGGCGACGAGGCGCGTACTGCTCGTACGCCTCACCGCCCCGCTCGGACCAGCGGCTCCCGGAACCGGGTCTCAGGGGTGCTGTGTTACTGCCGTGGAACTGCGGCTCAGTGCACCACGGCGCGGGCCATCGCACCTCGGCGCGGCTGCATCGGAACCCCGCGAGCGGGTTCCGGCGCACCGGGCCTGGTGCCTGGTCCGGCCTGCCGCCCGGCAGGGGCGGCGGGGTTGCGGCGTGGCTGTGCGGCCGCGCCGTTCTGCACGTCCATGACGGCGTGGGCGACGAGCCCGCCCATCGGGTCGTGCCGGATCAAGTCCCGCAGCCTGGAACGAGAGGACCGTCCCTCGTTGCCCGGATACAGGTGCTTGCCGAGACCGACCGCGTGGGCCAGGGCGGCGAGCGCGGCGGTCCGCGGGTCCGGCGGTACGCCGGTACGGATCGCCGAATCCAGCCGGCCACGGATCTCCCGGGTGACGGCGTTGTCCGTCGCCTGGTACCGAGTGGTCGGCAGCACCCCGCACATCTGTCCCGCCACGGCGGCGACCATGCCGCACCGTTCGAGATGCGCGAGATAGATCTGGCGAAGGCCGAGACGGGGCCCGCCGATCCAGTGAACAGCCCGTACGGGAGCGCCACGCCGTCGCAGCAACTCCAACGCACAGTCCAAAGTCGGATCTCCAGTCGGCCGTGGCTGCACCACGGCGATACGATCCCCGTCTGGGGCTATCCGTCCGGCCAGCGCCAGCTCTACTAGCTGTGCTCCGGCCAGACCGAGGTCGAGCGACTGCGGCTGTGCAGTGGTACCCGTGGCCGGGTCCAGTGCCAGCAGCAGAAGCTCCTCCGGAAGTGTTCTGCGGCTCCTGCCCATCCATGCCTCCCCGCGTGGATGAATGACAGGGTGACCCCTCTCACATTGGTCTGTCGAGGGTGCGTGACCGGTTCGTAGTGGAACCGGTAGGTATGTCGTTCTCGTCTACCGCAGGGGCTAAGCCCGCACACAGGACACTGGTACATGGTTCGGACAGCGCACGGCAACGTGCGAAGCGTGGAGGAGGCATCGGTGGCGGGCGAGTCCCCCGACAGGTCGAAGCAGCGCGAGTCGTCGGCAGAACCGACGTCGGGGAGCGCGGGTCCGGTTCCCGAAGCACGCGACCCGCGACTGGCGGTGGCCGCCGAGGAGGAGACCGCCGGCGGCGTGGACACCGCCACCCGGGTCTTCTCGGTACGGGACCTGAAAACGGCCGAGGAGACCGGCGAGGGCGACGCGAAGCTCCGCGACGCGGTGGCGGCGTGGGTCCGCACGGGCGACCCGGCGGAGAGTGCCGAGGACACCACGGCACCGGAGGCCCCCGAGGCGGCCACGGAGGCCGAGGAGGGCCCCGAGACGCCCGAGGAGCACCCGGAGGCCCCGGAACCCCCGGAGAACGCCGCCAAGACCGCTACGGCGCCCGAGGCAACGACCGCCCCGGAGCCCGAGGACACCAACCCGACGGCGACGGCCGACCCCGAGGACGCCAGGCCCGCCGACATGCCGAAGGCCGCGGCCGAGCCCGAAGACGCCGCCCCCCAGGGGGAGTCGGCGACCGTCACCGAACCCGAGGACACCAAGCCGACGGCCGCAGCCGACCCCGAGGACGCCAGGCCCGAGGCCGCGGCCGAACCGGAGGACGCCGCGCCCCAAGACGCCGCACCCCAGGGCAAGTCGGCGACCGCCACCGAACCCGAGGACGCCAAGCCGACGGCGACGGACGGGCCCGAGGCCGCGGCCGAACCCGAGGACGCCAAGCCCGAGGACAAGCCCACCGCGACCGCCGAGCCCGAGGACGCCAGGCCCGAGGCCGCGGCCGAACCGGAGGACGTCGAGCCCGAGGACGCCGCGCCCGAGGACGAGCCCAAGGCCGCGGACGAGCCCGAAGACGAGCCCAAGGCCGCGGACGAGCCCGAAGACGAGCCCAAGGCGGCGGACGAGCCCGAGGACGCCAAGCCGACTGCGACGGACGGTGGTTCGGGCTCCGGCGACGGAGGCGCGGACGCCGACGGCGAGGAGGCACCGCAGGGGCCACCCGCACCTGACAACGATGGCCGCACGGGTGGTGCGGGTGGGGAATCCGAGGGCGGCGAAGGCGAAGCCGAGCCCGCCGTCGACCAGCCCACGACCATGCTCAAGGCCCCCCGCCCCCCGCAGGTCGACCAGCCCACCACCATGCTCAAGCTGGGCGACGCCAAGCCCAAGCCCGAGCCGCAGCCGAAGACCCCCGGGGACAAGGCCGGGGACAAGGCCGAGGCCGAGGCCGACGCCGAGCGCACCAGCAGGTTCGTCGCCCTCAAGTCGGACATAAAGCAGGGCCCGAAGCCCGAGCCCGCCTCCACCACCCGCACCACCGTCCTCCCCCAGATCGGCCCCGAGCGCACCACCCAGCAGCCGCTTCCCCCGAAGCCCCCGCTGGACCTGCTCGCCGAGCTGACCAACACGCCCCCGCCGCCGGAGACCCCGGTCAGGACCCTCTTCCGCCGGGTCAAGATCTGGACCCCCCTGGTCATCGTCGCCCTGATCATCTTTGCGGTCGTACAGACTCTGCGCCCGCTCCCTCAGCCCACCCTCGACCTCACCGCGAAGGACACGTACACCTTCGACGGCAGCAAGACGGACATCCCCTGGCCGGCCGACGGCCAGGCCGCCCTCGACGTCCAGGGCATCGGCACGTTCGGCTCCTCCGGCGACCAGAAGGCGGTGCCGATCGCGAGCGTCGCCAAGGTGATGACGGCGTACATCATCCTGCGCGACCACCCGCTGAAGAGCGGCGCCGCCGGCCCGAAGATCAGGATCGACCAGGCCGCCCAGGACCAGGCGAACGCCGGCCAGGAGTCGACCGTCGACGTGACGGCCGGTGACTCGATCACCCAGCGCGAGGCGCTGGAGAGCATCCTCATCGCCTCCGCCAACAACGTGGCCCGGCTGCTGGCGCGCTGGGACGCGGGTTCCGAGAAGGCGTTCGTGGCGAAGATGAACGCCACCGCGAAGAAGCTCGGCATGACGAACACGACGTACACGGACCCGTCGGGGCTCACGAACTCCACGGTGTCCACGGCCGTGGACCAGGTGAAGCTGGCGAAGGCCGCCATGGCGAGCGAGCCGTCCTTCCGCGAGGTCGCCGCGATGATGTCGTACGACGACTACAAGGGTGTCAACCACTCCAACTGGAACCAGCTGGTCGGCCACAACGACGTCGTGGGCATCAAGACCGGCACCACCACCTCCGCCCTCGGCAACCTGGTCTTCGCCGCGAAGAAGACGGTCGGCGGCCAGACCCGCACGATCATCGGCGCGGTGCTGCGGCAGCCGGCCAGCGCCGCCTCGGACAACAGCATCCTCACCGCCGCCCTGAACGGCGGCGACAAGCTGATCCGGGCGGCCCAGGGCGCGCTGAAGTCGGCGACCATCTACAAGAAGGGCGACGTCGTCGGGTACGTGGACGACGGGCTCGGTGGCCGCACCCCGGTGGTGGCGACGGAGGACGTCACGGCCGTCGGCTGGTCGGGGCTGAAGGTGAAGCTGTCGTTCCAGGCGGACGACGTGCCGCACACCGCGAAGGCCGGCACCAAGGTCGGCACCCTCACCGTGGGTGACGGCTCCGGTTCCGCCGTCCAGGTCCCGGTCGCCCTGTCGAAGGACCTCGCCGAGCCCGGCTTCACGAGCAAGCTGACCCGCCTCGGCTGACCCATAACCGGCATTCCGTCACCGCACCCCGCCGATGGCGCCCCACCCCAGGGCCCCGCGGCGGGGTGCGTGCTAGCGTCGCGAATCGGGGCAGGTCGCCGGTCGCCGGGACACGGCCGCGAACTGGACGGAAAGCGGCCGCCAACACCATGGAACACGGCCGAGAACAGAAGACGGGACACGGGGAGTGCCTTCAGGTGGCCACAGCGGAGCCGACACGCGCCGACAACGCCGATCCGGGCCCGGTATCCGGCCCGCGAATAGCCCTGCCGCCGGCAGCGGCGGACCATACGGAGCGTAAGCTCGGGGACCGGCTGCTGCGGGCCGCCGAGCCGCTGCGCCGGCGCCTGCTGCGCCACCCGGTGCTGTCCGTCACGGCCCTCGCCGGCGTCCTGCACATCATCTGGTTCTTCACGTTCGCGAACAGCGGCGGCGATCTCGCGGCACAGGACGCCTGGGCCGAGTTCGTCGGCCGGCACCCGGACTCGGCGTACAACCTCGCCTGGTACGGCGGTATGCACCCGGTGTCGTACAGCGTGGTGTCGCCGTACCTGATGTCGCTGATCGGTGTCCGTACGACGATGATGCTCGCCGGCACCGTCTCGGCCGGCCTGCTGACCCTGCTCCTCATCCGCAGCCGCGCGGTGAAGAACCCCCTGTGGGCCGCGCTCGCCGGGGTGTTCGCACTGATCTGCAACGCGCTGTCCGGGCGGGTCACCTTCGGGCTGGGCACGATGTTCGCGCTGGCCTCGGTCGGGGCGGTGTTCTGCTGGCCGTACCGCTGGCGGCACCGGAGGTGGGCGAAGGCGCTCGTCGCCGCGCCGTTCGCCGCGCTGGCCACCATGTCGTCGCCCGTGGCCGGACTCTTCGTCGGACTGGTCGCGGTCGCGCTGTTCCTGCAGAAGCGGCGGCCGGGCGCCTGGGCGCTCGGCCTGGCGCCCGCGGCCGTGGTGGCGGTCTCGGCCTGGCTCTTCCCGTTCTCCGGCACCCAGCCGATGGGCTTCGGCTCGGTGATCCTGCCCCTGTCGTACGGCCTGCTCTGTCTCTTCCTGGTCCCGAAGGAGTGGAAGACGGTCCGGCTGACGGCGGCCGTGTACAGCGTCAGCGTGGTGCTGGTGTGGCTGGTCAGCTCGCAGATCGGCTCGAACATCTCGCGGCTGCCGATGCTGTTCGCGGGCGCGACGCTGATCGCGGCCCTCCCGTACACGGTCCCGCGCTCACGCAGGTACTACGTCACGGTCCTCGCCTTCCTCGGCACCGTCGGCTGGATCGGCTTCAAGTCCGTCGACGACATCGTCCATACGACCCCGGCCGCGTCCTGGGCCCGCGAGCTCGCCCCGCTGGTCCACCAGCTCCAGCAGGTCGGTGCCGAGAAGGGCCGCGTGGAGGTGGTCCCGGCCCGCTCGCACCGGGAGGCGTCCGCGCTCGCGCCGTACGTCAACCTGGCCCGCGGCTGGAACCGCCAGGCCGACATGGAACGCAACCCCCTCTTCTACGACGACACCCTCAACTCCGCGAACTACCACGAGTGGCTGCAGCGCTGGGCCGTGCACTTCGTCGTCGTGCCCAAGGACCAGCCCGACGGCGACGGCGGCGGCGAACGGGAGCGGGCGCTGGTGCAGCGCGGGATGCCGTACCTGAAGCAGATCTGGGGCGACGCCAACTGGCAGCTGTTCCGGGTGACCGACCCCGTGCCGCTCGCCGAGCCGAACGCGGTGGTGGACAGCGCCGAACAGGGCGAGCTGACCATCGAGGTCCGCAAGGCCGGGCGGATCCTGATCCGGATCCCGTACTCGCCCTGGCTGAGCATCGTCGACGCGGACGGCAAGAGCTTCAAGGCGCCCCAGGAGACCGAGGCCTCCAAGCACCGGGCCGACGGCAGTCCGAAGACGTACACCAACGTCAACGGCTGCCTGAGGGAGACGCCGGAGGATGCGAAGGGGGACAGGTGGACGATGCTGCTGGCCCCGAAGGCCGGGACGTACCGGCTGGCGGCGCCGTACCAGCTGCCGCGGGGCACGCCCTGCCCCGACGAGCTGAAGTGACGGGCCCACACAACTGACATGACTGGCTGCATGACAGGTGGATTGACTATCTGAGTCAATCCACATCTGATTCATATATTCCCAGCTCATACACGTGATCCAGAGGGCCGAAGAGGCCCGGTCCAGCTTCCGTACGTCCACTTTCTTTACTTTTTACTTGACTCTCGATGACGGGCTCAGTTGACTGATTGGCATTGATTCGTCAGCCGAGGAGGCAGCGCAGTCATGGGGGACGAGACGTTAGGGATAATCCTGGCGGGAGGCCGGGGCGAACGCGCCAAGCCGCTCACCCTTGCCTCCTCGGACTACATCCGCAGCAAGGCGCTCATCCCGTTCGCCGGCCGGCCCGTCGTCGAATGGCTCGTCGAGAACTGCCGGGACCAGGGCATCCGCCGCTTCTACGTGGTCGCCCAGGGCGCCGAGAACCACAGCCAGATCAAGCTCGTACTCGGCCGCGGCGAGCGGTTCGGCGTCGAGATCCACTACTCCCGGGCCCGGCTCGACCGCTACAACGTCGGCTCGGGCGCCGCCACCCTGCACAACCTCGAACGGTGGGACCTGACCGGCCGCGCCCTGGTCATGCCGGTCGACTCCGTCTTCGAGTTCTCGCTGCCCCTGCTGACCGACGCGCACGACGCCGCCGACGCCGTCGTGACCGTCGCCTCGGTCGGCCGTACGGCCGAGGAGATCGCCGGCAAGTACGGCGTGCTGCAGACGGCCGCGGACGGCACCGTCTCGGGCTTCCTGGAGAAGCCCGGCCTCGACCGCGTCCACCGCCTCTTCCCCGAGACATCGTTGCCAGGCAGCGGCTTCACCCTGCCCACCAACGCGGGCATGTACCTGGTCGACTGCGGACGCCTGCGGCTGGCGGCCCGTACCCCCGAGATGATCCGGCTCGCCCAGCAGCGCCTCGACTGGGGCGGCGACCTGCTGCCCTGGCTGGTCCGGCGGGGGCTGCCGGTCGCGGCCGCACCCATCGACCGGCTCGGCGACCTCGGCAGCATCCCGGACTACCTGGCCACCCTCGGCGACGTGCTGCGCGGCCGCTACCGCTGGATGAGCCGGGCCATGGGCGCGCCGGTGAGCACCGACCCGCCGTACTGGATCCACGAGTCGAGCCTGCGCACCAAGGACAGCGTGCACGGCACGACCCTCGCCCAGAAGATCTCCGAGGGCAGCGTGGTGCTCGGCCCGGCCGTGCGCATCGGGCGGAACGCCGAGATCGGCCCCGGGGTGAAGCTGCGCTACACGGACGTCGGCGACGACGTCGACATCGACGAGGGCGTCCGGCTCAGCCGCACGGCGATCGGCGACGGCGCCGTCGTCGGGCCGTACGCCCGTGTCACCGACTCGTACGTGGGGCCCATGGCGCAGGTGCACTCCGCCCGCGACAACCCCGTCCGGCTCGTCCACTCGGCGATCGGCGAGGCCGCCGACCTGCGTCCCGGCACCCGGCTCTCGGGGGTGAGCGTCTATCCGCGGCTGCGGGTCCCCGCCCTCACCGGGCTGCCCACCGGCACCCATCTGACCAGCTCCGACGACATCCTGCGCTGGATCTGAACCGCCGGATCCGAACCGCCGGATCCGAACCACCGGATCCGAACCACCGGATCCGAACCACCGGATCCGAACCGCCGGATCCGAACCGCGCCCCGGCACCCGCCCACGCACCTGCGTACCCGCTCCTTCCCGCACGCCATTCGTCCGGCTCGGCTACCGCCCTGGGGAGTTTTCTCGATGGACAGCCCGATCGCAGTCATAGGAGGGACCGGCCGGGTCGGCCGGCTCGTCACCCGGCAGTTGCTGGCCCGGGGCGAGACCGTCCGGGTCATCGGCCGCAGCACCCAGCGCGCCCGGCGGCACATGCCCGCGCAGGCGCAGTACTTCACGGCCGACGTACGCGACCCCGGCACGCTCCGCACCCCGCTGCACGGGTGCGCCGCCGTCGTCTACGCCGTGGAACCCGGCACCGACGCCGCCGGCCCGGACAGCCCGGAGTCGACCCTGCACGGCGGTGTCCGCCACGTCCTCGACGTGCTGGGCGCCGCCCTGGCCGGCCGGCACTTCGTGCTCGTCAGCCAGCGGCACGTCACCCGCCGCGACCACCCCATGAACGCCTACGGCAGGATGCTGGACTGGCGGCTGGCCGGCGAGGACGCGGTCCGCTCCTCGGGCCTGCCCTACACGGTGATCCGGCCGGGCTGGCTGACCGACGAGCCCGGACACGGCGTGCTGCACCTGGAACAGGGCGACGTCGGCGACGGGTTCGTGGCCCGCGCGCACGTCGCCGAGGCCTGCGTCCGGGCGATCGGCTCGCCCGCGGCGCACGGCGTGACGTTCGAGATGCGCAGCGAGACCGGCCCGTCCTCCGGCTCCGTGCCCTGGGGCGAGCTCTTCGCCGGGCTGCGCGCCGACGCCCCGGCCGGGACCAGGGCGGTGTTCGCATGAGCGTCTCGACCGAGGCCCAGGACCAGCCGACCGCCACCACCACGACGACGGATGCCACGAACACGTACATGACCCTGCCCGCCGACCACGACACCGGGACCGGCACCCTCGACGTCCCCCAGCCCGGCGTCACCCCGGGCCATCCGCAGCCGCTGGGCAGCACCGTCGACGCCGACGGGGTCAACTTCTCGGTCTTCTCCGAGCACGCCACCCGCGTCGACCTGCTGCTGTTCGAGCACTGCGACAGTCCGCAGCCCTACCGGACCATCCGGCTGCGCCCCGAGCGGCACCGCAGCTTCCACTTCTGGCACTGCCATGTGCAGGGCCTCGGCGCCGGCCAGGTCTACGCCTACCGCATCGAGGGTCCGCGCGACCCCGTCGCCGGGGGCAGCCGCTTCGACCAGCGCAAGGTGCTGCTCGACCCCTACGCCCGCGCCAACGTCAACAGCCGCTGGGAGCGGACCCGCGCGATCGGCCCCGGGGACAACGTCGAGCACTCCATGCGCAGCCTGGTGGTCGACCTGGACGACTACGACTGGGAGGGCGACACCCCGCTGCGCACCCCGATGGCCGACACGGTCGTCTACGAGATGCACGTACGCGGCTTCACCGCCTCACCGACCTCCGGGGCGGCCCACCCCGGGACCTTCTCGGCGGTCATCGAGAAGATCCCGCACCTCAGGGAACTCGGCGTCACCGCCGTGGAGTTGCTGCCGGTCTTCGACTTCGACGAGACCCAGGTGCTGCGGACCGGGCCCGACGGCACACCGCTGCGCAACTACTGGGGCTACGACCCGTACGGGTTCTTCGCCCCGCACACCGGCTACTGCTCCAGCCCCCATCTCGCCACCCACATCACCGAGTTCCGCGACATGGTGAAGGCGTTCCACAAGGCGGGCATCGAGGTCATCCTCGACGTGGTCTTCAACCACACCAGCGAGGGCAACGAGTTCGGGCCGACGATCAGTTTCCGGGGCGCGGCGAACGAGGCCTACTACCACCTGTGGCCGCAGGACCGCTCCCACTACATGGACTTCACCGGGTGCGGCAACGCGGTCAACGCCAACCATCCCATCGTCACCAAGTTCATCCTGGAGTCCCTGGAGTACTGGGTCTCCGAGCACCATGTCGACGGCTTCCGCTTCGACCTCGCCTCGGAGCTGTCCCGCGGTCCGATGGGCTACGAGATGGCGGTGCCGCCCGCGCTGTGGGCGATCGAGCTGTCGCAGATCCTGGCCGAGACGAAGATCATCGCGGAGCCCTGGGACGGCGGCGGGCTCTACCAGGTGGGCCGCTTCCCCGGGAAGCGCTGGGCGCAGTGGAACGGCCCCTTCCGGGACGACGTACGGCGGTTCGTGCGTGGTGACGCGGGCATCGCCGGCGAGGTCGCCTCCCGCCTCGGCGGCTCGGCCGACCTGTTCGCCCCGCAGGAGGAACTGCCCACCAACAGCGTCAACTTCGTGACCTGCCACGACGGGTTCACCCTCAACGACCTGGTCAGCTACAACACCAAGCACAACCACGCCAACGGTGAGGCGAACGCCGACGGGGCGAACGAGAACTACAGCTGGAACTGCGGCTCCGAGGGCCCCGCGGACGGCCCCGAGGTCGAAGGGCTGCGGGTGCGGCAGGTCAAGAACCTGCTGTCGATCCTCATGCTCAGCCGCGGCGTCCCGATGCTCCTGGCCGGCGACGAGTTCCGCAACAGCCAGGCGGGCAACAACAACGGCTACTGCCAGGACGGCCCGCTCTCCTGGCTCGACTGGTCGCAGGCCGACACCGAACGGGAGACGCTCGGGTTCACCCGGGGTGTCATAGGGCTGCGCAAGCGCTACCGCACCCTCCGCGAGCCGCAGTTCTTCTCCGAGCGGCTCAACCCCCGCCTCCTGCCGGACATCACCTGGCACGGCACCCGGCTGCACCAGCCGGGCTGGGAGAACCCCGACGCCCACGTGCTGGCCTGCACGTACGGCGGTTTCGACGGCGACCCGGACCTGCACCTGGTCCTCAACATGTACCACCTGGGCCTCGACTTCGAGCTGCCCGTCCTCCCCGGCCACCGCTGGCACCGCGTACTGGACACGGCCCGGCCGGCCCCGCACGAGATCCTCCCGCCCGGAGCGGAGGAGCCGGTCGACGGTCCCACCTATCACGCACAGGGCCGCAGCGTCGTGCTGCTGGCGGCCCTGCCCGACGAGAAGGGCACGCGACGATGAGCGCACTCTCCCGACGACGTATCACCTCCGACACCCTGGCGGGTTACGTCACCCACTACAGCCCCACCAGGCGCATGTTCGGTCTGCGCAGCCCGGACGGGCGAGAGTTCACGGTCCACCTGACCCACAACGCCGTCTCCCGCATCGTCCGCAACCTCGGCGACTCCTACCACGACACCACGGCCGACACCGTCGACATGCTGGCCGAGGGCCGGTTCCTGTTCGCGTACGGGATCCTCTACGAGTGGGAGGGCGGCGCCCGCTTCGACGCCAAGGAGATCACCTTCCCGGAGGAGAGCCGCGGCCAGTACGTCTTCGAGCACCCGAACTGGTGGGTGCAGCAGGCCGCCGCCATCGCCGACTTCTACCTGCGCGGCCAGTTCCCGGACGGGGTGTACGACTGGCGGAACTTCCGCACCCATCTCACCCTCAGCGGCACCCACTTACCGGACTTCCACGGCAAGGACGTGCGCCAGGAGACCGACACCATCTCCCGACTGGTGTACGGGCTGGCCACGGCCTACCTGCTGACCGGCGAGGACCGCTTCCTGGAGGCGGCCCAGTCCGGCACCGAGTACCTGCGCGAGCACATGCGGGTGGACGACCAGGCGGACGGGATCACCTACTGGTACCACGGCATCGACATCACGCCGAACGGCCACCGGCCCGTCTTCGCCTCGGAGTTCGGGGACGACTACGACGCGATCCCCATGTACGAGCAGATCTACGCGCTGGCCGGCCCCACCCAGACCTTCCGGATCACCGGCGACCCGAAGATCCTGAACGACATCGACCGCACGGTCGCCCTGTTCCAGAAGTACTTCCGCGACCCGGTCGAGGGCGGGTTCTTCTCGCACCTGGACCCGATCGCCCTGGACCCGGGCGCCGACTCGCTGGGCCGCAACCGGTCCCGCAAGAACTGGAACTCCGTCGGCGACCATGCCCCGGCCTACCTGATCAACGCCTATCTGGCGACCGGCCGTCCGGACTTCGCGGCGCTCCTGGAGGAGACCGCGGACACCATCGTCAAGCGGTTCCCGGACGAGCCCAACTCCCCGTTCGTGCAGGAACGGTTCCACGCCGACTGGAGCCCGGACCGCACCTGGGGCTGGCAGCAGGACCGCGCGGTGGTCGGCCACAACCTCAAGATCACCTGGAACCTGACCCGCATCAAGGCGCTGCACGACAAGCCCGAGTACGGCACCACGGCGGAGCGGATCGCCGAGCTGATGCCCGCGGTGGGCAGCGACGGCCTGCGCAGCGGCTGGTACGACGTGGTGGAGCGGCAGCCCGACCCGGACAGCGGCATCCACCGCATGGTCTGGCACGACCGCAAGGCCTGGTGGCAGCAGGAGCAGGCGATCCTCGCCTACCTCATCCTGGCCGGCACCACCGACGACCCCGAGCACCTGCGGCTGGCCCGGGAGGCGGCGTCGTTCTACAACGCGTACTTCCTCGACTACGAGGACGGCGGCGTCTACTTCAACGTCCTGGCCAACGGCATCCCGTACCTGCTGGGCACCGAGCGGCTCAAGGGCAGCCACGCGATGGCGGGCTACCACGCGCTGGAGCTGTGCTACCTGTCGGCGACCTACACCGGGCTGCTGCTCGGCAACGACCCGGTGACCCTGCACTTTAGGCCGCGCCCCGACGACCTCGCGGAGCGGCTGCTGCGGGTGGCGCCGGACCTGCTGCCGGCCGGCTCGGCGGAGCTGACCCGGGTGTGGGTGGACGGGCAGCCGTACCAGAACTTCGACGCCAAGGACCTGACCGTACGGCTGCCCGAGGGCACCGAACCGGTGCGGGTGCGGGTGGAGCTGGAGCCCGCGCAGATGCGGCTGCGGATGCGCAGCGAGTTCGACGGCGGCACCGCCCACATCAGCTGCCGCGGCGTGATCGACGCCGCCGAACTGGGCAAGTTCCGCAGGATCCTGGCCGAGGTCATGGCGACCACCCCCGGCCGGGTGGAGTTCCATCTCTGCGAGACCAGCGAGATGTGCCGGTCCGCCATCAACGAGCTGCTGTTCCAGCGCACCAAGGCGGGGCTCGACGTCGACTTCGTGATCGTGGGCTGCGCCCTGCCGGAGGTCGCGGACGCGCTGCTCGCCACGGACGCCTTCCTGCTGGAGGGTGGTGACGACTGCAACCATGAGTGATCTCGCGACCATGACACTCCCGTTACCGTCCGTGCGTACCCCGGGTGCCCCGCCCGGTGCCCGCGACCTGCCGGCCTACTGCGGCGAGTTGTTCGGCCAGTTCACCCGGGCCGACCAGCGGCGCTGGGGCGAGGTGTACCTGCGCGGCCTGCTGGCCGTGCCCGGCCGCAAGACGCCCGCCCGGATCACCGAACAGGTGCTGGGGCGGCGGGCGGTGCAGCAGATCCAGCAGTTCGTGAACCAGAGCCCCTGGGCGTCGGCGCCGGTGCGCGGCCGGCTGGCCGGGCAGATGGTCCGCGCCTTCCGGGCCGAGGCCTGGTCGGTGGACGAGGTCGTCTTCGCCAAGAACGGCGACCGCTCGGTCGGCGTGGCCCGTCAGTACGCGGCCTCCCAGGAACGCACCGTCAACTGCCAGCTGGCGCTGGCGACCTCGCTGGTGGGACACGCCGGCGGGGTCCCGGTGAACTGGCGCCTTGTGCTGCCGACCCGCTGGGACCGGGACGAGTGCCTGCGCGGCCAGGCGCACTTACCGGAGCAGGAGCGCTGCCGTCCCCGTTGGAGCTACGTACTGGAGGCGCTCGACGAGATGCTCGACGAGTGGTCCCTGGAACCGCTGCCGGTGCTGGCCGACTGGCGCGGCGACGGGGACCCGGACCCCCTGTTACGGGGCCTGGAGGCCCGTGGTCTCGGCTATGTGGTCCAGGCATCGCCGCACACACCGGTACTCCTCCCCCGCAGCCGGGCCGGGGGCGCCGGCGGCACCCTGGCGGAACTCGCCGCGCACGCCGTCCGGCACACCGAGCGGACGTCGGTGACCTGGCACGACCCGGTGACCGAGCGCATGTGGCACTCGGAGTTCCTGACCGTCCCGGTGCTGCTGCGGGCCGAGCGCTCTCCCGAGGGCTGTCCGAGCGCGTCGCCGCGGCCGCGGATGCTCCTCGCGGACTGGCCCTACGGCCGGCCGCAGCCGCGGGCCTACTGGCTGACCAACCTGCCGGTGCGCCGGCTCGCGGAGCTCGTGCTGCTGGCGCGGCTGCGCAGGTTCGCCGGGGAGGCGCTGGGCCGGATGCACGACGAGTTCGGCCTCGGCGACTTCGAGGGCCGGTCCTTCCGGGGCTGGCACCACCACGTCACCCTGGCCTCGGCCGCCCTCGGCTTCGACATGGTGCGCCAGCAGGCGGACGAGAGAGCCCTGAGCGCCCCGCATGCCTGAACAGCGCCACCGGAACGACCGGAACGGCCCCGTGCGGACAGCTCCGCACGGGGCCGCCGTGCGCGCGCTTCCTCCCCGGGCCGCCGCGCTCTCACTTCTCCCAGCCGACCTTCGTGAAGTCGATGTCGCCGAGGCCCGGGACGCCGTAGTTGGCCAGGCCCTTGCGGACGGCGAGGATCTGGGGGCGTTGGTAGAGCTCGATGTCGTGGCCGAGGCGCCAGATCTCGGTGTCCGCCTGGTTGTAGAGCCGCTGGGCGGCCCGTTCGTCGAGGGTGCCGGCGGCCTTGTCCAGGAGCTGGTCCACCTCTGCCGAGCCGACCCGGCCGTAGTTCTCGAAGACCTGCCCGCCGGCCGGGCGCCGGTAGACGGCGTAGGCGGAGCTCGGGTACGTCAGCCCGGTGAAGCGGAAGATCGCGAGGTCGAAGTTGCCCTTGTCCAGGTATTGGGGGCCGTAGGCACTGGCGGGCACCTTCTCGATGTCGACGCGGACACCGGCCCGGGCGAGCATCTGCTGGACGAGCTGGGCCAGGTCCTCGCCGAGCCGGTTGGTGCCCTCGCTCAGCACCAGGCGGAGGGTGAGGCTGCGGCCGTCCTTCGTCCTGGGCTTCCCGGCGCCCCGGCTGCGCCAGCCCGCGCGGTCGAGGGCGCGCTCGGCGGCCTTGAGGTCGAAGCGGCCGTAGGGGCCGGAGTCGTCGGCGTAGCCGGGCTGGTTGGTCATGTAGAAGTGGTTGCCGAGCAGCGGCACCTTCACCGGCAGGCCCGAAGCCGCGACCTCGGCCAGCGCCGGGCGGTCCACGGCCTGCTGGAGGGCGCCTCGCACCGCCCGGTCGGCCAGCGGCCCGCCGGCGCCGTTCAGCGTGATGTGCACCTCGTCCCAGGCGGAGCCGATCCGGATGGCGGTGTCCTCCGCCTGCGCCAGCTGGGCGTAGGCCTCGCCGGTGGCCGCGTTGACGGCGTCGACCTCACCGTTCAGGAAGGCCTGCAGGGCGGCGTCGGGGTCGAGGACGCGGAAGACGATGCGGTCGAGCCGGGGCCGGGTGCCCCACCACGCGGCGTCGCGGACGAGGGTGAGGGTCTGCGCCGTACGGTCGACGGAGGCGAGCTTGAAGGGGCCCGCGGTGACCGGGAGCCGGCCCTGCCAGTCGGAGTCGAAGTGCTGGGGGCTGTCGTAGGCGACGGCCGGGAAGAGCGGGGTGAAGAGCCGGCGCCAGTCGGCGTACGGCCGTTTGAAGGTGACCCGGACCTCGTGCGCGCCGGCGCCCCGGCGGACGTCGGCGATACGGTCGTAGCCGCTCGGGTCGGCGACCGGGTACCGGTCGTCTCCGCCGCCGACCGCGTGCCACTGGGCGGCGAAGTCCCGCCAGCTCAGGGCCCGGCCGTCGGACCAGCGGGCCTTCGGGTCGAGCCGGTAGGTGACGACCTGGCGCGAGCCGGCGGTGGAGACGGTGGCGGAGGTCAGGTAGTCCCGCACGATGCGGGGGACGCCCTCGGCGTCGCGGGTGAAGAGCCGCGGCTCCGTCATCGTGTCGACGGTCCACACGTCGTCCAGGGCGCCGTCGACGTGGTTGAAGTTGAACTGCGTGATCATCTGCGTGATCGGCAGGGTCAGGGTCCCTCCGGAGCGGAGGTCCCCGGACGGCAGGGCGTTGATGTCGTAGGTGCCGTAGGTGGGAAGCGCCCGGTGCCGGGAGTCGTCGTGCCCGCCGGATCCGGAGCATCCGGTCGCCGTGAGGACGACGAGCGCCCAGACGGCCAGCCACGCGGACCAAGCCCGTAATCGCTCCACCTGCCAGCCTCTCCGGCGTCGCGGCACCGCCAACTACCTTGACTTTCCTGCGAATTGTGGCGTCGGAGCTTAACATCACGATGTTTCCCTCAAATGAAGAGAAGGCAGACTCCATCCCCCGGCGGACGCCCGCGCACCGCCCGGGCCGTCACCCTCCGTGCCCCGTCAGGAGTGCCATGTTCTTCCTGATCGCCAGGCGCCTGGTCCGCTGCATGGTCCTGTTCCTCGTCTCCCTGGTCCTCTCCTACGCGCTCGCTTCCACCGCGCTCGATCCACGCGCGTACTTCGAGGGCCGCCGGCCACCGCCGGCGGCCCGGGTCGTCGACCGCGAGCTGTCCCGGCTCGGCATGGACGACCGCGCCCCGCTGCCGGAGCGCTTCGCGCACTGGGCGGACCGTGCCGTCCACGGCGACCTGGGTCGCACCGTCGACGACCAGTCCGTGAGCGCCGAGTTCGGCCGCCGGATCGGCGTGTCGGTACGGCTGCTGCTGGTGGGCACGGTGGTCGGTACGGCCGTGGGCACCCTGGCCGGGGTGTGGGCGGCGGTCCGGCGCGGCGGGCTCGGCGACCGGGCGCTGGCCGGGTTCTCCTTCGCGGTGCTGTGCGTGCCCACCTTCGTGCTGGCGCTGCTCCTGAAGACCGGGGCGCTCGCGGTCAACCGGGCCGCGGGCGGGAGTGTCGTCAAGTACACGGGCGAACGCACCCCCGGGCTGCAGGGCGACTGGACCGTCCAGCTGCGGGACACGGCGGCCCACCTGGTGCTCCCGGCGCTCTGTGTGGCGCTCGCCGCGATCGCCCTGTACAGCCGCTACCAGCGCGCCGCCACCCTGGACGTGCTCGGCGCGGACCATCTGCGCACCGCCCGCGCCAAGGGGCTCACCCCGGGGCGCGCGCTGCTGCGGCACGGGCTGCGGATCTCGCTGGTGCCGATGACGGTCTTCTTCTCCTTCGGCGTCCTCACCCTGCTCACCGGGGCCGTGTTCACCGAGCGGGTCTTCGGCTGGCCCGGCATGGGCAGCTGGCTGATCGACTCGGTGGAGAAGGGCGACGTGAACTCGGTCGTGGCGGTCGACGGCTTCGCCGCGGCCGTCGTCCTGCTGGCGGGGCTGGTCGCGGACGTCCTGCACGCGCTGCTCGATCCCCGGGTGCGGCAGCCGTGAGAGCGGGGCGGCGCGGGCGGGCCGTGCTGGGCCGGCTGGCCCGGCACCCGGGGGCGCTGTGCGGGCTCGTGCTGCTGCTGGCCCTGCTGGTGCTCGCGGTCGCCGGGCCGTACGTGTGCCGGTGGTCCTACTCGGACGTCGACTACTCGGCGCTGCGGCAGCCGCCGGACGCCCGGCACTGGATGGGCACCAACCGGATCGGGCAGGACGTGTTCGCCCAGGTCGCGCACGGGCTGCGGAAGTCGCTGCTGATCGGGGCGCTGGTGGCCGCGGTCGCCACCGGTCTTGCGGCGGCGGTGGGCGCCTGCGCCGGGTACTTCGGCGGCTGGACGGACCGGTCGCTGATGTTCGTGGCGGACCTGCTGCTGGTTCTTCCCGGCTTCCTGGTCCTCGTGGTGCTCGCCCCGCGGCTGCGGCGGTGGGGCTGGCTCGCGGTGGCCGCGCTGCTCGCCCTGCTGGGCTGGATGGTCACCGCGCGGGCGGTGCGCGGCATGACCCGCTCGCTGAAGGAGCAGCAGTTCGTGGTGGTGGCGCGGCTGATGGGGGTCGGACCGGTTCGGATCATCTGGCGGCACGTGCTGCCGCACCTGGCCTCGTTCCTGATCACCGACGCGACGGTCACGGTGGCCGGGGCGGTGGTCAGCGAGGCCGGGCTCTCCTACTTCGGCCTCGGCGTCCAGCCGCCGGACGTCTCGCTGGGCACGCTGATCGCGGACGCGTCCGACGTGGCGCTGGTGTATCCGTGGATGTTCTTCTTCCCGGCAGGTCTGCTGACCGCGTTCGTCCTGTCCGTCAGCCTCCTCGGCAACGCCCTGCGCGACGCCCTGGACCCCACGACGGTACGGCCCGCCGGGCCGCCCCGCGGTGTCGTCTCGGGACTCGCCTGATGGGCGCGGGCCCGGCGGCGCGCGGGGCGGCCGGCCCGGTCCTGGAGGTGCGCGGTCTGACGGTCGCCTTCGGCGGCGGACGGCGGCGGCCGGCCGTGCCCGTGGTGCGCGGTGTGGACCTCGCGCTGCGCCCCGGGGAAGTGCTGGGTCTGGTCGGTGAGTCCGGCGCGGGCAAGTCGCTCACCGCGCTGTCCCTGCTCGGCCTGGCACCGCCCGGTGCCCGGGTCGGCGGTTCGGTACGGCTGCTGGGCGAGGAGGTGCTGGGGCGGCCGGAGCGGGAGCTGGCCGGGATCCGGGGCCGCCTGATCGCCATGGTCTTCCAGGATCCGCTGCACGCCTTCACCCCGGTGCTGCGCGTCGGCGACCAGATCGCGGAGGCCCTGCGCATCCACGAACGCCCGTGCCCGCGCCGCGAGACGGCGCTGCGGCGGGCGGTGGAGCTGCTGGACTTCGTGGGCCTTCCGCAGCCGTCCCGGGCCGCGCGCGCCCTGCCCCACCAGCTGTCCGGCGGGATGCTCCAGCGGGCCATGATCGCGATGGCGGTGGCGAACCGGCCCGCGGTCCTCGTCGCGGACGAGCCGACCAGCGCGCTGGACGTGACTGTGCAGGCCCAGGTCCTTGAGGCGCTCGCGGCCGCCCGGCGGGAAACGGGAGCGGCGCTGCTCCTCGTCACCCACGACCTCGGCGTGGTCGCGGGCGCCGCGGACCGGGTCGCGGTCCTGTACGCGGGGCGGGTGGTGGAGACGGGCCCGGTGGAAGCGGTGCTGTGCCGTCCCCGGATGCCGTACACCCTCGGGCTCGTCGGCTCCGTGCCGCGCCTCGACGCCCGGATGCCGCCCACACCGGTGCCGGGCACCGCCCCCGCACCGGGCACCACAGGACCGGGCTGCCCCTTCGCCCCGCGCTGCCCGCTGGCGGAACCGGAGTGCCGTACGGCCGAGCCCCCGCTCACCGGAGTGGACAGCCCGTCCCGCGCCGACGCCTCGGCGCCCGACGCCCACGAGGCGGCCTGCCGAAGGATCCCGGAGGTCCGGCACCGGAGCGCGGCCGAGCTGTTCGGGCCGCCGGCGAGCACGCCGGACGGGGACGTGGCCGGAGGGCCGGCCGGGGACGGCAGCGCCGATGTCGTGCTGCGGGTTTCCGGGCTCGGCCGGTCGTACCCGGCCGCGGGGGTGCGGCGGCGTGGTCCCGTGGTGCGGGCCGTCGAGTGGGTCGATCTGGAGGTGCGGGGCGGGCAGACCCTGGCGCTCGTCGGGGAGTCCGGGGCCGGGAAGAGCACGACGCTGCGGGAGATCGCCTCGCTGGCGGCTCCGCAGGCCGGCCGGGTGGAGATCCTCGGACAGGACACCGCGCTGCTGTCCCGCCGGGCGGCGCGCGACCTGCGCACGGCCGTGCAGTTCGTGCCGCAGGACCCCGTGTCGAGCCTCGATCCGCGGATGCCGGTGGGCGACATCGTCGCGGAGCCGCTGCACGCCGCGCGGGTGCCGCCGGCCGTGGTGGCGGCACGGGTGCCGCGGCTGCTGTCCCAGGTGGGGCTGCGCCCCGCGGACGCGGACGGCTACCCGCACCAGTTCTCCGGCGGGCAGCGGCAGCGCGTCGCCATCGCCCGGGCCCTGGCGGTCGGGCCCGCGCTGCTGCTGCTCGACGAGCCGGTGTCCGCGCTGGACGTGTCGGTGCAGGCCGGGATCCTGGACCTGCTGCTGCGGCTGAAGCGGGAGCTGGGCCCGGCGTATCTGCTGGTCTCGCACGACCTCGCGGTGGTCCGGCAGCTCGCCGACCGGGTGTCGGTCATGTACGCGGGCCGGACGGTGGAGACGGGCGGCGTGGCCGAGGTGTTCGGGCGGCCGCAGCATCCCTACACCCGGGCCCTGCTCTCGGCGGTTCCGCTGCCGGATCCGGTCGCCGAGCGCTCCCGGCGCCGGATCGTGCTGCCCGGCGACCCCGGGGCGGACCCGCGCGCCGCCTCCGGGTGCGGCTTCCGAGCCCGCTGTCCCCTCCAGGCCGTGCTCTCCGCCGCCCAGCGGCGGCGCTGCGCTGAGGAGACACCGCACCGGCGGGCGGCCGGACCGGCCGCCGGCCACACCGTCTCCTGCCACTTCCCGCACGACGAAGGACCGGGTCCGGTCCGAGGGGCGTGGGTGGTCAGGAGGACCGAACCCTCCCACCTCAGCACGCCGGGATGGCTAA
>NZ_JBHXLU010000117.1:0-37324 GCF_042720695.1 Streptomyces sp. NPDC058457 | reverse complement strand
CCTCCTGGCCGACGACGGCGCCGGACCCATCGGCATCGAGACCGCCCGCCGCAAGGCCTACACCTCCGCCGTGACCGGGTTCAGCACCGCGGCGTTCGCCCACTTCGCCGCCAGCCCCCAGATGGCCGCCGCACCGCCCCACCTCATCGACCCCCACCTCCTGCCCGCCCCCGGCGGACAACCCATCACCCTCGACGACTCGGAAATCATCGGCGGCATCGGCATCGGCGGCGCCGACGGCGACACCGACGACCGCATCGCCGCCCTCGCCGTCAAGACCATCACCGACCTGCTCGCCTGACGCACTGTTTCAGGACCACTCCAGCCCGCACCGGCCCATGCCGACACGTCCCAGCGCGTGCCCCGGCTCCGGCTCCGGGCGAAGACAGGAGACTCTTTGATGATCAAACCTTGGCTCTTCGAGTTCTTCCGCGCCGTGCACGACCCGATCGGCCGTGACGACCCCGCCACCGTCCACGAGCAGTTCCGCCGCTACCTCGACCTGTGGACCGACGACGAGACACTCGGCTTCGAAGGCATCTTCTTCAGCGAACACCACTTCGGCCCCGGCTACAGCCCCTCCCCCAACCTCGTGATCGCCCACCTCGCCGCCCGCACCACCACCCTGCGCCTCGGCGTCCTCGGCTCGGTGTCGGCGTACGCCACCCCCTGGCGCGTCGCCGAAGAATTCGCCATGCTCGACCACCTCACCCAAGGACGCCTCGAAATGGGAGTCGTCAGCGGCATCCCACCCGAGCTCGCCGTCGTCGGCATCCCCCGCGAAAAAGCCGCCGAGGTACACGCCGAAACCCTCGACGTCCTCCTCGCCGCCATCGCCAAACCCGCCGTGTCACACCAGGGCAAGCACTACTCGCTCGACGACGTACGCATCACGCCGGCCTTCCTGCGTCCCTCCCCTCCGGTGTGGACCGCCTCGACGAGCGAGGCGTCGGCCCGCCGCGCCGGCTCCCTCGGACTCAAGATGTGCGGCGGCTTCGCCGACGTCGACAAGCTCGTCCCGGTCTACCAGGCCTACCAGGACGCCGCCCGCGAAGCGGGCATGCCCACCGGCCCCGACCAGGTCGGCATCCGCCGCGCGGTCATGATCGTCGAGGACGAGGCGGACCGCGACCGAGCCGGAGAACTCGGCCGGGAAGGCATCGAGACCCACATGCGCGTCAGTCTCGACAGCCTCAAGATCCCCGACGCCCCCCACATGCCCCTGTCCCCCGACGAACTCATCTACGGCACGCCCGCGCAGGTGGCCGACGAGATCATCCGCCAATGCCGGGCCCTCGGCGCCGGCAACTTCATAGCCAACTTCAACATCTTCGACCTCACCGAACTGCGCAAAGCCCACGAGCTCTTCGGCCGCGAGGTCACCCCCCGGCTCCGCGCAGCCCAGATCGGCTGAACGGCGACCCGCGCCTTCCCCGCCTTCGGCCTGACAGGAACGGACCCACGCGTACCGGGGTGCCGGGCCGGCAGCTCGCCTGGTGCTGACCGGGCGGCGGTTCCGTCGTCCCCGCCCCGAGGGCGTCGCAGATCTCTGCGACGCCCTCCTTCTCTGACCGGCCCCGGGCTGCAGTCTGGCTCCGCCGCGCGCAGCGGGTGACAAGAACCGAAGCTGCGCTCACACCCGCGGAAAGCACGGGAGGCGACGGCATCGTGTGCGGAGAGTTCGTGCGCGTCCAGGAGCTGCGCCGCTCAGCTGGAGCCGGCGTGCCGCACCAGGGCGTCGAACAGGCCCTGCTGGAAAGGATCCTCGTGCGCGGTGTCCTCCGGGTGCCACTGGACGGCCGTGAACCAGGCCCAGGCGCCGGGCAGTTCGAGAGCCTCGATGGTGCCGTCCTCAGCGGTGGCGGCGACGGTCAACCCGTCGGCCAGGCGCTCGACCTGCTGGTGGTGGAAGCAGGATGCCTCGATCTTGTCCGTGCCCGCCGCCTGCGCGACCGCTGTCCCGGGCCGGATTGTCACGGGGTGCAGCAGGTTGCGGTGCTCGCGGTCGGGGCCGCCCATGTCCTGGCGGAGACTGCCGCCCAGGGCGACGTTGACGACCTGCAGCCCGCGGCAGATGGCCAGCAGCGGGATACCCGCCTCCAGTGCGTGCCGGGCGGTCGCGATGTCGAAGGCGTCCTGGAGATCGTCCACGTCGTAGACGCTGGAGTGGGTCTCGGTGACGCCGTAGAGGTGCGGGGCGAGGTCGCCTCCGCCGGGCAGGAGGATGCCGTCGAACCGGGCGAACCGCGCGGCGACGTCCACCTCGGCCGGGTCGGCCGGATGGATGCTCACGGGCTCCCCGCCGGCGCGCCACACGGCCTCGATCAGGGCGCGTGCGCTGACCTCGGCGGCGTAGCGGAGTGCGGAGGCGGTGGCGGAGAAACGGGCGGGTACGGCGATGAGCGGTCGCCCCGACGTCCGGGTCACAGCTGGATCCAGGTGGTCTTGAGCTCGGTGTACTTGTCCAGGGCGTGGCCGGACTTGTCGCGCCCGTTCCCGGACTGCTTCACTCCTCCGAACGGGACCGTCAGATCCCCCTCCTCATAACAGTTGACCCAGACCGTCCCGGCCTTGAGTGCGCGCGAGACCCGGTGGGCGGTGTTCAGGTCGGAGGTCCACAGGCCGGCGGCGAGGCCGTACTCGGTGGCGTTGGCCAGGCGGACGGCCTCGTCGACGTCGTCGAAGGTCAGCACGGAGAGCACCGGGCCGAAGATCTCCTCCCGGGCCAGGCGGCTCGCGGGGTCGACGCGGTCGAAGACGGTCGGTTCGAGGTACGACCCTCCGGTGGCCGTCAGAACACGGGAGCCGCCGGTGCGCAGCCGGGAGCCCTGCTCCTGCCCGCCCGCGATGTGGCCGCGCACCCGCTCCAGGTGCGCCTCGTCCACCAGCGCGCCCATCTCGGTCTCCGGGTCGAGCGGGTCTCCGACCCGGAGCTCACGGGCACGCGCGACGATCGCCTCGGTGACCTCCTCGGCGACGGAGCTGTGGACGAGGAGCCGGGAGGGTGCCGTGCACATCTCACCCTGGTTGAAGAAAATGCCCCAGGCCGCAGTGGCGGCAGCCTTCGCCAGGTCGGGGGCGTCGGGGAGGACGATGTTCGGAGACTTGCCGCCGAGTTCGAGCCAGACGCGCTTGAGGTTGGAGTCGGCGGCGTAGTGCAGGAAGTAGCGGCCCACGGCGGTGGAGCCGGTGAACGCGAGGACGTCGACGTTTGGGTGGAGGCCGAGGGCGCGTCCGGCGGTGGGACCGTCGCCGGTGACGACGTTGAGGACGCCGGGCGGGAGGCCCGCCTCGGTGGCGACGCGGGCGAGGAGCAGCGCGGACAGGGGTGAGTTCTCGGACGGCTTGAGGACGACGGTGCAGCCCGCGGCGAGGGCGGGGGCGACTTTCCAGCCGGCCAGCGTCAGCGGGAAGTTCCACGGGACGACGGCGCCGACCACGCCCGCCGGTTCGCGGGTGACGAGGGCCAGGGCGTCGGGGGCGGTGTGCGGGGACTCGTCGGTGAGCTTGTCGGCCAGCTGCCCGTACCAGCGAAAGGTGTTGATGATCGCCCGGAGCTCGATCTGGTAGGCGTCGGTGATCGGCTTGCCCATCTCCAGGGTGACGGTGAGGGCGAGCCACTCGCGGTGTTCCTCCAGCAGGTCGGCGATCCGTACCAGCACCCGGCCGCGCTCGGCGGGGGCCAGCCGCGGCCACGGGCCGGAGTCGAACGCGCGCCGGGCGGCGGCGACCGCGAGGGCGACCTCGGCTTCTCCCGCGTCGGCGACGTGGGCCAGGACCTGTCCGTCACGGGGCGCGACGACGGCGAACGCGCCACCGCCACCGCTCTCCTCCCGGCCGTCGATGTGGTGCCGGGTGGGGAAGTCGAGTTCCTTGGCCCGGGTCAGCAGTTCCGCGTGGGTGATGTCGTGCATGAAGGTCTCCAACGGTTCGTCACTCGGCGCCTGAGGTCCCGGATTCGAGCAGCCGGCCGCCGTCCCAGACCACGCCGACCTGGCGGTAGTAGGCGGCGATCGGCTCGTGGATCTCCAGCCGCGCCAGTTCCTCGGTGGGCGCCTCGAACAGCTCCAGCTCGGCATCGCCGACCCACGGCTGACCGCCCTCGACGGAGGCCGCGCCGGACTCGATCAGCTCGTCGAGGGCGAGGCCCTTGCCCTTCTCGATCGACGGCAGCCAGCGGTGGTGGGCCATCGAGTGGGCGTTGACGAAGCCGTTGGTCTCGGACGGCCCCCGCAATGTCACGACGGCCTGGGCGAGGCGCCGGTCCGCGGCGGCCAGCGTCGCCCCGAACCTCGCTCCCGCCTCGATCCGCGGAGCGGGCCCGTACGGGTGG
This sequence comes from Streptomyces sp. NPDC058457, assembly GCF_042720695.1. Classification (NCBI taxonomy): domain Bacteria; kingdom Bacillati; phylum Actinomycetota; class Actinomycetes; order Kitasatosporales; family Streptomycetaceae; genus Streptomyces; species Streptomyces sp. NPDC058457. The sequence continues at coordinate 32,991 of NZ_JBHXLU010000117.1, read as the reverse complement.
GGGCGGGTCTGGTGGATGGAGCCGAGCTTCTTCGGGTAACCCTGATGCAGCCCTCGCGCGATCGCGAAGTCCTTGTCGACCCAGATGTAGACGCACCGGGTGTAGGTCTGCCCTCGGTACTTGCAGCGGACGACCGCGAACGCCTCCTTGTACTGGGACAGCACCGGGTCCAGCAACTCGTCGCCGGAGGCGGCGCAGGACTGCCAGTCGGCCCAGATCAGCGCGACCGCGCCCGGTTCCTCGTCGGCCAACTCCAGCGGCTCGGGCAGCAGTTCCCGCACCCGCGCGGGGTCGGTGCGGTATTCGACGGTGAGCAGGTCACCGGAGTAGCGCCAGGGCGGGGAGGGGATCAGCGACGAGGTGCCGGTCGCGGTCTTGGGGTGGAAGTATCCACGGACGCTGGCCATGGGGTCACACTCCGGAGGGAGATCGGCGGTGACACCCGCCACCGGTGGAGGAAAGAGCTGTGGGAGAAGCGGCGCGCCGCAGCCGCACGGTGCCGGGGCGGGGCGAGCCGGCACCGGCACCGGCTCGCCGTCGGCGGGGAAGGCGAGCCCGTCTGCGGCGGTCAGGAGCGAGCAAGCTGTTCCAGACGCTGGTGCAGCTGTTCGACGTAGGTCTCGGACTCCGGCTTCATCAGCACGCTGCGCAGGATGCGCGCGCCGTCGGCGTCCGCGGTGATCTTCGGGTGGCGGGAGGTGAAGCGGTCGGCGCCCACCCGCAGGGTGCTGAGGAAGACCGGGTCCTGGCTGTCGGTCATGCCTTCCTGGAGGATCCGGTTGCTGACCACGTCGATCCGCGACAGCGTGAGCTCCTGGGTCACCGGGAAGTAGCCGACGATGTCGAGCTCCGGGGTCTGGAAGAGCTCCAGGTGCTCGGAGCCCTCGATCAGCTCGGCCCAGCGCAACGCAGCTCGTCGGCCGGCCGCCAGGACCTGGCCCAGCCCGTCGCGCGTGGGCGGCAGCAGCTGGAAGGTGAGCCACAACGCGGCGGCGGCCGCACCCGCGCGGGAACACTCCAGGCTGATCTCACCCAGGTGCAGTTCCTCGGAGGTGAAATAGGTGTACGGGGAGTCGTGGAGGTAGAAGCGGCCGACCTCGGGGTCCCGGAAGAGAACGGCTCCGCAGCCGTAGGGCTGGAGACCGTGCTTGTGCGGGTCCACCACGATGGAGTCGGCCTGGGCGACGGCTCGCCACGGCTCGGCGGGAAGGCCCTCGGGGCCGTCCGCACCGGCCAGCAGGGTGAAGAATCCGCCGTAGGCGCCGTCGACGTGGATGCGCACGCCGTAGCGTTCGCGCAGCGCCAGCGCCTCGTGGACCGGTTCGATCGCGCCGAGCCCGGTCGTCCCGGTGGTCAGCACCACCGTTCCGACCTGCCCGCCGCGCAGCAGTTCCTCCAGCGCGTCCATGTCCATGCGGCCGAGTCCGTCGGCGGGGACAGGGAAGCCTTCCATCCCCAGGACACCGCACATCCGGCCGTGCGTGTAGTGGGCCTCGGTGCTGTAGGCGACGCCCTTGCCGGGGTGCAGTTCGCGGGCGACGAAGAGGGCTTCGAGATTGGCGATGGTCCCGCTGGTGGTGAGGTGTCCCAGGTGCGTGTCGTAGCCGAACATGGTGGCCAGCTGCTGGACGACCTCGCGCTCCATCGCGGCGGTGGCCGGACCGCCGTCGAGGGCGTGGTTGTTGGGGTTGATCAGCATCGCGGTCATGTAGCCCACGACGGCTGCCGGGTGCGGCGGCTTGAGCATCTGACCCGCGTAGCGGGGGTGGAAGAAGGGGTAGTTGTCCTTGAGCCGTTCGGTGAAGGTCTCGAACGCGGCGGCGAACCGGGTGTCGTCCACGGCCAGCGCCGGGTGCGGTTCGTAGGGGCCGAAGGTCTTCGCCCAGTCGGTGTTCGACGCGACCGCCGCGGCGAGCCACTTGTTCAGATCCATGCCGTCACTTCTCCTTGTCTTGCATACCAACGTGGTGCCGGATCAGCGCTTCGGCGGGCGGATACCGCGGAACTCCCAGTCGCCGCCGAGGGCGGTGGAGAGCACTTCCTCGGACTCGGTGGGCTGGGCACCGACGTCGGTGCGGATCGCGGTGGGCCCGATGGCGATGTGGTTGGTGAGCCGGCCGAGTCCCTCGACCTCGACCTCGACGACGTCACCGGGCTGTACGGGACGGGAGTTGGCCGGGGTGCCGGACAGCAGGACGTCACCGGGGTAGAGGGTGATGGTGCGGGCGATGTCGGCGACGAGATAGTGCATGTCCCACTTCATCTCGTCGGTGGACCCGTCCTGGACGACCTCGCCGTTGACATACGTACGCAGGGTCTTGCCGTGGAAGTCCCAGTCGGTGACGAGCCCCGGGCCGAGCGGGCAGAGGGTGTCGGAGCCCTTGACGCGGAGCATGGAGCCGGCGTCGGTGTCCCGGAAGTCGTGCAGCCCGTAGTCGTTGGCGATGGTGTACCCGGCGATGTACTCCCCCGCCTGGGCAGGGGAGATGTTCCGCGTGGTCCGACCGATGACGATGGCGACCTCGCCCTCGTAGTTGAGCCACCTGCAGCCCTCGGGGCGCACGATCGCGCCCTTGTGGGAGTTGAGGGACGAGGTCGGCTTGTGGAAGTAGGTGGGCGTGTCCGGGAGCTGGATCTGGAACTCGTCCACGCGGCTGCGGTGGTTGAGGTGGACTGCGATCACCTTGGTCGGGACCACCGGGGGCAGGTGCTGCGCCTCCTCGGTCTTGACGCGGCGTCCGTCCCCGGCGACGAGTTCGTCCCGGTCGACGGTGACCTGGACGGCGGCGCCGTCCAGAAGGATGCGGCGGTATTCGGGCATGGCGGCCTTCCTAGCGGCGGTGGGGATGGCGGTGTGCGGCGGCTGCCACGGTCTCGTCCGGGCCGGTCCAGCCGTCGGCGGGCCGGTCGAACCAGAGATGGACCTGGCCGGTGCCCACGGAGTTCTCGTACTCGCCGTACTGGCGGGCCGGGGCGGTGCAGGCCTGCTCGCCGAGGGCGCCGGCCATCATCAGGTAGTGGAAGAACTTCGCCTCCGGCTTTACCTTCCAGAACTCGTCCATGGTGTCGAGGACCTTGTCGTGACGGCCCTCCTTGAACCAGGCGATCCGCTCGTGGTCCGCTTCCCGCGCCTCGGGGGTGCGGATGTGCACAGGGTCGCTGGCCTCGTGATCGCGGATCTCGCGCAGCGGCCAGAAGGTGTGCGAGAGGGCGCCCGAGGCGATCAGCAGCACCCGGCGGCCGGGGGTGGCGGCGATGCCGTCCGCGAGGGCGCGGCCGAGGCGCAGATGGTCTTCCATGTCCCCGGTCTGGCAGACCCCGATGGTCACCCACCGCTTGTCGGGCAGGCCCTCGCCGAGGTACTTCCAGAGGTTGATGGTGGCGTAGTAAACCGGCAGGTAGGCGTCCTCGATCGCGGTGATCCAGGTGCCGTGTTTGTCCGCGAACCGCTCGACGTTGCGGGCGAGTTCGGGGTCGCCAGGATAGTCGTACGGCATCCGGCACATGCCCCGCGGCAGTTCCTCGGAGGTGAACAGCCCGGCGCGGCGGTCCTGGGCGGTGACAACGAACTCGACGGTGGTCGCCCAGTGGGAGTCGAGGACGACGACGGTGTCGTAGTCGTCCCGCTCGAAGACGTCCCGGCGGAGCTGCTCCAGTCCCGTGACGAGGGTGATCTCCTTGCCCTCGTTGAGTTCGAGCCGGGTCTCTTCGGGCAGCACGATGGTGGGGACATGGGCGAGGAGGCCCGCCCCGACGATCTCACCCATGGTTCGTCCATCCGGTCGGCGCGGTGACGGTGTTCTTGAGGTCGCAGTAGAAGTCGAAGCTCCAGTTCCCGCCCTCGCGGCCGACACCCGACTGGCGGGAGCCGCCGAAGGGGGCCTGGAGGTCGCGGACGAAGAAGCAGTTGACCCAGACGGTGCCCGCGACGAGCTGCGCGGTGACCCGCTCGGCCCGCTCGGGGTCGCCGGTGGCGAGGGTCGCGGCGAGCCCGAACCGGGTGTCGTTGGCGAGGTGGACGGCCTCCTCCTCGGTGGCAAAGGTCTGGAGGGTCAGCACCGGGCCGAAGACCTCCTCCTGCACGACCTCGCTGTCCTGCGCGACATCGGTGAGGAGGGTCGGGGCGTAGTACTGTCCGTCGTTCCGATGTCCGCCGATGACGGCACGCGCCCCGGCGGCGAGCGCCCGCTGCACGAAGCCGTCGATCTTCTCCAGCTGACGGGGGTGGATGTTGGGCCCGATGTCGGTGGCCTCGTCGCGCGGGTCGCCCTGCTTCATGGCCGTGGCCTTCTCGACGAAACGGCGCGTGAACTCCTCGGCGACCGTCTCCTCGACCAGGAACCGGGAGGCCGCGAGACAGACCTGGCCGGCGTTGTCGTACTGCTCGACCGCCAGGTCCACGGCGAGGTCCAGGTCGGCGTCGGCGAAGACCAGCAGCGGTGACTTGCCGCCGAGTTCGAGGCTGAGCGGGGTGAGGTTGGCGGCGGCCGAGGCGGCGATGCGCCTGGCGGTCGGCACGGACCCGGTGAAGCTGATCCGGCGGACGTCGGGGTGCGAGGTGAGGGCGTCGCCGATCTCGGCCCCGTACCCCTGGACGACGTTGAGCACACCGGCCGGCAGCCCGGCCTCGGCGGCGATGTCGGCGAGGAGGGAGGCGGTGAGCGGGGACCACTCGGCGGGCTTGAGGACGACGGTGTTGCCGGCCGCGAGGGCCGGGGCGACCTTCCAGGTGGCCAGCATCAACGGGGCGTTCCACGGGGTGATCAGCACGGTCGGCCCGGCGGGGTCCCAGCTGACGTGGTTGCGGTGGCCGCGGGTCTCGAAGTCGTCGTGGTCGAGCTTCAGCAGCCAGTCCGCGAAGAACCGGAAGTTGTGCGCGACGCGCGGCATGACTCCGCGCCGGTGCGAGCGCAGGAGCGCGCCGTTGTCGGTGGTCTCGACGATCGCGAGCTCTTCGACGCGCTTCTCGACACCGTCGGCGACGGCGTGCAGGATCCGGGCGCGCTCGGCACGGGTGGTGGCGGCCCAGGCAGGGAAGGCCGCCCTGGCCGCGGCGACAGCTGCCCGCGCTTCGACGGGGCCGCCTCGGGCGATCTCGCCGAGGGGGCTGCCGTCGATGGGCGAGTGGTCGGTGAACGTTCCGGCCGAAGCGACACGTCGGCCGCCGATCCAGTGCCGGGTGTCGACGGAAACCCCGGAGATGACAGCGGCTTCGGTCTCGCGAGCCATGACCCTACCTCCGAATCATTTGACTCCAAATGAATAGCTCGGGAATCGGGGTCAGGTCAAGGGGTCCGACGATTCGCCCGGGATGGAGTGCGCACAGCGTCAACATGCGGCAGGACCGAAACCGACCGGGACGGCGCCTGCGGCACCCCGTCGTCGACGAAGGGTGCGGGCCGCCGTCGACGGCGGCCCGCCCCCGGGGCCAATCCGACTACGCCCGCGGGCGGCGACCTGAGCGCCTCGGGGGGAGGTTCTCGCCGTCGAGCAGTTCCCGCCTGCGTTGCTCGCCGTGCTCTTCGAGCCGGCTGACTATGGCACGCAGGCTGTCGGCGAGCTGCAGGCACTGGTCCGGGCTGAGCGAGGCGGAGACGAACGCCTCCTCCGCGTTGAACGCCGGAAAGAGCCCCTCCATGAGCCTCTCGCCTTCGGGGGTGAGTGCCAGCAGGACCCGGCGGCGATCCTCGGGGTGGGCGGAGCGGACCACGAGACCGCGCCCTTCGAGGGTGCGCGAGATCCCGGTCAGGGTGCCCTTGGAGATGCCCGCCTCCTCGGCCACCGACCACGTCTCCTGCTCGTCCCAGATCCACAGCACCCACAGCACGACAAACCCGGTCCACGTCAGCTCGTGCGGCCGCAGTACGGAATTCTCCAGGTGCTGCCGGACAGCCGCTGCGGCCCGGTGGACGTTGGCCACGGCAGCCATGGCCTCGCGCTGGAGGGTCAGACCGCCCAGTCGGCGCTGCACGGCCCGCTCGGTCTCGGCGATGGATCGATGGAGCGGGGGCATGATGCTCCTCCTGGGCGTCGGGGGGCGGCGCAGGCCGCCAGCCTGCTTGTTTGCCGCCAAATGTATCCCTGAGGCCCCGACCGCGGCGGCCCCGGCTCCGTCCGGAACCGCACGAATCCCCGCCGCCCCCCTGTGAGACACCCGCCCGAATTTCATCGTTTGGCATCAAATAATCTGCCGGATTGCCGAGCGGCCGCGCGAGGGCGCCCCATGCCGGGCGGGTGAATCCGGACAGAATGACATGTGTCGCCGCACCCCTGGAGTTTCCATGAGTCCCCAGACAGAGCCCCAGGTCCAAGAGGTGATGAAGGCGCTCGGCGCCCAGGGCATCGACGTCCTCCGTGTCGCCTACCCGGACCTCATGGGTTCCGACCGCAGCCGGGACATTCTGCTTCACCATCTGCCGCACGCGGCCGGGCACGGCCTCGCCTTCAGCCGCGCCATCTACCACACGGCCGCCCGAGGCGATCACTCCGACATCACCGGCGGCCTCGAAGCGGGCATGCCGGACATCGTGGTCCGCCCGGATCTGGACACCGTCGTCCCACTGCCGTGGGAGCCGAACGTTGCCTGGTGTATCGGGGACGTCCGCGACCCGGCCACCGGGCTGAGCGTGCCCGAGTCACCCAGGGACCTGCTGCGCCAGGTCCTGGCGTCCCTGGACGAGACGGGCGTGAGCGCACAGGTCGGGCCGGAACTGGAGTACGTCCTGCTCGAACGCGACACCGGCTCGGCCACCGGGTGGCGGCGCTACGCCTTCGACGCCACCCACGAGGCCCACGGCATGTCGGCCACCGCCCGGTACGCCCTGGCCGGTGTCCTCGCGCACGCGCCCGCGTTGTCCGCCCTGCTCAACCCCACCGTCAGCTCCTACAAGCGGTTCGGCCCGGACACCACGGCTCCCTGGTTGATCAACTGGGGTCTGGACAACCACAACGCCCTGGTCCGCATCCCGCCCGAGCGAGGTGCCGCCACCCGGCTGGAGGTCCGCCTCGGCGACGCCACGGCCAACCCCTACCTCGCCGTCGCCGGCCTCCTGGCCGCGATCCGGCTCGGCATCGGCGCCGCCTCGGAACCTCCCGCCCCGGCGACCGGCTACGCCGCCGGCACCACCACCGCCGCCTTGCTGCCCACCGACCTCGGCCAGGCCCTGGACGCCCTGGAAGCGGACGACGAGCTCACCGGCGCACTCGGCAAGCCCTTCGTCGACGCCTTTCTCACCTTCAGGCGGGACGAGCTCGCCAGGTTCCGGAAGTACGTCACCGACTGGGAGTTCCGGGAGTACGCCCAGATCAACTGACGGCCATCCCCCCGTTTCCCACGAGGCCGCCGTGCCCGGCGCGGCACGATGTCGCGCCGGGCCTGGCGGTCACGCGCTCTCGGGCCCGCGGAGGCCGGCCATGACCACGCTCCGCGTCACCGTCGGCAACGCGGACCGCGCGATGGTCGCTGACCGAGGGTCATCACCTGCCCGCCGGTTGCCGTTCCTTGTGGAAGCGGCCGTCCTTCATGATGTAGTTCAGCCTGTCGTGGTCCTGCAGGACGGTGATGTCGGCGAGGGGGTCGCCGTCGACCAGGATCAGGTCGGCGAGGTAGCCGGGCCGGACCTTGCCGAGTTCGTGGGAGCGGAGCATGATGTCGCCGCCCAGCGCGGTGGCCGACAGGATCGCCTCCATCGGGGTGAAGCCGAGGCGTTCGACGAAGTGCTGCAGGTCACGGGCATAGGTGCCGTGCGGTGTCCAAGCGAAGCCGTAGTCGCCGCCGGGCAGGATCCGGATGCCGCGGCGGCGCATCTCTCTCAGCCCCTCGACGGCGATCTCCAGTTCGCGCTTGTAACCGACGGCCTCGGCGGCCTCCTGGGGGAAACCGAACGATTCGGCCTCGTAGAGGGTGGCGATCAGCCAGTTGATACCGGGCGCGACGAACACCCAGTCCTTGTTCGCCTCCAGCAGGTCCATGCCCTCTTCGTCGGTGAAGCTGGCGTGGTAGATGATGTCGACGTGGTGACGCACGCACATCTTGACGCTCTCGGCGCTGCGCGCGTGGGCGCAGACGCGCTTGCCGCGACGGTGGGCCTCGGTGACGGCGGCGGCGACCTCCTCGTCGGAGAAGTAGGTGTCCTCGGCGCGCTGTGACCCGGTGATCTCCTCGCCGGTCATGGACAGCTTGATCTGGTCCACGCCCAGGTCGATCAGCTCCCGGACCGCCTTGCGCATGCCCTCGGGGCCGTCCGCGAACTTGGTGATCGACTTGATCAGCGCACCGCCGGTGACGGCGATCTCCGGACCGTTGGCCAGGTAGCGCGGGCCGGGGATGCGGCCGGCGTCGATCGCGTCGCGGCACACCACGTCCAGGCGGTCCTTGGCTGAGGCGGCGCCCACGCACATGGTGTAGCCGGAGTCGAGGTAGGTGCGAGCGGACTCGATGGAGAAGAGCAGGTGCTCCTCGACCGGCATGGTGCCCAGGCCGTCCAGGTCGGCGCTGTTGTTCCAGCTGAAGTGGGTGTGCGCGTCGCACAGCCCGGACATCAGGGTACGGCCGCGCCCCTCGATCACCCGTGCGTCCGCGGCGTGCGCGGGGTCGACCGTGCCCACGGCGGCGATGCGGTCGTGGTCGACGAGTACGTCGCCCGGATAGGGGGCGTCGCCGGTGGAGTCCAGGATCTTGACATCGCGGAAGAGGGTCTTGTGCGGTGGGATGGGCATGGCAGTGCTCCTGGTGACTTGTGACGACGGCACCCGAGGGGTGTCGAGCGCAGCTCAGAGGAATTTCAGGAGGTGTTCGGTGGTGCGGCGGGCGGCCTCCAGAGCCGTCCAGTGGCCGACGCCCGGGAGGATCGCCAGGGTGGCGTTGCCGTGGGCGGCAGCGAGTTCGACGCTGACCTCCGGGGGGCCCACCCGGTCCTGATCGCCGGTGACCAGCAGCAGCGGCAGCGCGGGATCGATCGGGCCGGGGGCGGTGGCGGCGGCCAGGGCCTCACAGTTACGGGCGTAGCCCTCGGCGTCCTGGCGCATGACGAGCTCACGGACGAAGGCGGCGACCTCCGGGCGATCGCTGCGGGTCGCCTCGGACAGGGCGCCCGCGACGACTCCGGGTGCCACCGCGGCGGTGCCCCGTTCGCGCAGCACGGCCGCGCGGTCGCGCTGGGCTTGTCGTACCGCTTCGCTCGGCACCCGTACGGCGCCGAGCAGCGCCAGCGCGGAGACCTTGCCGGGGTGGCGGGCGGCCAGGGCTCGGGCCGCCAGGGTGCCCGCCGAATGCCCGACGACCGCGGCCGAGGGCACGCCCAGTTCGTCGAGGATCGCGGCCAGGTCCTCGGCATGGCTCTCGATACTGATGTCCTCGGCGACGGGCGAGCGTCCCGCGCCGGCCGAATCGACCCGGATCACCTGGAAGCGCCCGGCCAAGGCGTCCGCCTGCATCTGATAGAAGTTCGACGTGCCGCCCAGGCCGTGCACCATCAGGACCGCCGGGCCCCGCCCGTCGACCTCGACCGCCAGCGTCCTGCCGTTGACGTTCACATTCGCCTCGCCGTTCATCGCTCTCCGCCGACGCGGTTGCGCAGGGTACCCAGCCCGGTGATCGTCACTTCGACGAGATCGCCGGTGGTCAGGAACCTGGGCGGGTCGAATCCGATCCCGACACCGGCCGGGGTGCCGGTGGCGATCAGGTCGCCGGGCAGCAGAGTGGTGCCTGCCGAGATCGTGGCGATCAGCTCCGGGATGTCGAAGATCAGGTCCTTGACCCGGGCGCTCTGCCGCAGCTCGCCGTTGACCGCGGTCTCGACCCGCAGGGCGGTCACGTCGGAGACCTCGTCCGCGGTGACCGCGTAGGGGCCCATCGGGCAGTGGGTGTCGAGCGATTTGCCCAGCAGCCACTGCTTGTGGTCGCGTTGCAGGTCACGGGCTGTCACGTCGTTGACGATCGTGTAGCCCCACACGTGGTCGAACGCACGCTCCCGGGAGATCCCCCGCCCGCCAGGACCGATGATCACAGCGAGCTCGCCCTCGTAGTCGAGTTCCGCGGTGACACCTGGGTGCGGATCGATTCCGGTGGATGGTCCGGTGACCGACGTCGTCGCCTTGCTGAAGACGATCGGTTTGTCGGGCAGAGCCTCCGAGCGGCTCGGGGTGTCGTAGCCACTGCGCCCGAACTCCACGGCGTGGTCACGGTAGTTCTTGCCGACGCAGAACAGGTTGCGACGGGGGACGGGGATCGGCGCCAGCAGTCGCACCGAGTCCAGGGGCAGCGCGGCCTGATCGCCGGCCGCGTCCCTCAGCACCGGACCCAACTCGTGCCACCCCTCGATCAGCTCCAGCATCCCGGTACCGGGCGGGAGCAGAGCGGTGGCGTCATGGACGACCCGGCGTTCGCTGTCGAGGACGCCCACACGCCGTTCGGCCTCGGTGGAGTCCGGAGAGGAGAGGGTCACCAGCTTCACGGCACAACCAATCATTACCAATCGGACCAATATTGCGCCGCCACTGTACGGCTCGCGAATTGCAGCTGTCCATGAGTCCGTCAACGGATTCTTCGGCAGAAAAATTGGTCTCGATTGGTCCGCTGGTTAGCATGATGCGGTGATGAGTGTCGAGTACTCGCTGCGGACTCTCGTGCGTGACGGGCTGCGCAGCGGCACCCTGGGGCCTGGTGCCCAGCTGCCCACCGAGCGCACCCTGGTCGAACGCTTCGCCGCACCCCGCAGCGCCGTGCGCCGCGCGCTGGACGTGCTGGAGCAGGAGGGCCTGGTCGTCCGGCACGTGGGACGCGGCACCTTCCTCACCGAGGCCGCCGTCCCGCCCGCCGACGTGGCACCGGCCGACACCAGCCCTGCCGAGATCATGCAGGTCCGGCTGCTGATCGAGCCGCCGGTCGCCGCCCTGGCCGCCGGCATCGCGACCCAGGCCGACCTCGATCGCATCGCGGTCTGTCTCGACCGTGGCGGCCGAAGCGACGATCACGGGGAATTCGAGAGCTGGGACACCCGGCTCCACCACGCCATCGCGCAGGCGGCCCACAACAGCCTCCTGATAAGCATGTTCGACGTCATGAACACGGCCCGCGCCCTGCCGATCTGGGGCAGCCTCAAACGCCGCACGTCCACCCCCGAGCGACTGCGCTGTTACCACGCGGAGCACACCGCGGTTGTCGAGGCCCTGCGCGACCGCGACTCCGAAAGCGCCCAGGACGCCATGCGTCGCCATCTGATGCACGTCGCGGACAACCTTCTGGGCCGCCATTGACCACCCTGTACGTATCGGTGGACGGACAGCCGGTTCGGCCGCCGGTCGGACGCGGGGCCGACGGCGGCCTCCACGTTCGTTGTCGAGCAGCGGTCCCCGGGTGCCGGCGGGACCGGCTTCCGCGAGGAATCCGGACTGCGGGCGGTCGACGCCCGTCAGGCCGCACGCCGGAAGCGGTGTTCCGACGCCGCCCCACCCCTGGCGAGAGAGCGGCGTCGTGCGCGGGGAGAACTCTCCGCGCCGTCTGTGACGAGGCCCTGCCGTAGGGGTGGGACGTCGACCGGTCCGAAGGCTACGCGTCCTGGGCAGGCGGGCCGAGGAGGTCCGAGTCCATCGGCGTCTTCTCGCCGGTGTCGAGCGCGGTGATCGCGTGGACCTCGTCGTCGGAGAGGGTGAAGTCGAAGACCTGAAGGTTCTGGGTGATCCGTTCGGGCGAGGCGGACTTCGGTGTGACGGACAGACCGAGTTGGAGGTGCCAGCGCAGGATCACCTGTCCGACCGTCCGGCTGTGCGCACGCGCGATCTGGGTGAGGACGTCCGAGCGGAGAAGATCGGTGCCCGGGCCCAGCGGGCTCCAGGACTGCGTGAGGATTCCGTTCTCCTGGTGATACACCCGCTCCGCGGCCCTGTTCGTCAGAGGGTTGAGCTCGATCTGGTTGACCGCGGGTACGACGCCGGTCTCCTCGATGAGCCGGTCCAGATGCGCCCGCTTGAAGTTGGACACTCCGATGGCACGGACGCGCCCCTCCTGCTGCAGCTCCACCAGCGTCCGCCAGGTCTCGACATACAGGTCGAGCATCGGAAGAGGCCAGTGGATGAGGTAGAGGTCGAGCTGGTCCAGGCCGAGTTCGGACAGGGACCGGTCGAACGCTCGTAGCGTCTCCTCGCGGCCGTGGTAGGAGTTGCCCAGCTTCGTGGTCACGAACACGTCGCTTCGCGCCACGCCGGAGCTTCGCAGGCCGCGCCCGACCTCACGTTCGTTCTCGTATGCGGATGCCGTGTCCACCAGGCGGTACCCCTGGGTCAGGGCGTAACGGACGGCTTCCTCGGCTTCGTCTCCCTTCATCGGCCAGGTACCCAGGCCGATCGAAGGGATCTCCACGTCTTTTCCGATCGGGTAGGCGGTGCTCGTGGCGGTGCTCATCAGGGCCTCTCGTCGCAAAGTCCAGCGCTTATTCGGATACCGAATAGGAGATGATCTCCAGATCGTTCCCCTCGTTGTCATGGAAGTGCGCGTTGGTGAACCCGAGGTCCGGCCAGTGTTTCGGCCCGGTGTTGAACTCCACCCCCCGGGCACGGAGCCTGTGGTACGCCGCTTCGCAGTCGGCCACCTGGAAGCAGAGGTGCCCGAATCCACGGAGCGTCAGGGCTTCGACATGTGGTCGCCAACTGCGGGGGTGCGGCTCGGATTCGGGGAGTTCGACCAGTTCGAGCGTCATACCGGCGACACGCATCATCAGGACGCGTGCGCCCAGACTCGGGACCGTGAACTGCTCGGCAGGCTCGAAGCCCAGGTATTCCTGGTACCAGTCCGCTGTGCCCTGGAGATCGGCCACGTGCAGACCGACATGACCCAACCCGTTCAACGGCTCCGGAACCGGCCCGTCGACGGAAGTATCGGAGGGCAGGTGTACGGGGGTGTCGTCCTTCGCAGATGGCACGGGCTTCCTTTCGGTGATGACAAGGGTTGATGAGGTGCCTCACCCACAGCCGAGGTTGCAGGGTCGTGGCCTCGGCCGGCCGGACGGGAGCGTGGTACGCGTCGGTTCCGGGGATTCACCGCGCATGCCATGAGGTCGGCGTTCTGCCAGGTGGGGGGGAGGCCTTCGTTCATCGACCGCCGCTTCGCTGGGGTCCGGTGGGCGAGTTCCGCAGGTGCCAGACCATCCCGCCGGCGAGTGATCAGGAGGACGGAGAAGGAGTCCGGAGCTTTGCGACCCCGGCGAGGACAACCGCTTCGGGTTCGTGGACCACCTCACCCCATCTCGTTTGGCCCCAAATAAGTAGCAGGGCCGCATCACGGGGTCAAGAGAGTTGGTTCCGCGATTTGTTTAGAGCCAAACGTTCAGGCGTATCACCCACGTGCCGGCGGACCCTGGCCGCCGCCGGGGCAGGACGGCGCCCGCGCCACTTCCGACACGGGTCCGGCGTGCGAGCGGCTCGCCGCCTTCGACACGGCATGCGACCGCACGATTCCGTACCACCCTCTTGCGGGCACCTCACCGCATCCGTATCGTTCGGGTCCAAATTATTGCCCCGTGCCCGCCTTGAGGCCGTCCCGCCCCCCACCGACCTCGGCCAGGCCCGTCCCGCCCTGAAGTCCGACGCCCAGCTCACCGACGTCCTCGGCCAACCCTCCGTCGACGCCCTCCTCGCCTGCGAGCGAGGCGAACCCACCCGGTTCCACAAGTACGTCACTCACCGGGCGTTCCACGAGTACGCCATCGACGGGCAACCACCCGCCTCCACTCTTCAGCCACCTGCTCGTCGTGCCCTGATTCCGTCCGTCCGGCCGCCCGGCCGACGCCGCCGGGGCGCGGGACCGTGCGTCGCCCCTCCATCAGCTCGCCCTTTTGCGAAGGAGCCACCCCATGGCATTCCGCAAGACGACCGACAGCAGCACACCCCCTCGGGCAGACCTGCCGCGAAGTGACGGTTCAGAACCCGGCGCCGCCGCCCTGGGCACCGGGCTCAAGCAGCGCCACGTCACCATGCTGGCGATCAGCGGCGTCATCGGCGCCGGCCTCTTCCTCGGCGCGGGAGCGGGCATCCTCGCCGCCGGGCCCGGCATTCTCGTCTCCTACTGCCTGGCCGGCCTGCTCATGGTCCTCGTCATGCGCATGCTCGCCGAAATGGCGGTCGACCAGCCCAGCAGCGGGTCCTTCTCCGTCTACGCCGAGAAGGCCTTCGGACGCTGGGCGGGCTTCACCATAGGCTGGCTGTACTGGTCCGGGCTCGTGGTCGTGGTCGCGGCCGAGGCGACGGGAGCGGGTGCCATCGCCCACAGCTGGCTGCCGGGTGTTCCCCAGTGGGTCTTCGTCCTGGCCTCCATGGCCGCCCTCACCGTCGTCAACCTCTTCGACGTCGGGCGCTTCGGCGAGTTCGAGTTCTGGTTCGGCGCCGTCAAGGTCACCGCCGTCGTCGCCTTCCTCGTTCTCGGTACCCTCGCCGTCTTCGGCCTGCTGCCCGACACCCACGCCGTGGGCCTGACCAACCTCACCGGCCACGGCGGCTTCTTCCCGAACGGCGTCAGCGGCGTGATGAGCGGCCTGCTCGCCGTCGTCTTCGCCTTCGGCGGCGTGGAACTGGTCACCATCGCGGCGGCCGAGTCCGCCAACCCCGCCGAAGCCCTCCGCAGGACCACCCGCACGGTCGTCGCCCGCCTGCTGCTGTTCTACATCGGCTCCGTGGCCCTCATGGTGCTGCTGCTGCCCTGGAACTCCGCGTCCGCCACCACCAGCCCCTTCGTCGCCGTCCTGGACCGCATCGGCATCCCGGCTGCCGCGCAGCTGATGAACGTCGTGGTGCTCACTTCCCTGCTCTCCGCGCTCAACTCCAACCTCTACGGCGCCTCCCGCATGGGCTTCTCCCTGGCCCAGCGCGGCGAGGCTCCCCGCGGCCTCCTGCACGTCTCCGCCGCCGGCGTACCCCGCCGCGCCGTCATCGCCTCCGTCGCTTTCGGCTTCATCGCCGTCATCCTCAACATCTTCGCCCCCGACCGCGTCCTGCCCTTCCTGCTCAACACGTTGGGAGCCATGGTCCTGGTGATCTGGATGGCCATCGCGCTGTCCCAGCTCCGTCTGCGCCACATCGCGAACCGCACCCCCGGCCGGACACCGGCCGTGCGCATGTGGGGCCACCCGTGGCTGGGCTGGACAGCCGTGGCCGGCATGGCCGGGGTCCTCGCCTTGATGAGCACCGACGACGATGCGCGTTCCCAGCTGATCTCCACCGCCACCCTCACCGCGCTCATCGTTCTCGCGGCGGTCATTCGCAGCAAACTCACGAAGAGCGAGTCACAGGCGTAGGGCACTCCGGCAGCTGCACCGGACGCCCGGCGAAACCCGGGCGTCCGGCCCAGGCGCGAAGAGTGCCGACGCCCTTCGAGCGGACGACCACGTGAGTCACCGTGTGCACGCCTCCAACCCTCTCCAGCCTCGAGCCCATGCCCTGGGACGGACGTCACTGCCTGCGGCGTGGCACGTGCGCCTCGGCCCGAGAACGAACGCCCGTCAGGCGAACACGACCATGTCCGAGGGCAGTACCGACGCGCACCGCGGCGGCCGGTGACAAACGGTCACCACCCCTGACCGGTGGGCACGGAGCGAGTCGTCTCAGATCCCGCTACCGGCGCTCTGCGTCGCCCGGGGCCAGCAGACCGTCCACCACCAGTCGGGCCAGGGCCTCCGCCCTGGCGAGACGGTCCGCCTGCGTCAGGTACCCGATGCGGCCCAGGCGCCGGGAGAGCGGCTCCTGCACCAGTCCTGACACGGGAGCGATGATGGCGAAGACCACGAGGTCCATGGAGACCCGGGCCATGCGCCCGGAGGCCATCAGTCTCTCGACACTGGGCACGACGAGGGCCAGCGTCGGCTCGATGTATCGCTGGAAGAGGTAGTCCAGCCGCTCGGTGTCCCGTACGCCTTCGTCCGCCATCACCATGGCGAGGTACGGCTCACCGCTGCTGACGCGGTAGAACTCCCTGACGAACTGCCGCACCACGTCCTCGTCGTCGCTCCCGGGGACGGCCGGAACCATGCGGGTGAGCTGGCCCCCCAGTGCGGCGTCCACCACCGCGCGCCAGTAGGCCGCCTTGGAACCGTAGCGGTCGTTGATGAAGGTGGGGCCGACCCCGAGTCGGCGCGCGAGCTCCCGCGCCGACGCGCCGTCGTATCCCAGCTCCGCGAACGCCTGCAGGCCGCGCAGCAGCACCTCCGGCTCCGCGGGCACCGCGGCGGAATCCGCGCGGGGACGACCCGGGCGTCGCGTGGTCGTCGGCTTGCCTCCCAAGTGTCCTCCTCAGCGGGTTGCGCGGGCGCATGCTCATGCGTCGGACCAGCGTAGCCGCCGCCGACGGCGCGTCCGAGCAACGGTGGTCCCTGCCCGAGTACCGGTTGACACGGGGCCGGGCATCAAGTAATCCTACAGCTGTTGGATTTAAAGGAGACCGGCGGTCCGGCTCACCCGACAGCGGCCGCCGCCCCGTTGGGCGGGCGCCCGCCTGCACTACCGGCTTCCTTCCCGTCCACGATCACGGCCATCGGGAGTACGAAACAGTTTCGTACACCACTCAGGCCGCACAGAACATCTGCACAAGGAGCCATCATGCGCAAGACCACCGTCGGCACGGCCGCCGTCGCCGTCGCGCTCGTCGCCTCATTCACACTCACCTCGGGAGGAGCGTCGGCGACAACCGTCGCCGCCCCGGCCGCAGCGCACAGCACCGCCTCCGGGCAGGGGCTGACCCGGACCACCCTTCCCGTCCTCATCGACCCCGCCGCGGATCTCTCCGCCAACGCCGACCGGGTCAACCAGTCCTGGTACGTCACCGCGCATGTGACAGCCGGGGGCCACCGCTACGGATTCCTGGCCCACTACCTGAGCGCCGGCGACGCCAGGCAAGGAGGCGCCAGCTCCGTCGTGTCGATCATCGACGAGGGCACCGGCTGGTACACGAAGTCGGAGACCGCGCTCCCTCCCCAGGCAGGCCTCTCCGACAAGCGGGGCGTGGACATCCACACCGACAACATCACCTGGACCGGCGGCACCAAGGAGATGAAGCTGCGCGCGAAGGTACCCGAAGGGACCATCGACGTCACGTTCCGCCCCCACGGCAGCGTCCTCTACAACATGGGCACCGGGTACTTCCCCATGTTCGGCGACGCGAAGTACCCGAACTACGAGTACGCCCTGCCCACTGTGGACACCTCCGGAACCCTGACGCTCAACGGCCGCACCGAGAAGGTCCGCGGCGAGTCCTGGGTGGACCGCCAGTGGGGACCGCTTCCCGATGTCGCCTCGGGCGACGCCTCATGGGCCTGGATGAACCTCAACCTGTCCAACGGCGACCGGGTCAGCGTCTGGAACACGAAGTACGACAAGCAGAACAACTTTGCGACCGTCCTCAAGCCCGACGGTACGCAGACCGTCGCCGAGGCCACCCTGACGCCTGACAACTCCACCCTGTGGACCAGCCCGACCACCGGCAGGTCCTACCCCACCCACTGGAAGGTCACCATCCCCGGCGAGCACGCCGAACTGAACGTCAAGGTCTACGCCGAGAACCAGGAACTGGTGACCACCGGGGCCCGCTACGAAGGCAGCGCCTCTGTCACCGGTACCTACGACCACCGCCCGGTCACCGGCACCACCTATATCGAGGTCACGGGCGGCCACGCCGCGGCCACCGCCAAGTAGCAGCTGTCCACTGCCGACGCGCGACGCCCAACGCCGGTACGTGACGCCCTCCGACTGACCGCACGAGCCCCGTCGTCGTTCCCGGCGCCCGCCGCGGGGCCGGCCTGCGGGCAGAGCCTCACCGGTTCGCGTCCCGCAGCGTCCGCAGGATGCGCTCCAGGTGCCCCCTGTCCTCGGGCGGAAGTATCCCGGTGACGTGGGCGCGCAGATGGGTCACATGGGCGGCGAGGGCGCGATCGAGGGCCTCGCCGCCCTTCGATGTCAGGACGGCCAGGGCCGCGCGCCGGTCGTCGGGGTCGGGTTCCCGCCGGATCAGGCCCTCCTTCTCGATGCGGTCGGCAAGCCGGCTGAACCCGCCCGAGCTGAAGGCGACCGCGTCCGCCAGGTCCGTCATCCGCATCCGGCGCCCGGGCGTGCGGCCGAGGCGCAGCAGCACCTCGAACCAGGTGTCGGGCACCCCCAGATCACGGTGCACCAGGGGTTTGAGACGGCTGAACGCCTCCACGAACAGGCCGTAGAGGGTCACGTCGTCGTCATGCAGCTGTTGCCTTCTCACCCCGCCAGGATCCCAGAGGACCCACAGCAGAAAAAGCTGCCTTTGCAGTATCTGCGTCAGCAGATATATTGTCTGCCGCAGCAGATACTTTTGCTCGCCCCATGAATCTGGAGCCCGTCATGCGCAAGCGCGTCCTCTCCGTCACCGGTGCCGCCGCGGCCACGGCCGGTGTCCTCGCCGCCGGTCTGACCCTGGGGTCCGGCTCCGCCGACGCCGCCCCCGCCGGCTCACGCCAGCACACGCACCGCACGCTCACCATCGAGGCCGTCGAGAAGGGCACCGCGATCAACTTCGTCGACGTCGCCCCCGCCGACAACGCCCTCGGTGACCAGCTCATCGGGACCGGCGCCCTCACCACCCTGGCCGGCCGCGCCCTGGGTACCAGCAGCTTCGTCGCCATCTCCACCGACGCCAAGCCCCGCACCGCCGAACTGCTGACCTTCGTCTACGACCTGGGCAACGGCAACAAGATCACCACTACCGGCACCGCGAAGCTCTCCGCCAAGGGCCCCCTCTTCGACGAGCAGTTCGCCGTCACGGGCGGCACCGGCACGTACCGGAACGCCTCAGGCCAGGTCCGCGTCGTGCAGGAGAGCGAAGAGCTGGCGAAGGTCACGTTCAAGATCAGCCTCTGACACCAGACACTCCTCACCCGGCCTCCTGACGGACCGTGAACCTGCCCGGATTCTCCGACGCGTGCCGATGGGGAGCAGTCCGCGCACCGCGCCGAGTCGGCGCCCGGTCCTCGGGACAGGCTCACCGGGCCCGTCGACCACAACTCACCACGGCTCAGGACAGGCCGCAGAACGAACGGAGCAACCCGTGAAGATCCTCCTCATCGGCGCCACCGGGATGATCGGCTCCCGTGTCGCCGCCGAGGCGTCCGCCCGGGGCCACGAGGTCACCGCCGCCACCCGCTCGGGCCGTACCGGCATCACGCTGGACGTCACGGATCCCGGCCAGGTCGCCGAAGCCGCCGCCGGGCACGACGCCGTGGTCTCCGCCGTCTCCCCGCCCCGCGACGGCTCCGACCCGGCCGCGCCGCTGCTGGCCGCCTACCGCTCCCTGCTCGACGGGCTGCGCACGGCAGGCGTACGCCGACTCCTCGTCGTCGGCGGGGCGGGCAGCCTGCGCACTGCCTCCGGCCAGGACCGCGTCGACACCCCCGGCTTCCCCGCGATCTACAAGGCCGAGTCGCTGGCCCAGCGCGAGGTGCTGCGCCTGCTGCGCGTCGAGGCGGACGACCTCGACTGGACCTACGTCTCCCCGGCCGACGAGATCGCCCCCGGTGAGCGCACCGGAACGTTCCAGCTCGGCTGGGACGACCTGCTCACCGCCGAGGACGGCAGCAGTTTCATCAGCGCCGAGGACTACGCCGTCGCGCTGGTGGACGAACTGGAGAAGGGCGTGGCGATCCGGCGGCGCATGACCCTGGCGTACTGAGCCGGGGCGGTCCGAGAGGCCCGGCCGGTTTCGGAGAGCGCGTGATGTGCCAGGGTGCCAGGTGCGCGTATGGCGGGCCACCGACCGGGAACGGATGAACACGGGCGGTCTTTCGCCACCGGGTCCGCAGTGATGTGCGGACCGGGTTCAGTGCGGAACCCCGGGGCGTTCGGAGCCGGCCAGCCACGCGGCCCCCTCCGCGTAGAGGCGGTCGACCGGCCCACCGACCAGGCCCGGCAGACCGGGCTTGACCGTGAATCCGGCCTTGGTCTGCACGTAACCGAGGTGGCGGTAGCCGACCGGGAAGCGGGCGAGGAGGGCCGTGTCGAGCGTGAGGGAGGCGGCGGGGTCGACGACGTCGAGGCGGTCCTTCTCGTAGATGGGCTGCCTGCGGACGATCGTCCAATCCCCCTCGCCGTCCCGGGAAAGGAAGTCGTAGAAGCGGCCGGTGCACACGACGTCGACCAGCACGCCGTCGACCTCGGCGCGCTGACCGATCGTCATCTTCGTCTGCGCGACGGCGCGTTCCCCTGCCACGTCCGAGGTATGGCCACCAAGAAAGTGCAGGATGCTGACACCGTTCTCGAAGCCGCGCCTGCTGGCGGCGGTGAAGTCCGCGGCGGAGCCCTGGAACCACGTGGCGCTCATCCAGCCGTCGGGATGCCAGACGGTGGCGAACCGTTCCCAGTCTCCGGCGTCCCGCCACAGCGCCCAGTCCTCGACCAGTTGCCTGATCCTGCTCTGATCCGCGTCCATCGATGTCTCCGTCTCCGCCGGCCGGCGGCGCCTGGTGAACGTATCCCTTGAGGGTGAGGTCAGGCGCTCGGCCGACCGTCGGCTTCCTCACGGGACCGGCCCCGAACGGAGCCGGTCCCACAGCCGCGGGCCTTCGAGCGCCCAGGCCGTCATCGTGCGGGTGACGAGACACCGCGCTGTACGGCGCTGTGTCCAGCGGGCCGGCTCCTGATCGTTCAGGACTCGCGGGTGTCGATCTACGACCTGGTTCCCCGACGCACGGTGCCGGTTCGACGGTCAGATCGGGTAGTGCCGCTCCCCCGACTGGATCGTGACCCAGCGGAGTTCGGTGAACTCCTCCAGTGCCGCCCTGGAGCCGAACCGTCCGAAGCCGCTGGCACCGACTCCTCCGAACGGCATCTGCGGCTCGTCGTGGACCGTGGCGCCGTTGATGTGGCAGATCCCCGACCGGATCCGGCGCGCCACGTCCAGCGCGGTTCCGCCGTCCCGGCCGAACACCGCGGCGGACAGCCCGTACTCGGTGTCGTTCGCCTTGTCCACGGCGTCGTCGATGCCGTCGGCCTCGATGACCGAGACGACGGGTCCGAACGACTCCTCGGTGTAGATCCGCATCTGCGGTGTCACCCCGCGCAGCACGGTCGGCCGGACGTAGAGCCCGTCCGCGTCACCGCCGGCCAGCAGCTCGGCGCCGTGGGCACGGGCGTCCTCGATCAGGGCGAGCACGTGGTCGCGGGCCTGGGTGTGGACGAGGGGACCGATCTGAGAGGCGGGGTCGTCGGGCGGTCCGACGACCAGCTTCGCGGCGCGATCGGCCAGGCTCTGACTGAGCTCGTCGGCCACCGAACGGTCGACGATCACGCGCTCGGTCGACATGCAGATCTCGCCCTGGTTCATGAACGCGCCGAAACTGGCCGCGGCCGCGGCGGCCGCCACGTCCGCGTCGGGCAGCACCACCAGCGGGGCCTTGCCGCCCAGCTCCAGTACGACGCGCTTGAGGTGCCGTCCCGCCAGCTCGCCGATGATCCGGCCGACCCGTGTCGACCCGGTGAAGTTCACGCGGGCCGTGGCGGGATGGGCGACCAGTGCCTCGGCGATCCCGGCGGCGTCCTCGGGCGCGTTGGTGATCAGGTTGACGGCACCGGCCGGCACCCCCGCCTCGTGCAGTACGTCGATGATCGCGGCCTGGGTGAGCGGCGTCTGCTCGGACGCCTTGAGCACGACGGTGTTGC
Organism: Streptomyces sp. NPDC058457; assembly: GCF_042720695.1. Classification (NCBI taxonomy): domain Bacteria; kingdom Bacillati; phylum Actinomycetota; class Actinomycetes; order Kitasatosporales; family Streptomycetaceae; genus Streptomyces; species Streptomyces sp. NPDC058457. The sequence continues at coordinate 11,334 of NZ_JBHXLU010000117.1, read as the reverse complement.
CGTACACCAGTGGCATCGCGACCGCTCGCACGCCCAGGATCAGCGGAGCGTTCCACGGGGCGATGCCCACGACGACCCCGGCAGGCTGCCGGATCCCCAGGGCTGTCAGCCCCGGCACATCGGACGGGATCACCTCGCCGACCGTGGAGTACGCCTGCGCGGCGGCCTCGACGAGCATGCCCTTGGCGACATGGACGTTGAACATGCACCACGGCCGGGTCGCCCCCATCTCCGCGCCCATGACCGCGGTGATGTCGTCGGCTCGTGCCTCCAGCAGCGCCGCCGCACGCTCCAGCACCTCCCGGCGCCGGGCCGGCGGCAGTCCCGACCACACCGGGAGCGCCTGGGCCGCGGCGTCGACCGCGCGGCCGGCGTCGGCGGCGGTCGCGGCCGCGACCCGGGCGATCGGCCTGCCCGTCAGCGCCTGGGTCGTCTCGATGTACCGCCCGGTCTCGGCCGGGATCCGGCGCCCGCCGATGAGCAGGTCGCAGGTCGGGGCCGCGGCAGGTGTTTCTTTCCCTGACATTGGTGTCTCCTTTGACAACACGGGCTGCCCGGCATGGCGGCCAGTGCCCGCGGATAGGTGAATCGACGCGGACGAGCCGCGACGGGACGGCTCATTCGCCGAACACGGAAATCAACGGACCGGATGACGGTCCGGGCCGTTCAGCCGGCCCCCTCCGGGGCCGCCACGATCTCGTTGCGCAGCACACCGACTCCGGACACCTCGATCTCCGCCACATCGCCGGGAGCCAGGAAACGCGGCGGCTTCGCGGCCAGCCCGACACCGCCCGGTGTTCCGGTGGCGATGACGTCGCCGGGAGCGAGGCTGGTGAACCCGGTGACGTAACGCAGAATGTCCGTGAAGCCGAAGACGAGGTCACCGAGTGTGGCGTCCTGCCGCAGCTCGCCGTTGACCCGCGTGGTGAGCCTTACCGACCCGAGATCGTCGAACTCGTCCAGGGTGACCAGCCAGGGGCCGAACGAACCGACACCGCGGAAGTTCTTGCCCGGCAGCCACTGGCTGTTGTGCAACTGCCAGTCCCGCAGGCTCAGGTCGTTGTAGCAGGAGAGTCCGGCGATCGCCGCCCGTGCGTCGGCGTCCGTCTCGATCGCCGACACATGACGTCCGATGACGATCGCGACCTCACCCTCGTAGTCCAGCTGCTTCGAGTTCGGCGGATGCACGACCGGCCGGCCGTGGCCGACCTGGGTGTCGGCGAACCGGCTGAAGATCGTCGGGTGCTCCGGCTTCTCGACATGGCCCGTCTCCTCCCGGTGGTCGACGTAGTTGACCCCCACGCAGAGGATCTTCGCGGGGTCGGGGACCGGCGGCAGGTACGCGATCTCGGCCAGCGCGTACGTGACCTTGCGGCGCGCGGTCAGGTGCTCCAGCGGACCCAGCAGGTCGCGCTCCAGCACCTCGCGGATCGTCGTCGCGTCCCCGGCGAGTGCCTCGGCGCCGTCGATGACCCCGTCGCCCGACAGGACACCGAACGACTCCACTTCACCGACGCGATACGAGAGCAGCTTCATAGGTACCTCTTTCGGAATCAGCCATCACACCCCGGAGGGAGCGGGCTTACGCAAATGTCTGCTTCTCGGTCTCCAGGCCCACGTATCGGCCGCGGTGGAATATCAGCGGCAGCTCCCCCGGAACCGAGTCGAAGTCGGCCGCCTCTCCGATGGCCATGAAGTGGTCGCCGGGCTCGTACACGGTCGTGATCCGGCAGTCGATCCATGCCGCCGCCCCTTCCAGAACCGGCGAACCGGTCTCCGGCGCGGGCCGCCACGACAGGCCGGCGAACTTGTCCGCCCCACGCTGGGCGAAGGCATTGGAGATGTGGTCCTGGCCCGCGGTGAGTATGTTCACGCAGAAGGCGCCTGACCGGCGTATCCGGGCGAAGCTCGTCGACGGCACCCCGGCGAGGAATCCCACCAGCGGCGGCTCCACCGACACCCTGAGCAGGCTGCCGACGGTGAGCCCGACCGGCTCGCCGTCGTCGACGGCGGTTATCACGGCGATGCCGCTCGGAACCACCGAGAAGACCTCACGGAAAGCTCCGGCGTCCTTTCGGACACCGCCGTGCGTGAGTTCGGAATTGTCAGCCACGGAATTCTCCTGTCCCGTGATCACGGCCTTCTCCGCGATCACGATGGTCATAGCGTTGATGTGGGGGCGCCGGGCACGTTCGACGTGACCGAGGCGCCGGCGACCGGAGGTCGGCCCCGCGGCCGCCGAACGGCCGACCCGGGGGTGCAGATGTGTTCTCGCGGCCGCACGCACGTCCCGACCCCATGGCCGGGATCGCGCGGTGCCGCCGCAACGGCGGCGGGCCCCTGCGGGACGACTCGGGAACACGGCCTGACACCTCACGCGTCCCACCGGACCAGCAACGCGGCCACCGGGCAGACACCGGCACCGGCAGCCGCGGCCTCCTCGCTGTCCTTTGGCACCCGTCGGCCCTCGTACGCGAAGGCCACGTAGCCTTCGTCGTCAAGGCCGTAGACCGTCGGTGCCCGCTCCCCGCAGAGGCCGTGTCCTTCGCAGCGCCCACGGTCCACCTCGACATACATCAGGCCGCGTTCCTTGCGACGAGCCGAACAGGGATCTCGGCGTAGGTGTTCACCATCGAGTTCTCGGCGATCACCGGATCACCGGTGAGCTCGAAGCGCTCGACGGACTCGAGGAGCGCGTGGATGAGGGCGTGCAACTCGACACGGGCGACGCCCTGGCCGGCGCAGCCGTGCGTGCCGTAGCCGAATCCGAGGTGGTCGATCGGATTACGGCGGAAATCGAACTCGTCCGCGTGTTCCCACTTCCGCTCGTCACGGTTCGCGGAGGCGGTGAGCGGCCATACCCGAGCCCCTCGGGGGATCGTCACCCCACCGAGTTCCGTGTCGTGCGCGGCGACGCGGGTGAAGCCCCGAAAGGGACTCTCGAACCGGACGAGTTCGTTGATCGTGGAACCCACCAGACGGGGCTCGGCGCGAAGCGCGGCCCATTGGTCCGGGCGCTCGGCGAAGACGACCAGGAGATGACCTATCGCCGCGGCCGTGGTCTCCAGCGAAGGGCCGAGGTAGTCGATGAACAGCAGCGGGCACTTCTCCCTGGGAATCACCCCCCGGTCGGCCGCCTTGAGCATGTCGTCGCAGATGGAGCCCGGCGCGACCTCCCGGTTCGCGGCGAGTTCATGGTTGAACTGGAAACTGAGCGCCGCCATCTCCAGGTTGTGAGGAGTGCGCTCCGTGACCGGGCCCAGCATGTCGGTGCCCACCTTCGCCCACTCGTAGAGCTGGTCCCGATTGCGGTCGGGCAGGCCGAGGAAGTCGGGGATGACCGACATGGGCATCGCCTCGGCGAGCTCCGCGACACCCTCGATCTCTGCCCGGGAGACGACTTCGGCGACAAGGCTCCGCGCCTTCTGCGCGATCTCCTCGGTGCGTGCCCGCACGACGCGGGGCGTCAGCCCGGGCCCGACGACGGACCGCAGCAGGTCGTGCTCCGGCGGGTCGCTCGCGATGGTGGTACCCCGGATCAACTGGTTCAGCTCGGAGTTGAACCCCACGCCTTCACCCGAGATGTACGACACGTGATCTGCCAACGCGGCTTTCACCTCGGCGTAGCGCGTGATCGCGTACGCGTCCAGCCCAGGCAGCCGGACCACGGCGCCCACTTCCCGCAACTGCCGGTACTGCTCGTAGCGAGCGCGCTGATCCGAGGTGGCGAACATGTCGATGTCTGTTGTGGGTACGACGGCCACTGTTCCTCCTTGAACTGAGCGGCGGCGGGCGGCTGAGCGCGGGTCATTTCACGAACGTTTCCTGGCTACTTTTCCGACCAGGTTCATGAGTCTCTGGGAGCCGCTCGCGGCGAGCACGGTTCTCTCGACGGGCGCCTTGATCAGGCGGTCGACGGGCGGACGCTCACCCGGCCGGCGGCTTTCGCGCCCCATGCGGGGATTCAGGCCGCACCGGATGGGCATGCCCATGGCCAAGCGGCGCATGCACTCGTTGTTGTGGTCGCACTCGACGATCTCCTGGGCGTGGCCGTCGCGGATCTTGTTCGCGTACCAGGGGTCGGCGAGCAGCGGACGAGCGAGCATCACGGCGTCGCCGTGGCCTGCGGAGATGACCTCCGCCGCACGCCGGTGACTGTGGAGACCACCGAGAATGAGCGGGCACGAGAGAGCCTGCTGAAAGATCTGCGCCTCTCCGTGCGCGACGGTCGGCGCGTCGATGGTGGATGCGTCCATCGACTCGTAGTTGCCGTCGGTCAGCGCCACGTAGTCCAGGCCCGCACGTTCGACGCGCCGCGCGATGTCCGCGAACCCCTCGGGCCCTTGGCCACCGTCGACATGCTCGTTGGCGCTGATGCGCAGCCCGATCGGGAACGAGTCGCCGGCCTGCTCGCGAATGAGACGCACGATGTTCACCAGAACCCGCGCCCGGTTCTCGGCACTCCCGCCGTATTCATCGGTCCGCCAGTTCGACCTGGGCGAGAGAAACGACGCAAGGAAGTAGCTCATCATCGCGGCGACCTCGACCCCGTCGAAACCGGCCCGTTGAGCACGCACAGCGGCCGTGGCCATTTCCTGCTCGATCTGACGAATTTCGTCGACCGTCGCCTCACGCGGCATCGCGGTGACAACCTCGAACGGGGCGAGGACGCCAGGGGGCAGCCTGTCGGGCTTGATGACGACGTTCTTGGGACTCGCGGCGATGAGCGGCGCAGCGGGCTTGCCCATGGTCCCGAAGCTGGCGGTCAGTTCCGCGAAGATCGGGGTCCCGTACCTGTGGACCGCGTCCGTGATCCGCTTGAGTGCAGGCACGAAACGATCCTCGTCGAACCGCAGGACCCCCTTGAACCGTGATTCGTCGTAGGCGCGGCGGGTCGCCACCGTGCCGCCCAGGATGATCAGACCGACGCCGCCCTTCGCCCGCTCACTCAGAAACGCGATCGTCTGCTCGCTAGGCCGGCCGTCCGGGTGCGCCGACAGCGCCGCCATCGGAGCCATCACGATCCGGTTGGCGAGCGTCACCGTGTTGATGGCGAGCGGGGTGAAGAGAATGTCGCGCGGCTCGGCGTTCTCAGGCATGAGAACCCTCCTGTTGTCCATCGATTCACATGAATCGCTTCCGGACCAGGACTCGGCGGAAGGACCTTGCAGCCGGCCCGGAATCGTCGCTCACCTGGTGGGACGCGGCGGTCACGACTGCTTCTTGGCGAACTTTCCGAGGAGGTTCACGAATCGCTCGGAGCCCGCCGCGGTCAGCACGGCCTTCTCGATGGGGGACTTGATCAGGCGGTCGACGGGCGGGAGGCTCCCGGGCTGCCGGCTTTCGCGGCCCGTCCGGGGGTTGACGGTGCAGCGGACGGGGAAGTCCAGGGCCAGCCGGAGCATGCAGTGGTTGTGGTGGTCGCACCGGATGATGTCCTGGGACCGGCCGTTGCGGGCCTTGTTCGCGTATTCGGGGTCGGCGAGCAGCTGGCGGGCGAGCATCACGGCGTCGCCGTGGCCCTCGGAGATGGCTTGCGCCGCGTTCTCGGGGCCGTGGATGCTGCCGATGATCACCGGGCACGACAGCGCTGCGCGGAAGACCTTCGCCTCGCCGTGCGCGACCGTGGGCGTGTCCGTGTCGGAGATGTTGAAGTGCATCGACTCGTAGTTGCCGTCGGTCAGCGCCACATAGTCCAGGCCCTCGCGTTCGACGTGCCGCGCGATGTCCGCGAACCCCTCGGGGCCCTGACCGCCGTCCACATGCTCGTTGGCAGTGATCCGCAGCCCGATCGGGAACGAGTCCCCGACCTTCTCCCGGATGAGACGCACGATGTCCACCAGGACCCGGGCCCGGTTCTCGGCACTCCCCCCGTATTCGTCGGTCCGCCAGTTCGACCTGGGCGAGAGAAACGACGAGAGGAAGTAGTTCATCATCGCGGGGACCTCGACCCCGTCGAAGCCGGACCGTTGCGCGCGGACGGCGGTTTCGGCCATTTCCCGCGTGATCTGGCGAATCTCCTCGACCGTCGCCTCTCGCGGCGTCCCGGTCACGCGATCGGCCGGGGAGAACATTCCCTTGGGCAGGCGCTCCCGGCCGATGACGATGTTCTTGGGACTCGCGGCGATGAGCGGCCAGGCGGGCGAGGGCTTGGCCATGGCACCCATGCCGGGCATCAGCTCGGCGAAGATCGGCGTGCCGTGCGCGTGGACCGCCTCCGTGATCCGCTTGAGGTCGGGCACGAAACGATCGTCGTCCATCCGGAGGCCCGTCCTGACCGGCCTCTCTTCCCAACTGCGGCGGGTGGCCGCCGACCCGCCCAGAATGATCAGGCCGACACCGCCCTTCGCCCGCTCGCTCAGAAACGCGATCGTCTGCTCGCTCGGCCGGCCGTCCAGTCGTGGTGACAGCGCCGCCATCGGAGCCATGACGATCCGGTTGGCGAGCGTCACCGTGTTGATGGTGAGCGGGGTGAACAGAATGTCGGTCTGCTCGGCGTTCTCAGACACAAAACCCTCCTGGCATTGAGGCGATTCCCTACGAAACGAATCAGTCACCGAATCGCTGGCTCAATGAAAAGATCGTCCAGCTGTTTCAGAAATCCCACCGGGCGTGGGGGCGGAACCTGGTGACCGGTCAACCGGCCGGTACACGGAACGGCGCACACCGGCCCGTAATAGAGGCCGGGTCCGGGCGGCGGGCACACGCCCACAGAGACCGATCGACTTCATCGCCACTCCTCGCGCGGGCCACCGAAGGATCTTGGGCCGCTGCCTGAAACACCATTGACAAGTTTTCGTACCCTGACGTTATCTTTGATGTGTCAGCTTGACAAGGCTGATGTGCCACAAGCCCCAAGTGGGGCAGCAGCGTAGGGAAGCTCCTCGGCAGCCGCCCGGACGAGTCCGCCCGCTACGCCACGCCCCGCCTGACGCGACCAGTGCTTCCGAGCTCAAAGGAGAGAGCGATGACTGTCACGTCTTCTGGTCCGGACACCGGTACGGGTTACGGTCGTCCCGCCTCGTCCCACGACGCCCGTCTGACCGAGGTGGGTCCGGGGACGCCGATGGGCGAGGCGCTGCGCCGCTACTGGCATCCGATCGCCTCGTCGAACGCGCTGACCAGCGACGTGCCGCACCGCACGCGGATCCTGGGCGAGAACCTGGTCGTCTTCCGCGACGGCAACGGCCGCCCGGGCGTCGTCTTCGAACGCTGCGCCCACCGCGGCAGCAGCCTCTACTACGGCCGCGTCGAGGACGACGGCATCCGCTGCTGCTACCACGGCTGGAAGTTCGACGTCCAAGGGAACTGCCTCGAACAGGCCTGCGAACCCGCCCTCGGCCGCCGCCGCGACGTCGCCCGCCAGCCCTGGTACCCCGTCGAAGAACGCTACGGCCTCGTCTTCGTCTACATGGGCCCGCCCGAACACAAGCCCCCACTCCCCCGCTACGACTTCCTGGAGGACCTCGGGGAGGGCGAGTCACTCTTCGCCGAGCTGCCCGTCCCGGGAGCCAACGTGACGGGAATGGTCCAGGACTTCAACTGGCTGCAGGCATTCGAGAACGCGATGGACCCGGTGCACGCCATGTGGCTGCACTACACCCACAGCGGCCAGCAGTTCGACGGGGTCGGTACGACCGGAGCGCCCCACTCGTTCTACGACCCGTACGCCGTGTCGGACAAGATCGAGTACTACAAGACCGAGCACGGCGTGGGGTACCGCCAGCGGTACGAGCAGGAGCTGCCGGACGGTACGACTGTCGGACGGTACTGGAGCCCCGAGGTGCACGCGCCCAACATCATCATGCTGCCGGACTTCGTGATCTCCAACCCGGACCAGCGCCATGACTGCATGATCTTCGTGGTACCGGTCGACGACACCTCCCACCGGGCGTTCATCACCGTGCGGGCGTCAGGCGTCGACCGGATCCTGCGGATCATCGCCAGCATCAAGCAGAACGGCAAGCAGTTCTGGGAGCTGACCGAGGAGGAGAAGCAGCGCTTCCCCGGCGACTTCGAGGCGCAGGGCTCCCAGGGCCTCATCACCCAGCACACCGAGGAGACCCTGGCCTCCTCGGACAAGGGCGTGGTGATGCTGCGCCGGCAGCTGCGGCAGATCGTCGACGACGTCGAGGCCGGCCGTACCCCGCTGAACGTCGAGAACGGTGAGGCCAAGCCGCGCACGTCGACAGCGGGAACCTTCACCATCGGCGCGGCCACACCCGCCGACGGCTCCTGAGTCCGCGTCGGAGCCCGCGCACGGGGCCGGTCGCCGAGCGTCCCACACGGCCGACACCTCCCCTCGACAGCGGCAGCCTCCGGTGTCGCCCCCCGTCCGACGGCAGGACATCCGCGGTGAGTGCGTGGTCCGGGTGCCCCCGCAGCGAACCGGACCACCGTCACCGACGACGAGCGAGCTGACGGAGTTCAAGGCCTGCTCCTCGCGCGCCCAGCCCCCACACCGAACCCGACCCGACACCGAACCCGACCCGTGAGCCCACGAAAGAGGAATCGTCTGTGACCGCCCCACACCTGACGACCGTCGAAGACGCCGAAGCGGCCTGGCTCAAGGCGCTGCTCGCACCGACCACAGAGCCCCTGCGGGAACTGCTGCATCCGCAGTTCGTAGCCGTCCACTCCCCCGTCGGACTCATCCACGACAAGGAGCAGTTCCTCACCGACACGGCCAGGCGTCCCACTGCCGAGGACGTCCGGATCCTCACCGCCGTCATCCACCGGTTCCCCGACATGGCGACGGTGAGCTGCCTGCAGGAGATGCGGATCCCGTTCGTGCCCGGCACGCCCGCGTTCGTCTTCCAGCAGGCCGTCACCCGCGTCTGGATCCGCGCCGGCGACGGCTGGCAGCTCGCGCAGCTGCAGCTCGCCCGGCGCCTGCCACCCGCGTGATCCGCACCGGCCGGTCATCGTCCGGGCACGGTCACAGTACTCACTTCACATCCCACATCCAGTAGGAGAAACACGTGTCCGCCAGTTCATCGCCGGTACTCCCGCCACCCGCCCACACCCACGGCCCCCTCGGCGGTGCGGCATGAGAGCCCCGCTGACCTACCAGGCCGCCCGCGCGGCCGCCGACGCCGCACTCACCGCCGGCCGGGCCGAAGGACTCCACCTCGCCGTCGCCGTCGTCGACCGCGGCGGCATCACCCGCGTCCTGCTCGCCGACGACGGCGTTGGCCCCATCGGCATCGAGACCGCCCGCCGCAAGGCCTACACCTCCGCCGTGACCGGGTTCAGCACCGCGGCGTTCGCCCAGTTCGCCACCAGCCCCCAGATGGCCGCCGCACCGCCCCACCTCATCGACCCCCACCTCCTGCCCGCCCCCGGCGGACTGCCGATCGTCGTCGACGACTCGGAAGTCATCGGCGGCATCGGGGTCGGCGGCGCCGACGGCGAGAGCGACGACCGTATGGCCGCTCTCGCCTTGAAGACCATCACCGACCTGCTCGCCTGACCGGCCGGACTCCCAAGGAAGTACTGACTATGACGACTGTGCGTGATGTGACGTACGAGCTGTTGCGGACGCACGGCCTGACGACGGTCTTCGGCAATCCGGGCTCGAACGAGCTGCCCTTCCTCGCGGGCATGCCGGACGACTTCCGGTACGTCCTGGGGCTGCACGAGGGCGCGGTGCTGGCCATGGCGGACGGCTACTCGCAGGCGAGTGGCAGGCCCGCCCTGGTCAACCTGCACGCCGCGGCCGGCACCGGCAACGCGATGGGCGTGCTGACGAACTCGGTGTACTCGCACACCCCGCTCGTCGTGCTGGCGGGCCAGCAGGTGCGCAGCACGGTCGGGCAGGAGGTGGTGCTGTCCATCGTGGAGCCGGAGGCGCTGCTGCGGCCGCTGGTCAAATGGAGCGCCGAGCCGGCCTGCGCCGAGGACGTGCCGCGGGTGATCAGCCAGGCGATCCACACGGCGACGCTGCCGGCCCAGGGCCCGGTGTTCGTGGCGGTGCCCTATGACGACTGGGCCCGGGAGGCGCCCGAGGAGACGGCGCACCTGCTGCGCCGGCGGACCGCCGCCGGGTCCTGCCTGAGCGGCAACCAGCTCACCGAACTGGTGACCGCGCTGGACGAGGCGGCCAGTCCCGTGCTCGTGCTGGGTCCCGAGGTCGACGCCTCGGGCGCGTACGACGACGCGGTACGGCTGGCCGAGGCCCTCGGCGCCACCGTGTGGCTCTCCCCGTTCTCCTCGCGCTGTTCCTTCCCGACCCGGCACCGCGCCTTCCGCGGCCTGCTCCCGTCATCGGTGAAGGGGGTGACGGACGCGCTGGCCGGACACGACCTGATCCTGGTCATCGGCGCCCCGGTGTTCCGTTACCACCAGTTCGAACCGGGGCCCTACCTCGCGCCCGGTGCCCGCCTCCTGCAGGTCACCGGCGATGCGGCCGAAGCGACCCGGGCTCCGATGGGGGAGGCCTTCGTCGGCGCGATCCACGACACCGTCACCAAGCTGGCGGACGCCGTCACCCCCGGCTTGCGTTCGTCGCTTCCTCCCCTGCCCGACTTCCCGGTACCGGCCGAGTCGAACGGCCGGGTACACCCGGAGCGGCTCTTCGCCGACCTGCGTGCGCTCGCGCCCGCCGACACCGTCTGGGTCTCCGAGACGACCTCCACCACGAGCGCCTTCTGGGCACAGGCGGACCTCCGGGAGCCCGGCAGTTACCTGTGGCCCGCGGCGGGCGGTCTCGGGTTCGGTCTGCCGGCCGCGGTCGGTGCCCAACTGGCCCGCCCCGAACGGCAGGTCGTCGCGCTCATCGGCGACGGTTCGGCGAACTACGGGATCACCGCGCTCTGGACGGCCGCCCAGTACGACATCCCCGTCATCACGGTCATCCTCAAGAACGGGACCTACGGGGCGCTGCGCTGGTTCGCCGAGATCCTCGATGCCGGCGAGGTTCCCGGCATGGACGTCCCCGACATCGACTTCACCCTGCTCGCGCGGGGCTACGGCATGAACGCCACGTCGGTGAGCACGCCCGAGGACTTCGCCGCGGCCTTCAAATCGGCCCTCGGCAGCGGCCGGCCCGCCCTGATCGAAGTCGAGACCGAACGCACCCGACCTTGATCACGGTGCGGGCCGCCCGGAGCGGTGGCCGACGAACTCCCCACCCCTGTCCATCGATGAGGAAACAGCGATGATCAAGCCTTGGCTCTTCGAGTTCTTCCAGTCGGTGCACGACCCGATCGGCCGTGACGACCCCGCCACCGTCCACGAACAGTTCCGCCGCTACCTCGACCTGTGGACCGACGACGAGACACTCGGCTTCGAAGGCATCTTCTTCAGCGAACACCACTTCGGCCCCGGCTACAG
>NZ_JBHXLU010000116.1:0-37599 GCF_042720695.1 Streptomyces sp. NPDC058457 | reverse complement strand
CTGGCCCATGGGGCGAGCTTGAGCCGTGTGCATTGAAAGGTGCACGCACGGTTCTGAGGGGGCCGGGATGCAGTAATGCATCCCGGCTACCCGACTTGTACCCCGATGCCGCTCAGCAGGCCGCGCTGGCCAGGGCGTTCGGGTGCGCCCGCGTCGTGTTCAACGACGCGGTCCGCGCCCGTGAGGACGCCCGCAAGGCCGGACAGGCGTTCCCCACGGCGGGCGAGCTGTCCCGGAAGCTGATCACCGAGGCGAAGAAGACCGCCTCGCGGTGCTGGCTGGGAGAGGTGTCCGCGGTGGTGCTCCAGCAGTCCCTGCGGGACGCCGAGAGTGCGTACCGCAACTTCTTCGCCTCCCAGAGGGGAACCCGCAAGGGCCCGAAGCTGGGCTCGCCCCGCTTCAAGTCCCGCAAGGACGCTCGGCAGTCGATCCGGTTCACCGCCACCGACCAAGCGCGCATGCCCGCAACCGACCGCACCATCGGCATCGACCTCGGCCTCACCCTCCCCCAGACTCCGTCCGGGGGGACCCCCATCGCGGTCCTGTCCGACGGCACGAAGATCGACTCCCCGCGCTTCTTGCGCCGCGCGGAGAAGAAGCTGAAGAAGGCCCAGCGGGAGCTGGCCCGCAAGGAGAAGGGATCGAAGAATCGGGCCAAGGCCCGTTTGAAGGTCGCCCGCGCCCACGCCGAAGTCGCCGACGCGCGCCGTGAGTTCCACCACCAGCTCTCCACCAGGCTGATCTCCGAGAACCAAGGGATCGCCGTGGAGGATCTGTCGGTGAAGGCTCTGGCCCGCACGAAGCTGGCCAAGTCCGTGCACGACGCCGGATGGTCTTCGTTCATCGGCATGCTGGAGTACAAGGCAGAGCGTTACGGCCGTACCCTGGTCAGGATCGGCCGGTTCACACCGACCTCCCAGACCTGCTCCACGTGCGGCGCCGTGGACGGACTCAAACCCCTGCACGTGCGGGAGTGGACCTGTACCGCCTGCGGCACCGTCCACGACCGGGACCATAATGCCGCACTCAACGTCAAACAGGCCGCCGGACTGGCGGTATCGGCCTGCGGAGCGCTGGTAAGACCAGGAGTGATCCCGGCACAGCGTGAAGAAACAGGAAGCCATGGATTCCCGACCGGAAACCGTGCCGCGTAGCGGCACAGCGACCAGTCAAGGAAGGCCAGAATCCTCGCCCTTCAGAGCGAGGAGCATGTCAACCCGAGTGGAAGGACAAGGTGGCCACTCCGGCCCTCCAGGAGGACTACAGCGGGGCCATCGGCCTCGGCGAACTCCGGCACCGGTTGGAGAAGGGCGGCAATCTGGTGCTGGCCCGCTGTCAACGCTGAGTATCCGCACACGCGGAGCAGGGCCCGCTGGCTCCCCCGGAGACCAACGGACCCTGTGTCAGAGGGTGTTGCATGCGCGGTTCAGACGCGCAGCCGCTCGTCCTCGCCCCGCGCCGCCGGTGCGACCGCCTCCGGCGACTCGTCGTGCGTCAGGTCCGGCAGCCAGCGCAGCCAGCTCGGCAGGTACCAGTTGCGCTCGCCGAGCAGTGCCATCACCGCCGGGAGCAGCACGCCCCGGATGACCGTCGCGTCGATCAGGACCGCGGCCGCCAGGCCCACGCCCATCTGCTTCATGGACTGCATGGACAGCGTGCCGAAGATCGCGAACACGGCGACCATGATGACGGCGGCACTGGTGACGACTCCGGCCGTGGTGACCACCCCGTGCTGGATCGCGTCCTTGGTGGAGCGGCCGCGCAGCCGGGCCTCACGGATCCGGGAGACCACGAACACGTGGTAGTCCATGGACAGGCCGAACAGGATCACGAAGAGGAACAGCGGCAGCCAGGTGACGATCGCGCCGACACCCTCCGCGCCCACCAGCGAGGCGCCCCAGCCGTGCTGGAAGACGGCGACGAGGATGCCGTAGGCGGCGCCCACCGAGAGCAGGTTGAGCAGGATCGAGGTGATCGCGACCGTCAGCGAGCGGAACGACAGCAGCATCAGGAGGAAGGCGAAGACGACGACGAAGGCGAAGACCGGGACCACGGAGCCGAGCAGCTGGTCGTTGAAGTCCTGGTTGCCCGCGACGTTGCCGGTCACCGGCGCCTGCACGCCTTCGACCTTGCCGAGCGTGGCCGGCCGCACCTCGTCACGCAGCTTCTCCAGGCTCTTGCCGGCCTTGTCCAGGTCGGAGCCGCCGACCAGCGGCACGGAGATCAGGGCGACGTTCTGCGCGTCGTGCAGCTTGATGTCGATCGGGCCGCGCGAGGCGCCCGAGCTGATCGCCCGCTCCTTGAAGTCGGTCAGCGCCTGCCGTACCTCGGGTGCGTTGATGTCCTTCGCCTTGACGACCACCTCGGCCGGCTCCGAGCCGCCCGGGAAGGCCTGGTTGACGCGGTCGTAGGTCTGCACGATCGGCAGCGAGTTCCCGAACTCCTGGTCCAGGGTGAGCTGCGAGGTCTTCATGCCGAGGGCGGGAGCGGTGACCGCGAGCAGCGCGCCGACCGCGACGGCCACGGAGAGCAGCGGCTTGGCGAGCACGCCCCGCAGCACGGCCGTCCAGAAGCGGCTCTCGGAAGGTCCGTGGGCCCGCTGGCGGCGGCGCAGGAAGGGGAGGCGGCCCTTCTCCACGCGTGGGCCCAGCAGGGAGAGCAGCGCGGGCAGGACGGTCACGGAGCCGACCATGGCGACCGCGACGACCATCAGGGAGGCCAGGCCCATCGCCTCGAACTCGGCGAGGCCGGTGAAGAGCATGCCCGCCATCGCCACGCACACCGTGACACCGGAGACGATGATCGCCCGGCCGCTGGTGGCGGCGGCGATCCGGAGCGCGGCGCCCGCGTCCCGGCCGGCCTCCCGCTCCTCGCGCTCCCGGCGCAGGTAGAAGAGGCAGTAGTCGACGCCGACCGCCATGCCGACCAGCAGCATCACGGAGTTGGCGGTGTCGCTCATCGGCTGCAGATGGCTGACCAGGCCCATCAGGCCCATCGTCGCCACGATCGCGGTGATCGCGAGACCGACCGGGAGCAGGGCCGCCACCAGCGCGCCGAAGGCGATGAGCAGGATACCGAAGGCCACCGGCACGGCGGAGTACTCGGCCCGCTGGAAGTCCTTGCCGAAGGCGTCGTCGTACTGCTTGTTCATGCTGGCGCCGCCGATCTCCTCGATCCGCAGCGTGCCGTTCGCCTTCTGCACCCCGGCCACCGCGTCAAGGACCGGTTCGACCCGGTCGCCTGCGGTCTCGGAGTCGCCGCGCATGTCGAACTGGACCAGCGCGCTGCGGCCGTCCTTCGAGATCGTCCCGGTGGTGTAGGGCGAGGTGACGTCCGTGACCTTGCCGGTGCCGTCGACGGCCTTCATGACGTCCGCGACGGCGGCCCTGAACCCGGCGTCCGTGGCCTTGACCGACGGGTCCTTCGACTGGATCAGGACCGTCTCGCTCGCCGGTTCCTTGATGCCCGCGTCGTCGATGATCTTCGCTGCGGTGTGGGTCTCGCCCTTCAGCTGGTCGCTCTCGTCGACGTCGACCCGGCCGGCCGCCGAGCCGAGGCCCATCGCCAGGACGACGAACAGCACCCATATGCCGACGGCGGCCCAGCGGTGCCGGGCGCTCCAGCCGCCGGCCCGGGCGGCCAGCCCCCGCACCCGCGTCTCTCCGTTCCCCTTGACGGGATCCATGACGGAAATGCCCCCTCGTGTGCGGTGACGGCCCCGGCCGCCACGATGTCTTCACGACTTCCTTCGTTCGATTCGAAGGTATGGGCCCGATAAGACCGACTCCTCGTGCTGCCCGGTGAAGTACGGCGGCCGCCTCTCGTCGCCTGGGAGGATGTCGGTCCCTTACATCTATCCACCCATCTCGGGGGTGATGATCAGGGGTGTCCCTTCCGACGACGTGGATCCTCTTTGTGATTGCGAAACCTTGTTGAACAAGTCACAGGTGCGTGTAGGAGTTGCTCCGGGCCGGTCCGATCGGCCAGAGTTTCGGGCAACCCGGTTGCCCGGCACGGCCGTCGTGCCCACCCCCACGGGGCACGACGGCCGTTCTAAGGTGTTCGAATGACGACGTATGCGGCGCTGCTGCGCGGGATCAACGTGGGCGGCAACAAGAAGCTTCCGATGGCCGAACTGCGCGCACTGATGACCGGCCTGGGGTACGACTCCGTCCAGACCTATCTGCAGAGCGGGCAGGCCGCCTTCACCGCCGGCCACGGGGACGCCGAGTCCCTCGCGGCGGAGCTGGCCAAGGCGATCGAGGAGCGGTTCGGCTTCTCCGTCGACGTGCTCGTGCGCGACCACGCCTACCTGAAGGCGGTCGTCGAGGCCTGCCCGTTCCCGGCCGCCGAGCTGGCGGCCAAGCAGCTCCACGTCACCTACCTCTCCGGGCCGGTGGCCCCGGAGCGCTACGCGGACATCGACCCGGCCGCCCACCTCCCCGAGGAGTTCCGGCTGGGCGACCGTGCGCTGTACCTCTACGCCCCGGACGGCCTCGGCCGCTCCAAGCTCGCCGAGGCGCTGGCCCGGCCCCGGATCCACAAGGGGCTGATCGCCACGACCCGGAACTGGAACACCGTCGTCAAGCTGGTGGAGCTCACAGCCGGGGAGGCGTGACCCCCAGACCCTGCCCCAGTGGCAGGTTCAACGCCTGTGCGAGGCTCGTCCCATGCGCTACATCATCATCGGAGCAGGGGCCGTCGGCGGTGCGATCGGCGGGCGGCTGGCCGGCGCGGGGCACGAGGTCGTCCTGGTGGCACGGGGCGCGCACCACGCGGCGCTGCGGGACGGCGGACTGCGGCTGAAGGTGCCGGACGGCGAGTACACGTACCGGCTGCAGGCCGTCACCGGGCCCGGGGAACTGGGCGAGCTGCGGGCCGACGACGTACTCGTCCTCGCCGTCAAGACACAGGACACCGTGAGCGCCCTGGGGAGCTGGGGGCCGGCGCCGGTCGCGGGCGGCGGTACGGCGGCGGAGCTGCTGCCCCTGTTCTGCGCCCAGAACGGCGTGGAGGGTCAGCGGCTCGCCCTGCGCGTCTTCCGGCACGTCTACGGCGTCTGCGTCTGGCTGCCGTCGACCTTCGTCGAACCGGGCGTCGTCTCCGCCGGCGGCGCCCCGCTCACCGGCATCCTGCACCTGGGCCGCCATCCGCACGGCACTGACGGGACCGCCCGGCTGGTCGCCGCCGACCTGGAGAAGTCGCACTTCGAGGCGCCGGTCGTGCCCGACGTGGCGCGCTGGCAGTACGCCAAGCTGCTGTCCAACCTGGGCAACGCGCTGGAGGCAGTCGCCGGTCCCCTCGCCGACGACGCTGCCATGACCCTGTTCCGGCGGGTGCGGGCCGAGGGCGCGACCGTGCTCGACGCCGCCGGGATTGCGTACGCGAGCGTCGAGGAGCAGAAGGCGGTACGCGGCCACAAGGTGGACCTGGTTCCGCTGGCCGGCGCCCCGCGCGGTGGCGGCTCCTCCTGGCAGTCCCTCAGCCGCGGCACCGGCACCATCGAGGCCGACTACCTCAACGGCGAGATCGCCCTGCTGGGCCGCCTGCACGGCGTGCCGACCCCGCTCAACGACCTGCTCCAGCAACTGGCCAACGGGTTCGCACGCGAGCGCCGGGCGCCCGGCGCGATGCCCGTCGGGGAACTGGCCCGGCTGGCCGACGAGGCCGCCGTCACCGCTGCCGACTGATCAACTGCCCCACAGGGGCAACTCGTTGGGGACCTGAACCGGCAAAGCCCCTGGTGTGACACGTTTGCCGGACGCGACGCAGAAGTAAGTGCCGGCCACGGCGCAGTGCTTGCGAGAGCCGGCCCCGGGCCGGCTGTTCGCGGTCCGACGGACAGGGGAGCGCCGGACCGCGAACACCGAACCGTCGCTCAGGCCCCCACGGCCGCCAGGGCCGGGGTACGCGCCGCGTCGTAGCGCTCCAGCAGTACCCGCGCGACCTCGGGCGCCGGGCCGAGCACCTCGGCCAGCACGTCCGCCTCCGCCGCGCCCCGCGCGATCCGGTCGGGCAGGAAGCCGGGGGCGAGGACGTACGGGGCCACGGCCACCCGGGCACAGCCCAGTTCCCGCAGTTCCCGTACCGCTTCCTCGGTGCGGGGCAGGGCGGCGGAGGCGAACGCGGGCCGCACGGCGCACCAGCCGGTGTGCCGCCACTCCCGCGCGATGTCCGCGATCACCGCGATCGCCTCCGGGTCGCTGGACCCCGCCGAGGCCAGCACGACCCCGGTCGAGGCCTTGTCGGCGGGGGTCAGCCCCGCCTCGTACAGCCGCCGTTCGAGGGCCGACAGGAGCAGCGGGGACGGGCCCAGTACCTCGGCCTGGCGGATCCGCAGCTGCGGCGGCGCATCCCGCAGCACGGCCGGGATGTCCGCCTTCGCGTGGAACGCACGGGTGAGCAGCAGCGGGAGGGCCACGACGTCGCGCACGCCCTCCGCCGCCAGCGACTCCAGCACCCCGTGCACGGACGGGATGTTGAAGTCCAGGAAGCCGGTCTCCACGCGCAGCCCCGGCCGCAGCGACCGCACCCGCCGCACGAGGGCGTGGACGGTCGCCGCATGCCGTGGATCACGGCTGCCGTGGGCGATGACGAGGAGAACCGGCTTCGTACGCATGGACCTCAGCTCTTCACCAGCAGACCGCGGCTGCGCAGCACCCACCGCTCCAGCGGGCTGAAGATCAGCAGGTCGATCGCGATGCCGACGAACAGGATCAGGATGATGGCCTCGAACACCATCGCCATGTCGCTGGCGGTGCGCGCGTTCTCCAGGAGCTGGCCGAGGCCCACGCCGAGGTCGGGGAAGCTCGCGATGATCTCCGCCGCCATCAGCGAGCGCCAGGAGAACGCCCAGCCCTGCTTCAGACCCGCCACATAGCCGGGCATGGCGGCCGGCAGCACGACGTGCCAGATGCCCTTGACGCCGGTCGCGCCCATGGTGCGCCCGGCCCGCAGGAACAGCGGCGGCACCTGGTCGACGCCGGACACCAGTCCGTTGGCGATGGAGGGGACCGCGCCGAGCAGGATCACGGCGTACATCATCGAGTTGTTCAGGCCCAGCCAGATCACGGCCGGCGGCACCCACGCCACCGACGGCAGCGACTGGAGGCCGGACAGGATCGGGCCGATCGCCGCGCGCACGAACTTCACCCGCGCCACCACCAGACCCAGCGGGGTGCCGATGACGAGCGCGAACAGGAAGCCGAGCAGGCCACGGCTGACGCTGGTCCAGATGTAGCCGAGCAGGTCGCCCTTGAGCCAGGCGTCCTTGAACGTGTCGCCCACCGCGGCCGGCGACGGAAGCTTGGACGGGTCGTCGACGACCGGGACGAGGAGCGTCCAGACCACGAGGACCACGGCGAGCGCGATGATCGGCGGCAGGATCTTGCCGGTGAAGGTCTGGCGGAGGGTCGGGCGGCTGGTGGCCGTCGTCTCCAGGGCGTCGAGGCCGGCCTCGACACTTCCGGCGTCCTTGGCCGGCGTCGTCTCAGTGCTGGCCATGACGGCGGATCTCCCCACGCAGTACATCGGTGATCTCAAGGGACAGTTCGGCCACGGGCGCGTCCTCGATACGGCGCGGCTGCGGTATCCCGACCTCCCACTCGCGGGCTATCCGGCCCGGCCGGGACGACAGCAGGATCACCCGCTGGGCGAGCCGCACCGCCTCGCGCACGTTGTGCGTGACGAACAGGACGGAGAGGCCGGTCTCCTCCCAGATCCGGGTCAGCTCGTCGTGCAGGACGTCGCGCGTGATGGCGTCCAGGGCCGAGAACGGCTCGTCCATCAGCAGCAGTCTGCTTTCCTGGGCGAGCGCGCGGGCCAGGGCGGCCCGCTGGCGCATACCGCCGGACAGCTCGTGGACGCGCTTGTCGTACGCGCCCTTCAGCCGGACCAGTTCGAGCAGCTGCTCGGCCTTGGCACGGCGGTCGTTCTTGGCAACGCCCCTGAGCTTCAGTGCGAGTTCGATGTTCTTGCCCGCGGTCAGCCACGGGAAGAGGGCGTGCTCCTGGAACATCAGGGCGGGTCGCCCGTCCGTCGCGATGGAGCCCGCGGTGGGGCGGTCGAGCCCCGCCACCAGGTTCAGCAGCGTGGACTTGCCGCAGCCCGAGGCCCCCAGGAGGGTGACGAACTCACCCGGCGCGACATCGAGGGTGATGTCGTCCAGGACGAGCTGCTGCCCGCCCGGAGTCGCGAAGGACTTCGAGACATGCTCAAGGCGTGCCGCGTACTCGACCGACTCGTCGGCCTTGGCGAGTGTCGTGGTCGTGGCCATGGTCGTCACCTCCTGGGATCTCGTCGGGACCGGCGTCAGCTGCTGCCGAGACCGGCGGCGTCGACCGTGCTCTGGCCGTCGGCCTTCAGCACCTTGTTGAGGATCGTCAGGTCGTAGATGTTCTTGAGCAGCGGGTCGGTGAGCAGACCGGCCTTGACGGCGTGCTGGGCCTCGGTGTTGAGGGTGGAGGCCAGCGGGTCGTCGGTGAACTTGATGGACGACCAGGCCGAGTTCAGGACGTCGTCGGGCAGCGCCTTGCCGGAGTCGACCGCCAGCTGCTTGTTCGCCGAGGCCTTCGCCGCGTCCGGGTTGGCGTTGATCCACTTGTTGGTCTCGACCGAGCCCTTGAGGACCGCCTCGACGACCTTCGGGTGCGCCTTCAGGAACTTCTGCGACACGATGATGTTCGTGATCACGAACTTCTTGTCGGGCCACAGCGTGGACTCGTCGAGCAGCACCTTGCCGCCCTCGGCGACCAGCTTGGACGCGGTCGGCTCCGGCACCCAGGCGCCGTCGACGGAACCGGCCTTGAAGGCGTCCGGGGTGATCTTGTTGTCGGTGCGGACGACCGTGACGTCACCCTTGCCGCTCTGCGCGTCGACCTTCCAGCCCTGGTCGGCGACCCAGTTGAGGAACGCCACGTCCTGCGTGTTGCCCAGCTGAGGCGTGGCGATCTTCTTGCCCTTGACGTCCGCCAGCGACTTGATCTTCTTCGGGTTGACGACCAGCTTGACGCCGCCGGACGCCGAACCGCCGATGATCTTCAGGTCGGTGCCGTTGGACTTGGTGTAGCCGTTGATCGACGGGGAGGGGCCGATCCAGCCGATGTCGATCGAGCCCGAGTTGAGCGCCTCGATCTCGGACGGGCCGGCGTTGAAGACGGCGTACTTGGCCTTGGTGGCGCCGAGCTCCTTCTGGAAGAAGCCCTTCTGGTTGCCGACCAGCGCGGTCGCGTGGGTCAGGTTGCCGAAGTAGCCGATCTTGACGGTGTCGAGGCCCTCGATCTTCTTGGCCCCGGCGGCGACCTTGGTGGTGTCGCTCTTGTCGGAGTCCGACCCGTACCCGCAGGCGGCGAGCGTGAGCAAGGGGAGCGCGGCGAGCGCGGCTATGCCGCGGCGCAGGAGCTTGGAGCGGTTGGCAGGCACGGGAGGCTTTCCTCTCGTTGGCCCGGCGGTCACGGTCTTTCAGGTCGTGGCCGGGAGGTCGGCAGGTCTTCGTCGCATCCGGGACGTCGGGTGGGGGGCCGGGGCGCGCAGGCAGTGCGCGTACGTCAGCACGCACATCGCGCCACCCCGCCCTGCCCGCTCCCGAGGTCGCCGCTGCCGACGCGGCCGCCCTCCTTCGCGAACGTCGAGTAGACGTCGGTCATCGTCATGTCAGAAGTCCCAGCCGTCGTCTTCGGACTCGTCCTTGACCGGCTCGGGGGAGGCGAACGACTCGCCGACCATGCCCGCGGTGAGCGTGGTGCCGTCGGCGGGGTCGATCAGGATGAACGAGCCGGTGCGGCGCGAGTCGGCGTAGGAGTCGACCGGCAGCGGCTCGGCGGTACGGATCTTCACCCGGCCGATGTCGTTGGCGACGAGCTGTCCCGGGTGCGGGTGCAGGGACAGGTCGTCGAGCGTGAGGCGGGACGGGATGTCCTTGACGACCGCCTTCACCGTGCGGGTGCCGTGCTTGAGGAGCACCCGGTGCCCGACGGCCAGCGGCTGGTCGGCCACGTGGCAGACGGTCGCCTCGACGTCCTGGGTGGTCGCCGGTGCGTCCTTCGTCGGCACGATGAGGTCGCCGCGCGAGACGTCGATGTCGTCCGTGAGCAGGACGGTCACCGACTGGGTGGTCCACGCCGTGTCGACCGGCTTGCCGAGCAGGTCGATGCCGGAGATCGTCGTGGTACGACCGGACGGCAGGACCGTGACCGGCTCGCCGACATGGAAGGTGCCGGCCGCGATCTGGCCTGCGTAGCCCCGGTAGTCCGGGTGCTCGGCGGTCTGCGGGCGGATCACGTACTGCACGGGCAGGCGCGCGTGGCAGTGGCTCAGGTCGTGGGCGACCGGGACGGTCTCCAGGTGCTCCAGGACGGTGGGGCCGCCGTACCAGTCCATGTTCGCGGACGGTTCCACGACGTTGTCGCCGACGAGCGCGGAGATCGGGATCGCGGTGACCTCGGGGACGCCCAGCTCGGTCGCGTACGCCGTGAACTCCTCGGCGATCCCGGCGAAGATCGCCTCCTGGTAGCCGACCAGGTCCATCTTGTTGACGGCGAGGACGACGTGCGGGACGCGCAGCAGGGCGGCGATCGCGGCGTGCCGGCGGGTCTGCTCGACGACCCCGTTGCGGGCGTCGACCAGGACCACGGTCAGCTCGGCGGTGGAGGCGCCGGTGACCATGTTGCGGGTGTACTGCACATGGCCGGGCGTGTCGGCCAGGATGAACCGGCGCTTCGGGGTGGCGAAGTAGCGGTACGCCACGTCGATGGTGATGCCCTGCTCGCGCTCGGCGCGCAGGCCGTCGGTGAGGAGGGCGAGGTCGGGAGCGTCCTGGCCGCGGCTGGCGGAGGCGCGCTCGACGGCCTCCAGCTGGTCGGTGAGGACCGACTTGGAGTCGTGCAGCAGCCGTCCGACGAGGGTGGACTTGCCGTCGTCGACGGAGCCGGCGGTGGCGAACCGCAGCAGGGTCGTCTCGGCGAGGCCGAGTTCCGTGGTGCTGGTGCTCATGCTTAGAAGTACCCCTCGCGCTTGCGGTCTTCCATCGCGGCCTCGGAGAGCTTGTCGTCGGCCCGGGTGGCGCCGCGCTCGGTGAGCCGGGAGGCGGCGATCTCGGCGATCACGGCGTCCAGCGTGTCGGCGTCGGAGTCGACGGCGCCGGTGCAGGACATGTCGCCGACGGTCCGGTAGCGCACCTGGCGCTTCTCGACCGTCTCGGCGTCCTTCGGGCCGCCCCACTCACCGGCTGTCAGCCACATCCCGTCCCGCTGGAACACCTCGCGCTCGTGCGCGAAGTAGATCTGCGGCAGCTCGATGCCCTCGCGGGCGATGTACTGCCAGACGTCCAGCTCGGTCCAGTTGGACAGCGGGAACACGCGGACGTGCTCGCCGGGGGCGTGGCGGCCGTTGTAGAGGTTCCACAGCTCGGGGCGCTGGCGGCGCGGGTCCCACTGGGAGAACTCGTCGCGCAGGGAGAACACGCGTTCCTTCGCCCGCGCCTTCTCCTCGTCGCGGCGGCCGCCGCCGAAGACCGCGTCGAACTTCTCGCCCTGGATCTTCTCCGTCAGCGGCAGCGTCTGCAGCGGGTTGCGGACGCCGTCCGGACGCTCCTTGAGCACACCGCGGTCGATGTAGTCCTGTACGGAGGCCACGTGCAGGCGCAGTCCGTGCTGCTCGACCGTGCGGTCCCGGTAGCCGAGGACCTCGGGGAAGTTGTGTCCGGTGTCCACGTGCAGCAGCGAGAAGGGGATCGCCGCGGGGGCGAACGCCTTGAGCGCGAGGTGCAGCATGACGATGGAGTCCTTGCCGCCGGAGAACAGGATCACCGGCCGTTCGAACTCGCCCGCCACCTCGCGGAAGATGTGGACCGCCTCGGACTCCAGCGCGTCCAGGTGGGACAGGGCGTACGGGGTGCCCGTGCCCTCCCCGTGAGCCGCCACGGTCGTCGTCATGCCAGTCCCTTCCCGCTCAGCAGGGCGTGCACGGACGCCGCGGACTCCTGGACGCTCTGGTGCTGCGACTCGATCCGCAGATCGGGCGTCTCGGGCTCCTCGTACGGGTCGTCGACACCGGTCAGCCCGGTCAGCTCACCCGCGGCCTGCTTGGCGTACAGACCCTTCACATCGCGTACGGAGCACACCTCGACCGGGGTCGCCACGTGCACCTCGACGTACGCGGTGCCGTTCTCGTCGTGGCGCTTGCGTACCGCGTCGCGGCTGTCCGCGTACGGGGCGATCACCGGGACCAGCGCCTTGACGCCGTTACGGGCCAGCAGCTCGGCGACGAAGCCGATGCGCTGCACGTTGGTGTGCCGGTCCTCGCGGCTGAAGCCGAGGCCCGCCGAGACGAACTCGCGGATCTCGTCGCCGTCGAGCACCTCGACGAGGTGGCCCTCCTCGCGCAGCCGGGCGGCCAGCTCGTACGCGATGGTGGTCTTGCCGGCACTCGGCAGACCCGTGAGCCAGACGGTGGCTCCGGTCGTCACGTTGTTCTCCTGGTTCGTCGAAAGCCCGATGGTCGTCATCCGTGCAGTCCGCACTCGGTCTTGGCCCGCCCCGCCCAGCGGCCGGCGCGCGCGTCCTCGCCCTCCAGCACCCGGCGGGTGCAGGGCGCGCAGCCGACGGACGCGTAGCCGTCCATCAGCAGCGGGTTGGTCAGGACGCCGTGTTCCGCGACGTAGTCGTCCACGTCGTCCTGGGTCCAGCGGGCGATCGGGGAGATCTTGACCTTCTGCCGCTTCTCGTCCCAGCCGACGACCGGGGTGTTCGCCCGGGTCGGGGACTCGTCACGGCGCAGCCCGGTCGCCCAGGCCGCGTACTTCGTCAGACCCCGTTCCAGGGGCTGCACCTTGCGGAGCTTGCAGCACAGGTCGGGGTCGCGGTCGTGCAGCCTGGGGCCGTACTCGGCGTCCTGCTCGGCGACGGTCTGGCGCGGGGTGAGGGTGATGACGTTGACGTCCATCACGGCCTCGACCGCGTCCCGGGTGCCGATGGTCTCCGGGAAGTGGTAGCCGGTGTCGAGGAAGACGACGTCGACGCCCTTCTGGACGCGGGACGCCAGATGGGCCACCACCGCGTCCTCCATGGAGGAGGTCACGCAGAAGCCCTTGCCGAAGGTGTCCACCGCCCACTGGAGGATCTCCAGGGCGGAGGCATCTTCGAGGTCGCGGCCCGCCTGCTCGGCCAGCGCCTTCAGTTCGTCGGTCGTACGGTCTTCCTGAGCCGTGGTCATATCTGTTCCCCTCCAGCTTCGGAGTGCTTCAGCCCCCGGGCGAGCAGCCCGAGGAACTTCAGCTGGAATGCGCGGTTGCAGGCCGCGCATTCCCAGGCGCCGTGGCCCTGCTCGTTCGGACGCAGGTCCTCGTCGCCGCAGTAGGGGCAGTAGAAGGGGGCGGCCCGCTCGCTCATGAGAGGGCCTCCTCACTGGCGCGGGACGCCCAGGCGGCGAACCGCTCGCCGTCCGCGCGCTCCGCCTGGAAGCGCCTGAGCACCCGCTCGACGTAGTCCGGCAGCTCCTCCGAGGTCACCTTGAGACCGCGGACCTTGCGGCCGAAACCGGCCTCCAGACCGAGCGCACCGCCCAGGTGCACCTGGAAGCCCTCGACCTGCTCGCCCGCGTCGTTCAGGACCAGCTGGCCCTTGAGACCGATGTCCGCGACCTGGATACGGGCGCAGGCGTTCGGGCAGCCGTTGATGTTGATGGTGAGCGGCTCGTCGAACTCGGGCAGCCGGCGCTCCAGCTCGTCGATGAGGGTGGAGCCGCGCTGCTTGGTCTCGACGATCGCGAGCTTGCAGTACTCGATGCCGGTGCAGGCCATGGTGCCGCGCCGGAACGAGGACGGCCGGGCGGTGAGGTCCAGCGCCTCCAGGGCCTCGACCAGCGACTCGACCTGGTCCTCCGTGACATCGAGGACGATCATCTTCTGCTCTACGGTGGTCCGCACCCGGCCCGAGCCGTGCGCCTCGGCGAGGTCCGCGATCTTCGCCAGGGTGGCGCCGTCCACCCGGCCGACGCGCGGGGCGAACCCGACGTAGAAGTTGCCGTCCTGCTGCCGGTGCACACCGACGTGGTCCCGCCAGCGCGACACGGGCTCGGCGGGGGCCGGGCCGTCGACGAGCGCGCGCTTGAGGTACTCGTCCTCCAGGATCTGGCGGAACTTCTCCGCACCCCAGTCGGCGACCAGGAACTTCAGCCGGGCGCGGGTGCGCAGCCGCCGGTAGCCGTAGTCCCGGAAGATACCGATCACGCCGGCCCACACGTCCGGGACCTCGTCCAGCGGCACCCAGGCGCCGAGCCGGACGCCGATCTTCGGGTTGGTGGACAGGCCGCCGCCCACCCACAGGTCGAAGCCGGGGCCGTGCTCGGGGTGCTCCACGCCGACGAACGCGATGTCGTTGATCTCGTGCACCACGTCCAGCAGCGGCGAGCCCGAGATCGCGGACTTGAACTTGCGCGGCAGGTTGGAGAACTCCTTGCTGCCGATGTACCGCTTGTTGATCTCGTCGATCGCCCAGGAGCCGTCGATGATCTCGTCCTCGGCGATGCCGGCGACCGGCGAGCCGATGACGACCCGCGGGGTGTCGCCGCACGCCTCGGTGGTGGACAGACCGACCGCTTCGAGGCGGTTCCAGATCTCGGGAACGTCCTCGATGCGGATCCAGTGCAGCTGGATGTTCTGCCGGTCGGTGACGTCCGCGCTGCCTCGGGCGAACTCCTGCGAGATCTCGCCGATCACCCGCAGCTGCTGCGTGGTCAGCCGGCCGCCGTCGATGCGCACCCGCAGCATGAAGTACTTGTCGTCCAGCTCCTCCGGCTCCAGGATGGCGGTCTTGCCGCCGTCGATGCCGGGCTTGCGCTGCGTGTACAGGCCCCACCAGCGCATACGTCCGCGCAGGTCGTTGGGGTCGATCGAGTCGAAGCCGCGCTTGGAGTAGATCGTCTCAATGCGTGTCCGCACATTGAGACCGTCGTCGTCCTTCTTGAACTGCTCGTTGCCGTTGAGCGGGGTGAAGTGCCCCATAGCCCACTGACCCTCGCCGCGGTGACGGCTCACCTTGCGGCGGGGCGCGGACGCGGCAGGGTTCTGCGGGGTGGCGGCCATGGCGATATACGTCCTTCAGACAGCGGGGAAGCGGCTCTGACCTGCGCCTGCGGGCGCACGAGGGGCATGTCTGCGCGGCACTGCGCAAGGGAGGTCTGGACAGGAAAGCGCGGCGGTGCTGTGCTCTCAGCCCGCCGGACAGATGGCGCTGGACATGCGGCCGAGGTCGACGTGCCGCCGACTCACCAAGGCAATTCCAGTTCCAGACATGACGGAAGCGTGTCACGCGGATCTCCGGCCAGTCCACCATTGTCCGCGATTCGGACGAATCTATTCTGAATAGTGAGACGGAGTGTTGTGGGTCACGCCCCGTTCCGCGCGGTGGTGTGCGCCCCGGGCCACGGACCGGGCGCCGAGACGTCCGGTTCCTCCTCGCTCTTCGTGTCGAAGAGCCGGAACCCCCGCCGCTGATAGTTCGCCATCGCGTGCTCGCCGTCCAGACTGCAGGTGTGCACCCACACCCGCTTCGTCGGCGGCCGCCCGTCCCACCGCTCCGCCAGGTCCCAGGCCCGCGCGACACCGTACGACAGCAGGTGGCCGCCGATCCGCCGGCCCCGGAACGCCGGCATCAGACCGAAGTAGGCGATCTCCACGACCCCGTCGTCCTGCGGGTCGAGCTCGACGTAGCCCGCCGGGGTGCCCCGGTCGTATGCCACCCAGGTCTCCACGCCCGGCCGCTCCAGGCACTGCTGCCAGCGGGCGTAGCTCCAGCCCAGCCGGTCGGTCCAGCGGATGTCGCCGCCGACCGAGGCGTACAGGAAACGGCTGAACTCGGGGGAGGGGACCTCGGAGCGGACGATCCCGACCGTGTCGCCGTCCGGGACGGCGGCGGGCAGGAGGTCGGCCGGGGAGGTCTGCTCCAGGGACCAGGTGGTGACGACGATGCTGCTCATGGGGCCAGGCAATCATCCCGGCCCCGGACATGTCGACAGCTGCCGCCGGAGCGACGCGCCCGCGGCTGCCGGCCCACCGACGGCTGCCGGCCCACCGACGCGCCTGCGGCTGCCGGCCCACCGACGCGCCGGCGGTGTTATCCGAGCGACGCGTCGATCGAGCGCAGCGGGACCGAGAACAGCATGCGGTTCGTGACCGACCACACCTCGCCCGTGTCCGGCGCGTAGGAGAGCGAGCCGGTGTCCTCGCCCCAGCAGCGGTGCGAGGCGTCCGAGCCGCAGCCGGCCGCGTGGGCACCCTTGGAGTCCTGCCGCCACAGACTGCCGTGCCCGTCCATGGCGCCGGGCAGATGACCCACGTACCACTCGGAGTCCGTCGCGCCAGGCGGCCGGTACGACAGGACGCCCCGGATCTCCGAGGCCCCGGTCCGGTAGGCCTCGACCGCGTCCGCCCGGCCGAAGGCGTCCGTGGTCAGCAGTCCGTCACGCTTCGGGCTCTCGTCGAACGCGTACCGCCACAGCCGGGCGTGCTGATCGCTGTCGGCGGGCGTCCACTCGCCGAGGACCAGGCTGTCCGGGGCCGTCCCCCGGTCCACGGAGAGCGCGCTCGGACAGGGCGCGCCGGTCCGTGAGCAGGCTCCGGCGGTGTAGCGGTACGAGCCCACGGCGGGCATCACGTACCGGAAACCGTCGGCCGACCAGCCGCCGGACACCCGGCCGACCGCGTCGGTCAGCACCGAGGTCCGCTGGATGCGGTTGAGGTCGTAGACGTAGAGCGCGTCGGCACTGCCCTGGACGGTGGTGACCAGGAGCTTGTCCTCGTACCAGGCCATGCCGGAGATCTGCGAGGTCAGGCCCCGGTAGGTGCTGCCGTCGGCGCTGGGCACGGTCAGCAGGACCCAGGAGTAGGAGGGGTGGGCGGGGTCGTTCGCGTTGATCACCGCGACCCTGGCCAGGCCCCGGGAGGCGGCGGGGCCGGTGGACGTGCTGTGCGTCCAGCCGGCCAGGACGACCCGGTTGGCGCCCCACAGGCCGTCGTCGTCCGCCTCCGAGGAGGTGGTCACCGAGGCCGGCCGCCAGTCGTCGGTGAGGGTGTCGGTGGGGTCCCAGCAGTACGCCTCGGTGGCGGCCGGGGTGACCGGCAGCGAGTCCCGGTCGTCGGAGTCGCAGTCGGCCGCCTCACGCAGGGTGTGGTCGGCCTCGGCCAGCACGTCGGCGACCCCGACCGTGCCGCCCATCGCGGAGGCGAGCCGGTCCAGCGAGCGGCGCGGTACGAGGTGTTCCTGGAGCTGCAGCGGGGCGGTGTCGGTGGTGGAGGTCAGTGGCTTCAGCGCGCCGGGGTCCTCGGCGACCGTGGCCTGCGAGGCGCTGACGATCGTAGCCGCCGCGGTGAGCGCCAGCGCGGTCCCGGCCAGGGCGGCGCGCAGCGCCGCACCCCGTCTGCGCCGTCGGTGTCTGCCGCGTTGCTTCATGTGTCCTCCCGAGGCGGGCCAACTGCGCCTGATGGTCCGAGCGTTGACCAAGGAGCAGGTGGGGAGGCCCGTACCGGGATGCTACGGCAGTCGGCGGCGCCGTACCTCGAAGACCCCGCAAATATGCGGAAGATACCTCCCCCGATGCCTCGGATGCGTTAAATAACTCCGGGGGCGGGGACAGTCATCCGGTCCGGGGGCCCGGCGTCCGGCCCGCCGCCACGGCCGGGGCGGTCGAGTACGGCAGCAGGTCGCGCGGGTCGTCGGGGAGCAGCACCTCGATCTCGGCGTCGTCGCGGAAGCGGTACGGCCGGTGTTCGAGAAGGGCCCCGAGATACCGCCGGATCCTGGACATCTCCGCGCGCACGGTCACGGTCCGCGAGGCGTCCCCGAAGACGTCCTCGGCCAGCCCGGCCGCGCTGCGCCCGGCGCGCCGCACCGCCAGCAGGTACAGCAACTCGGCGTGCCGGGGACTGAGTTCACGGGACCACGAGCCCGCGCCGCCGCCGACCGTCATGGAGGGCCGGCGCGGCCGGGCCAGGTCGAGCACGAGCCGGCCCCCGCCCACCGGCGCCGGCTCGTCCACCGCCCGCAGCAGCCAGCCCCCGGCCAGCGGCTCCACCGCGCACAGCCCGAGCGCGGGCAGCCACCGGCGCCCCGGCGACAGCGACTTGGGCAGCGCGAGCCGCCGTGGATACGGCATGCCGGTGACCGCCGCGGTCCAGCCGTCGGTGTCCACCACCAGTGCCCGCCCGCCCAGCCGGGCCAGTACCGGCGCCGCGACCGCCCGCAGCCGCTCCAGCCCGTCCAGGTGCAGTTCCCGCAGCCGGGCCTCGGCGAGCTTCGCCACCGAGTTCACCCAGGCCAGGGTCGCCGGGTGCATGGTCTCCAGCGGGCCGCTGACGTCCACCACACCGAGCAGGCTGCCGTCCCGCGGGTCCGTGATCGGGGCGCCGGAACACGTCCAGGAGACGTGCGAGCGGACGAAGTGCTCGGCGGCGAACACCTGCACGGGCCTGCGCACCACCGCCGGGGTGCCGACCCCGTTGGTCCCGACGACGTCTTCGCGCCAGTCGGCCCCGAGTTCGAAGCCCAGCCCGTCCGCCTTGCGCAGCACCGGCGACGAACCCTCCCGCCACAGCACCCGGCCGTCGGCATCCGCCACCACCATGATGTGCTGGGCGACGTCCGCGACCGAAAGCAGTCCCTCGCGCAGGACCGGCAGCACGTCCTTGAGCGGTGACTCCTCGCGTCTGCGCCGGACTTCGTCGGTGGACAGCAGCCCCGAACGGAAGTCGTGGTCGGGGTCGACGCCGCTGCGCAGCATCCGCCCCCAGGACTGTTCGATCACCGGCCGGGGCGCCACCCGCCCACGCTGTCCGGCGAGTCTGGCCTCGCGCACCTCGTTCAGTACCCGCGCCGCCTGCGCCGCGTCCTTCGCGGCGAGTCGCGCCACGTCCATCGGCGGGTTCCCCACTGAGGTCCTCCCGGATACGCCTCGAAAAAGGCATCGATGAGTCGCTGTCAAGCCGTCCGGGCGGCGGTTTCCGGTCCGACTGCGCGTCTTATACTGCCGTTTTCCGGTGCCGGAGGCACACAGTCCGCACACAGTCACCGATATGTTGCAACCCCTTGCAACCCTGGTGAACGGGCCGGAGGTGGCCGAAACTTGAGCGGACGCCACGGCGTCGGAGGCCTGACATGGGCCGAAGAGGCGGGGGTGGTGCCGTGTCGGCGCAGCACCACCCCTGCCGCAGCCTGCGGCGCCTTGGCCGTGCGCGGTAAGGGGAGCGGCTTGCGGTGCGTTGGCGGCTGACGGTTGTGGAGGGTTGCTCGCGCAGTTCCCCGCGCCCCTTGGGAGTTGCAGGGAGCGTTCTCAGCAGGCTCGGGCTCGGTCCACTACCGCCGTGAGGTCCAGGCTGCTCGGCAGGGTGCCGAAGGTCGAACCCCAGTCGGTGCCCAGCCTCGATGCGCAGAAGGCGTCCGCCGCCTCCGGCGGGGCGAAGCGGACCAGTAGGGAGCCCTGGAGGACTGTTGCCAGGCGTTCCGCCAGGCGTCTGGCCCGGGCCTCCATGCCCTCCAGGTCGGCCAGTTCGGAGAAGAGGTCCTTGACCGCGCGGTCCAGGCGGTGGTCGGCGCCGTGGGCCCGGCCGATCTCCTGGAGGTAGGCGTCCAGCGCGCCCGGCTCGCGTTGCAGCGCGCGGAGCACGTCCAGGGCCTGGATGTTGCCGGCGCCCTCCCAGACCGAGTTGAGCGGGGACTCGCGGACCAGCCGGGGCAGCCCCGACTCCTCCACGTAGCCGTTGCCGCCCAGGCACTCCGCCGCCTCCACCACCAGCGGCGCGCAGCGCTTGGTCACCCAGTACTTGGCGGCCGGCAGCGCCAGCCGCAGCAGGGCCCGTTCGGAATCACCGCCGTCGTCGTAGGCGGCGGCCAGCCGCAGCGCGAGGGTGGTCGCGGCCTCCGACTCGATCGCCAGGTCGGCCAGCACGTTGCGCATCAGCGGCTTGTCGGCCAGCCGCCCGCCGAACGCCTCGCGGTGCGTGGCGTGGTGCACGGCCTGCGCCACCGCCTGCCGCATCAGCCCCGCCGAGCCCAGCACGCAGTCCAGCCGGGTCGCGGCGACCATCTCGATGATGGTCCGCACCCCGCGCCCCTCCTCGCCCACCCGTCGCGCCCAGGTCCCGTCGAACTCGACCTCGCCCGACGCGTTCGACCGGTTGCCGAGCTTGTCCTTGAGCCGCTGGAGGAGGAAGACGTTCCGGGTGCCGTCCGCCAGGACCCGCGGCACGAGGAAACAGGTGAGCCCGTCCGGGGCCTGGGCCAGCACCAGGAAGCCGTCCGACATCGGTGCCGAGCAGAACCACTTGTGCCCGGTGAGGGTGTACGTCCCGGCCTCGGCGAGCGGCGCCGCGGCGGTCGTGTTCGCCTGTACGTCGCTGCCGCCCTGTTTCTCCGTCATGCCCATGCCGAACAGGGCGCCGGCCTTCCGCGCCGCGGGCCGCAGCCCGCGGTCGTAGACCGTGGACGTCAGCAGCGGCTCCCACACGGCGGCCAGCTCCGGGTCGGTGCGCAGCACGGGCACCGCCGCGTTGGTCATCGACAGCGGGCAGCAGCTGCCGGCCTCGACCTGGGTCCAGACCAGGAAGGCGGCGGCCCGCCGGACGTGCCCCGACGGCCGTACCCAGCCGGTGGTCAGGCCCGCGCCGACGCCCTTGCCGAGCAGCCGGTGCCAGGCGGGATGGAACTCGACCTCGTCGATCCGGTGGCCGTAGCGGTCGTGGGTGCGCAGCCGCGGCGGGTGCTCGTTCGCCTGTGCTCCCCACTCCTGCACCTGCGCCGAGCCGGCCGAGACGCCGATCCCCGACAGCTCGGCGCGTACCTCGCCGAGCAGCTCGGGGTCGGTGTGCCGCCCGACGGCCTCGACGAGGGCCCGGTCGGCGGCGAAAAGGTCGTATCCGGCCAGCGGGGGCGGCTGGTTGCTCACGGTATGCGTGGTGTTGCCTGCCATGTCTGCGAACCTACCCGGAGCTGCGGCGGTGGTCTCCAGCCTGACACAGCGGCCCCGCCCACCGCGTCCGCCCCGGCCGGAGCCCCGTGAGGTGAGGACGGTCCCGGACGGCGGATACCGTTAGGGCGTGCAGCCAGCAAGCGATACCCCCGAGCGGCCCTCCGGCCGGCTCCACCGGGCCAGAGCCCTCTACCGGAACGTCTCCAAGCGCAGGACGGCCTGGCTGCTGGTCAAGGACACCACCAATTCCTGCATGGAGTACCGCATCCTCGGCCTCGCCGCCGAGGCCGCCTTCTTCACCCTGCTGTCCGTCCCGCCGCTGCTGCTCAGCCTCATCGGCCTGCTCGGCTACGTCGACGCCTGGACCGGTGCCCACACCATCGCCAGCCTGGAGGCCAACCTTCTGGACGCCTCCCGCACGGTCCTTTCCGACAAGGGCGTGAAGGAGATCGCCGAGCCGATCCTGCGCGACGTGGTACGCGGCGGCCGCCCCGACGTCATCTCCATCGGCTTCCTGTTCGCCCTGTGGTCGGGCTCCCGCGCGGTGAACGTCTTCATCGACACGATCACGGTGATGTACGGCCTCGACGGCGTCCGGGGCATCGTGAAGACCCGGATCGTCTCCTTCCTGCTCTTCATCGCCGCGCTGCTGATCGGCTCCGTGGCGCTGCCGCTGATGGTGGCAGGACCGGACGCGGTGGTCGGGATCGTGCCCTGGTCGGAGACGCTCGTCCAGGTCCTGTACTGGCCGGTCGTGATCGTCCTGTCCGTCGTCTTCCTGACCACGCTGTA
Organism: Streptomyces sp. NPDC058457; assembly: GCF_042720695.1. Lineage (NCBI taxonomy): Bacteria > Bacillati > Actinomycetota > Actinomycetes > Kitasatosporales > Streptomycetaceae > Streptomyces > Streptomyces sp. NPDC058457. The sequence goes on along the minus strand of NZ_JBHXLU010000116.1, from coordinate 15,852 downwards.
CCACGTCTCCGTGCCGGTGCGCTCACCGTGGGTCGAGGACGTCCCCGGCGCCCTGGTCGCCCTGGCCATGTGGGTTCTCGGCAGCTTTCTGCTGCGTATCTACCTGACCAACACCATCGAGGGCGCGACGATCTACGGCTCGCTCGCCGCGTCCGTCGCCGTGCTCCTGTGGATCGGCGTGTCGGCCTTCGCCGTGCTGGTCGGCGCCGCCGTGAACGCCGCGATCGACCGGGTCTGGCCGGCCGCCGCGACGGCCGCGGCGCGCGCCGCCAACGAGCGGCTGCGGGAGGCCCAGGTCGCCGAGTACGTGGCCCGCGCGGCCGCGGCCCGGGAGGTCGATCCCGGGGACCCGGACGATCCCGACATGCCGTCGGAGTTCCCGGAGCGCTGGTCCAGGTTCCTGCCGCCGGAGGACGTCACGGCGCGGTTGCGTACGCATGTGAAGAGCAGCCATCCACCCCATAAGCCGGAGAGCGGCTGAGGGACGGTTCCGCCGTCGGGGCGAGGCCCGGGCGGGCTGCGGGCTCGTCGTGGCTGCTCGCGCCCACGCGGCGGCAGCCGCATGTCGAACACAGCCCCGTGCCCCTGAAGGGGCGCGCGTACGCTGGCCCATGTGTATGAGGAGCGGGCGTCGCGGCTGGCTGGGGCGGTCGTGTGGGTGAATACCCCGGTCGGGGACGGCCGTGTGCTGCCCGACGGGTGTATGGATCTGCTCTGGCATGACGGGCGGCTGCTGGTCGCCGGGCCCGATACGCGTGCCTATGTGTCCGAGGGCGCCCAGGGCGTGTGGGTCGGCCTGCGCTTCTACCCCGGTACCGCGCCCGCCGTCCTCGGTGTGCCGGCGTACGCACTGCTTGATCAGCGGGTCGAGCTGAGTGACCTGTGGCCGGTCGCGGACGTGCGGCGGCTGCGGGACCGGGTCGCGGGTGCGGGCGATCCGGCCGGCGCCCTGGAGGAGATCGCCCTGGAACGGGCGCTGCCTTCCGACCCGTCGCTGCGGCGGCTGGTCGAAGCCCTGGGCGCGGGGCGCCCCGTCGCCGCCGTCGCCGACGAACTCGGCCTCGGCGCCCGTCAGTTGCACCGGCGCAGTCGTGCTGCCTTCGGCTACGGGCCCAAGACGCTGGCCCGGGTGCTCCGGATGCAGCGGGCGCTCGCGCTCGCCCGGGGCGGGGTGCCGCTCGCGGAGACGGCGGTCCGGGCGGGGTACGCGGATCAGCCCCATCTCGCCCGGGACGTGCGGGAGCTGGCGGGGCTGCCGCTGACCGGGCTACTCGGCGGGTAGCGGGGCGAACAGGTCGACGCCGTTGCCGTCGGGGTCGTGCACCGTGGCGTACCGCTGGCCCCAGAACGCGTCCCACGGCTTGAGTTCGCCGTGGTATCCGGCGCCCACCAGGTCGTCGTAGAGCGCGTCGACCCCCGCGGGCGAGTCGCAGCGGAAGGCGAGCCCCACCCGGCCGCCCCCGGCCGGCGGGTGCCAGGCCGGGTGGAAGGAGCGGATCGTCTCCTCCGTGTCCAGGGCGAGGGTGAGTCCGCCGGGCAACTCTGCCTCGACGTGCGGCTGTTCCTCGGCGCCGGGCGGGAAGGCCAGGCCGAGGCGGCGGTAGAAGGCGAGGGACGCGGTCAGGTCGGAGCTGACGAGACCGATCACGGCGAATCGTGGAGTCATGCCGTCACCGTAGGCGGGGTCCGGTTACCGGTCTTGAAGGAATCGGACACCGGCTCAGCCGAAGGTCACCGGGCCGTGCGGGGTGTCGACGGTGAAGGACAGCGACACCGGCCCCTCAAAGAGGGCGGGATCCGTGCCCAGGGCCGCCGGCAGGGATCTCCAGACCGCCCGCGTCGCCCAGGGACACCAGATGGTTGCGCGTCCCGAGGTCCGGGTGGGCCCCGCCGGGGGCGGGTGTCACCTCGGTCCGCCGGGCGAAGTCGGCGACGGTCGCGGCGAGATCGGGCGTCGTCGGCACCAGGTGGTCGAGGAGCGGGGGAACGGTGTCCACCCCGGCCGAGGCCACCCGTTCCCGGCGCGGTACCGGTGTCTGGGGACGGGAGAAAAACCGGTCCCCTGTGGAACACCTGTGCGGCACGATGGGCCCATGATCCGTGCCGTGCGCGTCCTGCCGCCCCTGCTCCTCGCCGCCACCCTGCTCACCGGCTGCGGCACCGAGAAGGCGGGCTCCGGAGACTCCGGCGCCCCCGCAGACCAGGCCGAACTGGCCGCCAAGGCAAAGGCGTTGGGGATAGCCCCGGAGCTGGTCTACGTCACCGACGCGGCGGGTTTCACCCTCGCCCAGCAGTCCGTCGGCGTACAGGGCGACGACGGCTTCTCCGCCGCGTACACGGACCGGACCGGTGCCGTCATCCACCTCTACACCGACCACCTGCGCTACGCCGGGCAGCACAAGTACGAGGTGACGGAGAAGGACTGCGTGGTGTGGCTGGAGGGCGAGGGCGGGGTCTCCGACGCGGTGCTGGGCAAGGCGCTGCGCGCCGTCCACCGCCCCACCGCCGGCGAACTCGACACCCTGCTGCCCACCCCCGACCCGGCCTTCACCGACGGCGAACCGGTGCAGCGCGGCGACCTGCCGACCAACGGGGACGGCGGCCCGCCCGACAACAGTGTCCCGACGCCGGGCCTCTGAGCCGGCCCCGGCCGCCGTCGAACAGCCCCCGGCCGGGTCCGGGTCCTGCTGCGCGCCGACGAGACGTCGTACGACGGGGCGGGGCGGAGGACGGCCATCCGCTGTCCTGGTGGTGTGGACATGCGGCCGGACGGGTGTTCTGCACAGCCCTCGGTCACGCCCGGGAGGCCTACCGGGATTCCGGCTTCCCGGCCCACCGGTACGGGGGTGTCGCCTGGGCCGCACGGCCTGTCCAGTGACGTTTCTCCGGTGAACCGGATCCGCCATTGGGGTGAGTAAAGGTCGCGCACGGAGATAGTCACGTGCGTATCTAGAGATGCTCTTGTCTTGGCAAAGGGCGTCGAGACGCGGGTGCCGAGCTGTGCCCCCGCGCCACCCACCCACAGGAGGAGCCGGACCTTGACTTACGGGAAAAAGCTGCGCGAACAGATCGCCGGGCCGGGGACCACCCCGCTGGTCGGCGTGTACGACATGTACTCGGCGTCGATCGCCGCCAAGCACTACGACGGGATGTTCGTCTCCGGCTTCGGCTTCGCCGCCTCGTACTACGGCCTGCCGGACATCGGATTCATCGCCTGGCCCGACATGGTGGCCTTCGTCCAGCGGCTGCGGGGCGCGTTCCCGCACCACCATCTCCTCGTCGACATCGACGACGGGTACGTCGACCCCGAGGTCGCCTGCCACGTCGTGGAGGGGCTGGAGCGGATCGGTGCCTCCGGGGTGATCCTGGAGGACCAGAAGCGGCCGCGCCGCTGCGGGCACGCCGACGGCAAGCAGGTGCTGCCCCTGGAGGAGTACCTGGACAAGCTGGAGAAGGTCCTGGAGACCCGCCAGGACCTGGTCGTCGTGGCCCGCACGGACGCCACCGACGAGCACGACATCCTGCACCGCGCGGAGCGGCTCGCCGCCACCGACGCCGACGTGATCCTGGTCGACGGGGTGCGCAGCGAGGAGTGGATCCGCCGCATCCGCAAGGTCGTCGGCGACAAGCCACTGCTCTTCAACCAGATCGGCGGCGGCAAGTCGCCCCGGCTCTCGCTCACCGAGCTGGACGACCTCGGCGTCGACGTCGCGATCTACTCCACGCCCTGTCTGTTCGCCGCGCACGAGGCGATGGAGTCGGCGCTGAGCGAGCTGAAGTCCGCGGACGGCCGGCTGCCGTCGGTCGACGCGGCCGGCGGCGTCGGCGTCAAGGCGTCCACCACCCTGCTGGAGCGGAACATCGCCCGGGAACGGCTCGACGAGCCCGAGGGCGTGGGCGTGTGACGCGGTTGCGGACCGCCGCGGCCCTCACGGCGGCGCTGCTCGGCGCGGCCGTGGCCCCCGCGCACGCGGGCGGCGGCCTGATCACCGTGCTGGACAACTCCAACGCGGACTCCATCCTTGAGGTGGACCGCACGGCGAACATCCAGGCAGGCAGAGGCACGGCCGGCAGCGACCACGACGGCAGCGCAGTGGACGCGATCCAGGCGCTGCTCGGGGAGCCGCGCCAGGACGACGACGACTGAGCGACCGGCCGGTGGGGAACCGCGGGTCCGTTGTGGCTGGACCCGCGGTTCCTCCCCCCGGCCTTCGGCCGGGGGGACCCCCAGCGCCCCTGACGGGGCGTTCCGCCTCAGTCCTCGTTCAGGTCCGGACGGCCGTTCTCGTCCAGTTCCACGTCCTCCTTCGGGTCGTGCTCGTCGGCCGCCGGGACGGCCACCGTGGCGTGGGGCCGGGCCGGGGCGAGGGTCAGGGTGGTGGCCCGGGCGGTGCCCAGGGCCGTGGTCAGGGCGGCTACGGCCAGGGCGCAGGCCGCCGCGGTGCGCAGGGTGGGATTCATGCCCTGGAAACGATCTTGACGAGGGCACGGTCACCCTCGTACGGCTGAACGGGCAGGCGGGGCCGCCGTGCTGGCCCGCACCACCAGCCTGGTCGACAGCTCCGTCCGGGTGCCCTCCGGACGCTCCCCGTGCATCAGCCGTACCAGCAGCCGCAGCGCCGTCGCCGCCATCTCCGACAGAGGCTGACGGACCGTGGTCAGCGCCGGGGTCCCCCAGCGTGCCTCGGGCAGGTCGTCGAAGCCGACCACACTGATGTCCGCCGGTACCCGCAGCCCGCGTTCGGCCAGCGCCGCGTACACCCCGAGCGCCATCCGGTCGGAGCAGACGAACACGGCGGTCGGCGGCTCCGGCAGGTCGAGCAGTTCGCGCATACGGTGGCGGGCCGTCTCCTCGTCGAAGCCGGCGTGCCGGACGTACTCGCCCCGGTGGCGCAGCCCCGCCGAGGCTAGCGCCGAGCGGTAGCCGGCCACGCGGGCGCCGCTGCAGATCCGGCGCCGGTTGCCGGCGATCACCGCGATCCGCTCATGGCCGAGGGCGAGCAGGTGCTCGGTCGCGGTGACCCCGCCCTGCCAGTTGGCCGCCCCGACGGAGACCACGCCCGCCGGGGGCTCATGGACCGGGTCGATCAGGACGTACGGGATGCGGTGGTGGTCCAGCCAGGCGTACTGCGCCTGGGTCAGCTCGGCCAGGTTGAACAGCACCCCGGACGAGCCGCGTGCGGTCAGCTTGTCCAGCCAGCCGCGCTCCGGGCGGCCCGCCCTGGTCCGGGCCGGCCCCGCCGACACCACGATCTCGAGACCCGCCTCGTACGCCGCCTCCTCCACCCCGTGCAGCACCGCACCCGACCACGAGCTGTCCAGCGCCTGTACGACCAGGTCGATCAGGGCGGGGGCCTTCGTCGCGTCGAACCGCGGTCTGCGGACGTAGCCGAGCCGTTCGAGGGCCTCGGTGACCCGGCGGCGGGTCTCGGGGGCCACGTCGTCCCTGCCGTTCACCACCTTCGACGCGGTCGGTACGGAGACGCCCGCCTCGCGGGCCACCACCGCCAGCGTCGGACCGGCCGCCGCCACGCTCGTACCTCCGGCACGGACCATGGGGAACCCGCCTCTCCGGCCCGCCCTTGGGCCAACGAAAGTAACGAAAGTTGCGACCAACGCTGCTTCCGCGGTCTGTGTGCAAGCCGTGCAGTAAGCGCTTCCTAAGATAGGTGCGCGTCAACTCGGCGTGAAGACCTGGGAATTCACGGGATCGGCGGGGGTGGGACTTTCGAAACTTCGAACAGGGAGGCCGGGGCTATGCGGGGGTGCAGATGACCCGGAAATCGGTGAAGTCGGCGGTGAAGGAGGCGTCGACGAGGTCCACGGCGTGGATCGCGGCCATCGCTCCCGTGAAGCGGAGGCGGGTGCCGTGGTCGTCGGAGAGGCGGGTGAAGTCGAGGGGCGGGCCGATGGGGGAGCGGGTGCCTTTGCGGAGGTGCCAGAACTGGGCGTCGGTGCGGTGCACTGTGACGCCGAGGGTGAGGGGGGTGGCTGTGTCGACGTCTACGACGGCCGGTGTGCGCGTCTCTGTTTCGTCGCGGCTGGTCAGGGCGAGCACGGTCCGGCCCGTGTCCTGCCATTGCTGGCCGTGCTGTGCTTCGCCCTCCGGCTCCGACCAGGTGAGGTCCAGGGCGTAGTAGGCCGAGGTGTTGTACCAGAGGAGCAGGCCGGCGGACTGGGTGAAGGTGGACGGGGTGGCCTGGAGGGTTACCTGGGCCTCGGCGTGGTGTTCGGTGATGCGGCGGGCCAGGAGGTGGTGGGACCAGAGGGAGTCGGGGCCGTGGTGGCCGCGGAGGCGTAGCCAGCCGGGGCGGGTGGTGGGGTCTATCCAGGAGGGGTCTGCGGGGGAGCGGAGGGTGTAGTAGGGGGGTGCGTTGTCGTCTGCGGGCGGGTGGGGGCCGGTCGCGCCCACGCGGCGGTAGCCGCATATCGAATGCAGCCCCGCGCCCCTGAAAGCAGGGGGTTCTGCGTCTGGTACCTCGATTGTGACCGCTGGTCGGGCGTCGGCGTGCCGCAGTCTCGGCCAGCCCTCCGCGTCCCAGGTGACCGCCTGGATCGCCGTCTCGCGGCCGAGTGGGCACCGTAGGCCCTTTGACGTCTTCAGCGGGCGTGCCGTCAGGTGGCTCAGGAACCACTCGCCGTCCGGTGTCTCCACCAACTCCGCGTGTCCTGCCTTCTGCAACGGCCACTCGGGGTCGTCCCTCGTCGTCAGCAGCGGCCGTTCGTCGAGTTCGTACGGGCCGGTGAGGCTGCGGCTGCGGGCCACCCGTACCCCGTGTTCGAAACCCGTGCCACCCTCCGCGAGGACCAGGACGTACCAGTCCTCCCTCTTCAGCAGCTTCGGGCCCTCGATCAACCGGTCGTGCTGGAGGAGGAGTCGAGTGGTGCCTACGGGGGTGAGCGTCTTCCGGTCGAGTTCCGTGGCGACGATGCCCGCGAAGCGCCGGCCGCCCGGGCGGTGGTCGTTCTGGAGGTTGAGGAGCCAGAGGTGACCGTCCTCGTGGTGGAGCGCGGGGTCGAAGCCGTGGCTCGGGATGCGGCGTGGGGGACTCCAGGGGCCGGACACCTCGGCGGCCGTACTGACGTATGTGTCCGCGTCGAAGTACGGGGTGCCGACCGAGCGGACGACGGAGTACGTCACCCAGAAGCGCTCGCCGTCCCAGCTCAGGGACGGCGCCCAGATGCCGCCCGAGTCGGGCACGCCGGCCAGACAGTCGCCGGGGGCCGCGCCCTCGACGTGGCCCGCGTACTCCCAGTGCGCCAGGTCGCGGGAGCGGTGGATCGGGATCGTCGGGAACCATTCGAAGGAGCTGTTGGCGAGGTAGTACCAGTCGCCGGCGCGGACCAGGGAGGGGTCGGGGGCGAAGCCGCGGATCACCGGGTTGTGGAGTTCGGTCACTTGAGGGCTCCCAGGGTGACTCCGGTACGCCAGTAGCGGCGCATCGCGATCATCATGACGGCCATCGGGACGATGGAGAGCAGGGCGCCGGTGAGGACCAGGCCGGTCAGGTCGACGCCGGATTCCAGGCGTTTGCCGGACCAGTTGTACAGGCCCAGGTTGAGGGTCCAGTTCTCCTCGCCGCGGAGCACGGTGAGCGGGAGGAAGAAGGCGTTCCAGGTGTTGACGAAGGCCAGCAGGAAGACGGTGGCGCCGCCGGTGGTCATCATGCGCAGGACGATGGAGAAGAAGATGCGCAGTTCGCCCGCGCCGTCGATGCGGGCGGCTTCCAGGAGTTCGTAGGGGACGGTGGCCTCGGTGTAGACCTTCGCCAGGTAGACGCTGAACGGGTTGACCAGGCAGGGGATCAGCATCGCCCAGGGGGTGTCCACCAGGCCGATCTTCGAGAAGAGGAGGTAGAGGGGCAGGGTCAGCAGGGCGATCGGGACCAGGAAGGAACCGACCACGCAGGCGAAGACCAGGTTGCGGCCCGGGAACTGGAAGCGGGCGAGGCCGTAGCCGGTGGCGAGGGCGATCAGGGTGCCGCCGAGGGAGCCGACTCCGGCATAGAGGAACGAGTTGGCGGTCCAGCGCAGGAAGATGCCGTTCTCGTAGGTGAACAGCTGGTGCAGGTTGGTCCAGAGGTGCCAGCCGGAGAACCAGAGGCCGTTGCTCTGGTAGAGGGCGGTGCGGTCCTTCGTCGCGGCGACGATCAGCCACCAGACCGGGAAGAGGCTGTACGCGCTCGCCAGGGCCAGGCCGACGAGGAGGAAGCGCTGGCCGCCTCGGGAACGGGCCGCCGGATCGGGCTTGTTGATGCGGCGGACGGGGTGTGTCCTGGTGCGCTCCTCGGCGAGTGCCATCAGTCCGCCTCCTTCGCGGTCAGCCGGTAGAAGAGGAATGAGGCGATGCCGAGGATCAGGGCCAGCAGGACCGAAAGGGCCGCCGCGTAGTGGTAGTTGCCCGCGTTGAACGCCTGGTTGTAGATGACCATGATCGGGGTGAAGCTGTCGCTCACCGTCTGGGGCGTGACGTTCCGGAACAGGGCCGGCTCGTTGAAGATCTGGAGCATCTGGATGATCGACAGCATGCCGGTGAGGACCAACGCACCTCGTACGTAGGGGACCTTGATACTCAGGGCGATGCGGGGCTCCGAGGCGCCGTCCAGCCGTGCCGCCTCGAAGAGCTCGCGCGGGACGCCTTGCAGCGCCGAGTAGATGATCACCATGTTGTAGCCGATGCCGTGCCAGGTGAGCAGGTTGCCGATGGACGGCCACACCATCGACGGCGCGAAGAAGTTCCAGTCGAGGCCGAATGCTTTGGCCAGGGGAGTGAGGGGACCGACGTCCGGGCTGTAGAGGTTGATCCAGATGATCGCCGCGACCACGCCCGGGATCATGTACGGCACCAGGAGCAGGATCCGGAAGCGGCCTGCCGCCCGGGATGTCAGCGTGTCCAGGAAGAGCGCGAGGAGCAGGCTGACGAGGAGCATCACGGGGATCTGGACGCAGGCGAACAGCAGAACGCGCAGGACCGAGTCGAGGAACGCCGGGTCCGTCAGGCCCTGACGGTAGTTGGCCAGGCCCGAGAACGTGTCGGTGGTGCCGCCGAGGCCCAGGCCGGAGGACTGCGAGCGGTACAGCGACTCGTAGACGGCGTACCCGATCGGGATCAGGTAGAGGAAGACGAAGCCGAGCTGGAAGGGCACCGTGAAGGCGGCGCCCTTCCAGCGCTGGGAGCGGACCATCCGTATGCCTGCCTCAGCCCTCGACGCTGATGCCGCGGGACTTCAGGTCGTTGACCGTCCACTGCTGCATGTGGGCGAGGAGGTCGGTGACCTTCTGCTGCTTGCTGACCACCTTCGCCCAGCCGCTCTGCAACTCGGTGAACATGGCCGTCCAGTCGGGGCCGAAGGTCCAGTCGGTGGTGACCGTGTTCAGACTGTCGGTGACGACCTTCTTCGCCGGGTCGTAGTGGGAACCGAGGAGCTTCTGCGAGATCGCCTCGTCGACGTAGGCGCTGCTGTCGGCGAGTGCGGGCATCACGCCGTTGCCGGTGGTCGGGCTGGCCATCGTCTTCACCGCGCCGGAGTCGGTGGACATCCACAACGCGGCCTCGGCGGCCTGCTGTTGGTGTGCGCACTGTTTGGTGACGAGGGTGACGCTGCCGGTGAGGTTGGTGCCGGCCGGGGTCTTCGCGGTCTCGCCGGAGAAGGTCGGCCAGGGGGCGAGGGCCCACTTGCCGAAGGACTTGGTGAAGTTCTGCACCATGCCGGCCATCTGCCAGGTGGAGATCTGCCGGGTCGCGGTGCCGCCGTTGTCGTAGTTGCGCTGTACGGCCGCGTAGTCGGCGAAGGACAGTGTGGAGTCGAGGCCGTTGTCGATGATCTGCTGGATCACGTCGGCGGCCTTCAGGGTGCCCGCGTCCTGGAAGTCCACCTTCCAGGAGTCGCCGTCGATCGCGTACCAGTGGGCGCCCGCCTGCATGGAGAGCACTTCGAGGGTGCTGGGGTCCTCACCGGCGAAGTTGGTGATCTTGACGCCGTGCTTCTTGAGCGTCTTGCCCGCCGCGACGAACTCGTCCCAGGTGGTGGGGGCCTTGAGGCCGTACTTCTGGAAGACGTCCGTACGGTAGATGGTGAAGTTCGGCGCGGAGCTGGTGGGGACGCCGTACAGCTTGCCCTGCACCTGCGCGGCCGACCAGGAGCCGGAGTTGAACTTGTCCTTGGCCGACCCGACGTACTTCGAGATGTCGGCGAGGGCGCCCTGGGCGACCCAACTCGTCACGTATTCAGCGGTGTTCTGCACCAGGCAGGGCGCGTTGCCCGCCTTCACCGCGTTGGTGAGCTGCTTCTGCATGGTCAGCTGGTCGGTGACCTTCGTGTACTTCAGCTGGACGTCCTTGTGAGCGGCGTTGAACGCCTTCACCACGGCGTCCTGGCCGTTCGCCCAGCCCCAGAAGGGCAGGGTGACCGGGCCGGAGGCCGAGTCGGAGCCGCCGGAGCCGGAGTCCGATCCGCCGCAGGCGGAGAGCAGACCTGTCAGCACGAGGCCCGCGATCGCGGCGCGGACCAACCTGGTGGAGTTCATTGACCGTGTTCCTTCGGAGGTGGGCGCTCTCGGGGAGGAGGGCGGCGGCTCGGCAGTGCCTTAGAAACCGGTTTCCACGGGACAGTAGGACGGCTCGGCCGCTCCCAGCAAGGGGTATGAGTCGGAATCTTTCGACGTGCGGTCGGTCGAACGGTCCGTGAGCAGCAACCGGTACGCAAGAACAACCGGTTGCCGCTGGAGGGTTTTCGAAAGTTCGTCGCGCCTCTTGACGACGCTCTCCTACGGGTTGAAGCTCCCCTCACCGCTCATAGCAACCGGTTGCCAACCGAGCCGACATCCGGTCACCTCCTTTCAGAGAGTGGGTAGTTCATGCAGACGCACGCCCGTGCTCCGGTCAGCCGGCGCAGCTTTCTCGCCCTGTCGGCGGCGGGTGCCGCGGCCGGTGCCGCGTCGCTCGGCGGCTGTGCGCTCCAGGTGTCCACCGGGGTCAGCAGCTCGGGCGAGACCGTCACCATGATGGTCAAGGCCGACGACCTCAGCCCCGACCTGGTCAAGCAGGCCAAGAAGGAAACCGGCGTCACGATCAAGCGGGTCGACTACGACATCACCAAACTGATCGCGATGCTCACCAGCGGCAGCCCGCCGGACCTGGTGCGCGGTGTCGGCGCCGTGGACGCGGCGTACTTCGCGGCGCGGGACGTGATGCAGGAGCTGGACGACTACTTCGCCGGGAGCAGTGTTCTCCGGCTCGACGACCTGGACCCCGTCAACGACCTCTGGCGCTACGACGGCAAGTCCCAGGGCAAGGGGCCCCGTTACGGAATGGCGAAGGACTTCTCCCAGGACTCCATGTTCTGGTTCAACACCGCGGCCTTCGACAGGAAGGGCGTCACCTACCCGTCCGAGACCGTGCCCGTCACCTTCGACGAGTGGCTGGACGATGCTCAACAGCTCGCACAGCGTTCGAAGGGCCAGACGACCGTCTTCGGCGGCAGCTACAACGGCCTGGTCAAACTCACCCTCATGGCGACCATGACCGCCTCCGCCGGCGGCAGCCTTTTCAGCGACGACTTCTCCAGGGTCGACTTCACCACCCCCGAGGCCCGCAAGGCGCTGGCCTGGTACCTCGGCTACTGCAAGCTCAAGGTCGGGCCCAGTCCGGTCCTGCCCGACCCCAACGGCTGGGACGGGCCGACCTACCAGGCCGGACGGCTGGCCATGTCGAACTCCGGCTACTGGATGGGCGGCATGATCGGCACCGACAGGAAGCTGGCGCAGGTCTCCCGGCTGGCTCCCGCCCCGGTCTTCGCGGGGGGCCCGCGCATCAGCGCCTGCCAGGGCGGCACCGGTCTGTGGATGCCGCGGAAGGCGAAGAACAAGGACGCCGCCTGGCGGGTCTTCGAGTGGTTCTTCGGCGAGGCACCGGCCAAGGCGCGCGCCTCCAGCGGCTGGGGCATCCCCACTCTGAAGTCCCTGCGGCCGCTGATGCCCGCCAAGGAGGAGTACCAGAAGCGGACCCTGCGGGCGCAGGAGAACGAGCTCAGGCACTTCTCGGTGGTCTCCCTGTCGCCCTACATCTCGGGGGACGCCTTCGAGGCGCTCTTCAACCAGGTCGCCACGCCCGCGATGACGGGTGAGATCTCCGTCGACGCCGTCGCCGGACGCCTGAACTCGACCATCAACCAGCAGCTCAAGCGCGGTAAGGAGCAAGTGGGATGACGGCCGATCAGGTCTCCTCGGTCGCCGGCCGGCCGAGTTCGACCGCGGGTGCCGGGCGGGCCGGTTCCGCCGAGCGCACCGGGCCCTCGATGACGGTCCGCAGGCACCGCGCGTTCTACATGTTCACCTCGCCGTGGATCATCGGCTTCACGCTGCTGACCATCACCCCGATGGTGTACGCACTGTGGCTGAGCTTCACCACGTACGACGGCATCTCACCGAACTGGCACTACGTCGGCCTCGGCAACTACCGCGAACTGATGGGGGATCCGACGACCTGGGACGCCCTGGGCCGGGCGGGACTGTTCGCGCTGCTCTCGGTGCCGCTGTCGATCATCGCCGGGCTCGGGCTCGCCGTCCTGGTCAACCGGCCGGTCAGGGGACGCGGGCTCTTCCGCACCCTGCTCTATCTGCCGGCCGTGGTGCCCCCGGTCGGCGCTGGCATCGCCTTCAAGAACCTCTTCGACCAGAACTCCGGTGCCGCCAACGGGGTGCTGACCTTCTTCGGCTTCGACGCGATCGGCTGGCTGGCCGACCCCTACGCCCGCTACGTCCTCGTCATGACGGTCCTCTGGGCGGCCGGCAACATCATGATCATCTCGTTGGCAGGGCTCCAGGACGTGCCCCGCGAACTCCACGAGGCGGCCCGTATCGACGGAGCGGGCGCCTGGCGGACCTTCCGCAGCATCACCGTGCCGCTGCTGTCGCCGGTGCTGCTCTTCCAGACCGTGACCGGGGTGATCGCCTCGGTGCAGACCATCATGCCGATGCTGCTGGCGCCCATCGCCACCACGGGCGGCCTCACCACGATCCCGCAGTCCAACTACACGTACATGATCCACGTCTTCTCCGAGTACTTCGCGCTCGGCCGCTACGGATACGCCTCCGCACTGCTGTGGGTGCTCTTCGTCCTCATCCTCATCGCGACCGGACTCATCTTCAGGTTCACCTCCGGCGTGGTGTTCTACAACGTCGACCCGGAGGCGAGGAAATGACCGTCACCAGCGTGACCCCCAAGTCCCCGGCCCGGACGCGGATACGCGTCAACCGGCTCGTCCTCTACACGGTCCTGGTCGTCGTGACCGGCCTGTTCCTCGGCCCGTTCGGCTGGCTGGTGCTCACCGGCCTGAAGGCCCCGGCCGAACTGGCCGCCGCCCCCGTGCACTGGCTGCCCACCCACTTCCAGTGGCACAACTTCGCCGACGCCTACCGCCTCATCGACTTCCTCGGCTACGCCCGCAACTCCCTGATCATCGCCACCATCTACGCGACCCTCGTCACCCTCAGCTCCGCCTGGGTCGGCTTCGGCTTCGCCCGGCTCACCGCACCCGGGAAGAAGACCCTGTTCGGCATCCTCATCGGCTCGATGATGCTGCCCCAGATGATCACCCTGCTGCCGACCTACCTGATCTTCGCCAAGCTCGGCATGGTCGACACCTACTGGCCCTGGGTGCTGTGGGGACTGTCGTCCGCCCCCTACCTGGTCTTCCTCTTCCGGCAGTTCTTCGCGGGACTGCCCCGCGAACTGGAGGAGGCCGCCATCGTCGACGGCTGCGGATACGCCGGGATGTTCTGGCGGATCTTCCTGCCGCAGTCCTGGCCGGTGCTCTCCGCGAGCTTCGTCATCGCCTTCACCTGGACCTGGGGCGACTACATCGCGCCGCAACTCCTGCTGTCCACCGACCGCTCCACCCTCGCCGTCGCCGTGATGACCACCTACGTCTCCTCGGCCGGCACCCCCATCACCAACCTCCAGGCCGCCGCCTCCGTGATGTACGTCGTCCCCATCCTGCTGGTCTTCCTCGTCGCCCAGCGCGGCTTCGTCGCCGGCCTGTCGACGTCCGGCCTCAAGTAGCCCAACCCGCAGACCTGTTGCAAGGAGTGACCCATGACCGCGCCCTTCTCCCGCCGAACCGCCCTGCAAGCCGCCGGCGCCAGCGTGCTCGCCGCCGGCCTCTCGGGCGGTCTCCCCGCGACCGCCGCCCACGCCGACGACGACGCCGGGTCCCGCCCGAAGCTGGTCACCTACCCCCGCCCGTCCGCCGTACCGACCAACACCAGCTTCCAGGTGCGGGTCCGCACCGCCCCCGACGGCGACTGGCAGACCCTCGACGTCTACCGGCCGCAGCTGGAGGAGATCAACGCCGCCACCGGCTCCGGCAAGGTCTACAACTCCTCGATGGTGTACTTCGACTTCCAGTGCTCCGTCGAAGTCGAGGTGACCTATCTCAAGGGCGGCACCACCAAGGCCCGGGTGAGACCCGACTCGTACGGCATCACACCCGAACTCCTCGGCGACACCCTGCGGTTCACCCTCGACGAACCGAAGGACCTGGTCGTCCAGATCAACGACGAGATCTTCGACTGCCTGCACCTCATCACCAACCGCGTCGAGCACCACGCACCCGCCGCCGACGACCCGGACGTCATCTACTTCGGCCCCGGCGTGCAGACCGTCACCGGCGGAGTCCTCACCGTCCCCAGCGGCAAGACCGTCTACCTCGCCGGCGGCGCCGTCCTCAAGGCCACCGTCTACTTCAAGGACGTCGAGAAGGCCGCGCTCAAGGGCCACGGCATGATCTGGGCGAGCTCCGGACAGGGCGTGCTCTGCGAGGGCAGCAAGAACATCCGGGTCGAGGACGTCATCATCATGAACCCGGGCAACTACATCGCCACCCTCGGCGAGGCCCAGAACGTCCGCATCAGGAAGGTCCGCGGCTTCAGCTCCAAGGGCAACGGCGACGGCATCGACATCTTCTCCTCCAGCGACGTCCTCATCGACGGCTGCTTCCTGCGCAACTCCGACGACTGCATCGCCATCTACGCCCACCGCTGGGACTACTACGGCGACACCCGCGACATCACCGTGCAGAACTGCTCCCTGTGGGCCGACGTCGCCCACCCGGTCAACATCGGCACGCACGGCAACAGCGACGCCCCGGAGACGATCGAGAACCTGGTCATCCGCAACATCGACATCCTCGACCACCGCGAACCCCAGATGAACTACCAGGGCTGCATCGCCCTCAACCCCGGCGACTCCAACCTGATCAGGAACGTCCGCATCGAGGACGTCCGGATCGAGGACTTCCGCTGGGGCCAGGTCATCTACATGAAGGTCATGTACAACACGAAGTACAACACCTCGGTCGGCCGCGGCATCGACGGCGTCTACGTCAAGAACCTCAGCTACACGGGCACGCACGCCAACCCGTCCCTGTTCCTCGGCTACGACGCCGACCACGCCATCACCAACGTCACCTTCGAGAACCTGGTGATCAACGGCGTCGTCATCGCCGACTCCATGAAGAAGCCGAGCTGGTACTACACCACTGACGAGATCCAGTGGTTCTACAACGAGCACGTAACCAACCTGAAGTTCCTCACCACCGCCGAGGCCGAGGCGGCCGCCGCGTCATGACGATCCCCGCACATAGCTCCGCTGGCCGTATCGATCTGCGGCTCCGCCGCGGGGCGGGGAGGGGCTGTGGGTCGGCTGCGGCGCCGTCGTGGCTGGTTGCGCCCCGCGGCGGAGCCGCTGATGACTACAGCCCCGGGGGCCGAGGGTGTGGTGGGGGCCGCGGAGGGAGATGGCGAGGGACAGGTTCGGGGACCGGCCGGGGGGTGCGGTGGGGGGCCGCCGCG
>NZ_JBHXLU010000115.1:0-38254 GCF_042720695.1 Streptomyces sp. NPDC058457 | reverse complement strand
CGGCGGAGCCGCTGATGACTACAGCCCCGCGCCCCTTCGGGGCGCTGTCGCTGCCGCATCGCAGTCGACTGCACCGGGTCCGCTCAGCCGCCGGGGATTCCTCGGCGGCACCGCGGCCCTGCTGCTGGCTACGGGTGCGAGCGGGCTGCTCGTGCCCAGCCGGGCGGCGGCCGAGGACCAGGAGCAGGATGCGGTGACCTTCTCCCACCCCGGCCTGCTGCACTCCGCCGACGACCTCGCCCGCATGAGAGCGGCGGTGGCCGCCAAGCAGTCACCGGTCTACGACGGCTACTTGGCCCTCGCGGCCCACGCCCGCTCCGCTGCCTCGTACACCGTGCAGAACACGGGCCAGATCACCACCTGGGGCCGCGGCCCCGCCAACTACCAGAACCAGGCGGTCGCCGACTCGGCCGCCGCCTACCAGAACGCCCTCGTCTGGTCCGTCACCGGCGACACCGCGCACGCCGACAAGGCCCGCGACATCCTCAACGCCTGGTCCGCCTCGCTCACCGCCGTCACCGGGGCCGACGGCCCGCTCGGCGCCGGGCTCCAGGCCTTCAAGTTCGTCAACGCGGCCGAACTCCTGCGCCACACCGGCTACGACGGCTGGAGCGCCGCCGACATCGCGCGCTGCGAGGAGTCCTTCCTGCGCGTCTGGTATCCGGCCCTCTCCTGCTACACGCTCTACGCCAACGGCAACTGGGACCTGACGTCCCTTCAGTCCCTCCTGGCCGTAGGCGTGTTCTGCGAGGAACCCACCCTCTTCCACGACGCGCTCCGCTTCGCCGCGGCCGGCGCAGGGAACGGCAGCGTCCTGCACCGCATCGTCACCGACGCGGGCCAGGGCCAGGAGAGCGGCCGGGACCAGGGCCACGAACAGCTCGCGGTCGGCCTGCTCGCCGACGCCGCGCAGGTCGCCTGGAACCAGGGCGTCGACCTCTGGGGCTTCGACGACAACCGCGTCCTCGCCAACGTCGAGTACGCCGCCCGCTACAACCTCGGCGGCGACGTCCCCTTCGTCCCCGACCTCGACCGCACCGGCAAGTACATCAAGCCGGCCGTCTCGGCCACCTCGCGCGGCACCCTGCCGCCGATCTACGAGATGGCGTACGCCCACTACGCGGGCGTGCGCGGCCTCGACGCCCCGTACACGAAGAACGCCGTCTTCCGCGGCACCGGCGGCGCCCGGGTCGTCGAGGGCAGCAACGACGACCTGCCGAGCTGGGGCACCTTCGCCTACGCCGGTGCGACGGCGACCGCGCCGAGCGTGCCGACGCCGCCGGCCGGTGTCACGGCGGTGGGGGAGGACCGGTCCGTGACCGTGACCTGGCTGCCGTCGACCTGGGCCGACTCCTACACGGTCCTGCGGGCGAGCGCCGCGGACGGCCGGTACGAGGAGATCGCGTCCGGGGTCGGACAGCCGGCGTACACCGACCGGGGTGTGCACGCCGGGCGGACGTACTACTACACGGTCGCCGCCGTCAATTCGCTCGGACGGAGCGGGAGTTCCACGTGGGCGGCTGCCTCCGCCGGTCTCCCCGGCCGGTGGGCGACCCAGGACGTCGGAGACGTAAGGATTCCTGGCTCGGCGGTCTTCGACGGGGAGCGCTTCGTCCTGGAGGCGAGCGGCACCGACGACACCTACCGCCTCGTCCACCTGCCACTGCGCGGCGACGGCACGGTCACCGCGCGGATCGTGTGGCCGCTCAGCTCGCAGTACTCCAAGATCGGCGTCACCGTCCGCGCCTCCCTCGACGCGGACGCGGCGCACGCCTCCATGCTGATCCAGGGGCTGCCGCTGCACACCTGGAGCGGAGTCTGGACGGTACGGCCGGCGGCCGGTGCGGAGATCTCCGCGACCGGCAGCACTCCGGTGCCGCCCTCCCAGCAGCAGGCCATCACCGTGAACGCGGCATTCCCGCTTTCCAACCTGGGTGCGCTGCCCGAATCGGCGACCCCCCTGGAGGCGCCCTACGTCGAGGGCGCGGGCGACGGCTACCGGCTGCGGGCGCCCTACTGGGTCCGCGTGACCCGGAGGGGCTCGCGCTGCACGGGCGCCATCTCGCCGGACGGTGTCCACTGGACCGAAGTCGGCTCCACCGAAGTCGAGTTGGGGCGCACCGCGTACGCGGGCCTCGCCCTCACCTCCGGTCTCGGCGTCGACGAGGACTACGCCGAGACCGGCACCGGCGTCTTCGACAACGTCGGCGTGGTCTCCTCGTCCGGTGCGGTGTGGTGCGTGCCGCGCCCCGCCCGCGCCGTCACCGACCTGCGGGCCGTCACCGGCGCCGACGCCGTCGAGCTGGCCTGGAGCGACCCCGACCTGTCCGCCCGCTACTCGGTGCTGCGCGCGACCCGCGCCGACGGACCGTACCGGACCCTCGCCACCGGCGTCGGCCCGGTCGGCTTCGGGACCCGCGTCCGATACGCCGACGCGACCGGGACACCGGGAACGACGTACCACTACACGGTCGTGAAGACCAACATCGCCGGCCGCGGCCCGCGTTCGGCTCCTGCGCAGGCTGCGACGCCCACCCCGGCGGTGCCCCAACTCACCTCCGCCACCGCCGCGTTCGCCAACCAGGGCGACGGTTTCCGGCATCTGCTGCGGGCCTCGCACGAGCCCGTGCTGTTCACGGCGGACGGGCTGCCCGACGGGCTGCGGATCGACCGGCGGACCGGTCTGGTCTCCGGAACACCCACCGGGACGGGCGAGTTCACGGTCACGACCACCGCGGCCAACGCCTCCGGGACCACGACCGGCACCCTCGCACTCACGGTCGGCACCGCGCCGCCCGATCCGTGGACGTACGGGGACCTCGGCGACACCGTGCTCGACGACCGTGCCTTCGGGACGCTGGGCGTGGTCGCGATCATCACGCCGGGCAGTACGTCCTACGACGACGGCACCTTCACCGTTCGGGGCGCGGGCGTCGACCTGAACGCCAACGGCCAGGGAATGACGGGGCAGTTCGTGCGGCAGCCCGTCAGCGGGGACTGCGAGATCGTCGCCCGGTTCGTCTCCCGTACCGGCGTGAGCGCCGACCGGGTGGGGCTGTTGATGGCGAAGTCGCTGTCGCCGTTCGACCAGGCCGCCGGAGTCGTCGTGACCGGCGGGAGCACCGCACAGCTCATGCTCCGCAGGACCGTGGCCGGAGCCTCCGCCTTCACGGGCGGCGCGGCCGTCACCCTCCCCACCCTGCTGCGGCTGAAGCGCGTCGGGACCGCCTTCGGCGCAGCCCTGTCCACCGATGACGGCGCCACCTGGACCCCCATCGCCGACGGAGAGATCCCCGCCTTCGGTGACGCCCCCTACCACGTGGGCCTCGTGGTCTGCTCGCGCAGCCAACTGGTCCGCTGCACCACCGAGTTCGACGAGGTGAGCATCACGCCCACCTGAGCCAGACGGATTGGAGATGCACAGCGATGAGCCGCACTTCCCCCCACGAGCACCTCCGCAGAACAGAGTTGAGCCGCCGCGGTCTGCTGAGGACCGCGGGCGGCCTCACCGCCGCCCTCGCCCTCGGCGGCGCCACCATGGCCACGACCGCGCACGCGGCCCCGTCCACGTTCACCCACCCCGGCATGCTGCACAACGCCGGCGACATCAACCGGGCCAAGGTCAGGGTCGCGGCGGGAACCGACCCCTGGCTGTCCGGCTGGAACAGGCTGACCGCCAACTCCCACTCCCAGTCGACCTGGACGAACCGGGCGACGGCCACCATCATCCGCGGCGGCACCGGGCAGAACTACAGCCTGCTCTACGGCGACATCGCCGCCGCCTACCAGAACGCCCTGCGCTGGCAGGTAGGCGGCACCGAGGCCAACGCCGTGTGCGCCGCCAACATCCTCAACGCCTGGTCGACGACGCTGACCACGGTCACCGGAAACGCCGACCGGTTCCTCGCGGCGGGCCTGTACGGCTGGCAGTTCGCCAACGCCTGCGAGCTGATGCGCGACTACGACGGCTTCGACCTCGCAGCCGCCCAGGAGATGCTGGCGGGCGTCTTCTACCCGCTCAACAACAGCTTCCTCACCAACCACAACGATGCCTGCATCACCAACTACTGGGCCAACTGGGACCTGTGCAACATGGCCTCGATCCTGGCCATCGGGATCCTCAACGGGGACAGCTCCAAGTACGACCAGGCCGTCACCTACTTCAAGTCCGGCGCGGGCAACGGCTCCATCGCGCACGCGGTGCCGTACCTGTACACCGACTCCGACGGCTACGCGCTGGGCCAGTGGCAGGAGTCCGGCCGCGACCAGGGCCACACGGTCATGGGCATGGGCCAGATGGGCGCGGTCTGCGAGATGGCCTGGAACCAGGGCGACGACCTGTACTCCTACGACGACAAGAGGTTCATGAAGGCCGCCCAGTACGTCGCCAAGTACAACATCGGCGACGACGTCCCCTTCACCACCTACACCTGGGGCAGCGGCACCACCTGCGCCTCCAACTCGCAGACCGCCATATCGGACAGTTCCCGCGGCCAGGTCCGCCCGGTCTGGGCCATGCTCCACTTCCACTACAACCGGCGCCTGTACCTCGACGACAAGTACATCTCCGCCATGTACTACGACCTGGTCGCCCCCGAGGGCGGGGGAGGTGACTACGGCTCCGACAGCGGCGGCTACGACCAGCTCGGCTTCGGCACCCTGATGTACGCCAAGTAGCCGCGGGTATCCGCCCGACCGCCGTGTGTGCCGGAATACCCGGAGCAGATGTGGTGCTCTTGTCGTACCGGCGTAGTGGCGCGCGCGGCGGGAGGAGCTGGTGGCGGATGACGGCGGACCGGACGGAGCCCGTGGCCGACACCCCGTACGGGGCGGTGCGCGGCAGGTGGGAGCGCGGGGTCGCGGTGTTCCGCGGTATCCCCTATGCCGCCCCGCCCTTCGGGGAGCACCGGTTCCGTCCGCCCGCGCCGCCCGAGCCCTGGGACGGCGTCCGGGACGCGGGCGCCTTCGGGCCGACGGCGCCCAAACCGCCGTACTCGGAGGCGTTCGCACAGTACCTGTCCGACCCGGTGGTCCCGGGCGACGACTGCCTCAACCTCAACGTGTGGACCCCGGAGCCGGGCCCCGGCGCCCGGCTCCCGGTCCTCGTCTGGCTGCACGGAGGCGCCCTGACCAGGGGATCCTCGGCCGTGCCGGTGTACGACGGGCATGCGTTCGCCCGTGACGGGGTCGTCTTCGTGTCGATGAACTACCGGCTGGGCGTGGAGGGCTACGGGCTGTTCCCCGACACCCCGCCCAACCCCGGCCTGCGCGACCAACTCGCCGCCCTGCGCTGGGTCCACGACACCATCGCGGCCTTCGGCGGCGACCCGGCCCGCATCACCCTCTGCGGCCAGTCCGCCGGCGCCATCAGCACCGGCGCCCTGCTCGCCGCACCCCAGGCCCAGGGCCTGATCCGCCGGGCCGTCCTGCAGAGCGGCCCGCCCGAGGCCTCGGAGCGGGACAAGGTACGGCGCATGGTCCGCCGGATGGCCGGCCGCCTCAGGATCCCCGCGACCGCCCAGGCCTTCGCCGAGGTCGACCGCGAACTGCTGCTGCGCACCCAGGCCGAGGTGGGCCGCCTCAGCAGCCCCGTCCTCGGCGGCCCCGCCTTCGGGATCGTCGTCGACGGCGACCTCGTCCCCCGCGACCCGCTCCAGGCCCTCCTCGACGGCGAGGCGGCGCAGGGCGTCGACCTCCTGATGGGCTGGACCCGCGACGAGTACCGGCTCTGGCTGGTCCCCGGCGGCCTCGTCGACCACGTCGACCGGCTCGGCCCGGTCGCCCTCGCCGGTGCCATGGCCCGCTGCCACGTCGGCCACGAGGTACCGCGCGGCTACCGCACCCTGTACCCCGGGGCCGGCCCCGCCGAGATCGTCGGCCAGATGGTCACCGACCACCTGCTCCGCCGCCCGCTGTACCGGCTGGCCGCGGCCCGCCCAGGCTCCTCCTACCTCTACGAGTTCGCCTGGCCCTCCAACCGCCCCGGTCTCGGCTCCTGCCACGCCCTGGAACTGGGCTTCGTCTTCGACACCGGCGAGGACCCCGACTCGGCCCGGCTGGCCGGCGCGGGCGCCCCACAGGACCTCGCCGACGCCATGCACGGCGCCTGGGTCCACTTCGCCACCACCGGCGACCCCGGCTGGCAGCCCTGGGACGACACCCACCCGGTCCGCGTCCTCGGCGACGGCGAGCCCCACACGGTGTCCGGCCTCCGCGACGAGGAGTTCGCCCTCTGGAACCCCGGCGCGGCACCACCGCACCCCGAGCGAACGGCCGAACTGGCCCTGGCGGTACGCCGGCTGCGCCGCTCAGTGGCCGCGGTACGCCGTCACTGAGTCCCGTACGACCACATGCGTGCCGAGGAGCAGGTGCTCGTCGGCCGACTCCCCGCCGTGGCCGAGCGCGGTCCGCACGGCGAGCCGCCCCAGCTCCTCGTAGGGCACGTGCACGGTGGTCAGCGCCGGGTGCAGATCGCGGGCGAACGGTATGTCGTCGTACCCGGCCAGCGACACGTCCCCGGGCACCGCCAGGCCCGCCTCGTGCAGTGCGGTCAGCGCCCCTGCCGCCACCATGTCGGTGGCGGCGACCACCGCGCTGAACTCCAGCTCCCGGGCGAGGGCCTGCCGCAGCAGCCGATGCCCGGAATCCCGGGTGAAGTCACCGTGCAGCAGCAGCGCGGGATCGGGCTCAAGACCTCTGGCCCGATGCGCGGCCAGATATCCCCGCTCCCGCCCCATCGCCGTCGTGTGGTCCGGCTTGCCGCCCAGGAACAGCACCCGCCGGTGCCCCTGCGCCAGGACATGGGCGACCAGGGCGTAGGCGCCGCCCTCGTTGTCGTACTCGATGACCGTCACCGGCGCGCCGGGCCCGAGCGGCGGCCGCCCGCAGAGCACGAGCCGCGACCCGGCGGAGGCGAGCGAGTCGGCGACCCGACGCGTCCGCTCCCGGTACTCGGGCGTGTCCGCCGCCCCGCCGACGAGGATCACGGCGGCGGCCCGCTGGGCCCGCATCATCCCGATGAACTCCAGCTCACGCCGCACATCGCCGTCGGTACTGCACACCAGCGACAGATGCCCGAGCCGCGCCGCCTCCCGCTCCACGCCGTACGCCATGTGCGCGAAGGACGGCCCGGTGATGTCCTCCAGCACGAAGGCGAGCGTGGGCGTACCGACCCCGGCGATCGCCTTCGCCCGAGCGTCGGCGACGTAGTCCATCTCACGGACGGCCCGCAGGACCCGGGTACGGGTGGCGGCACTGACGGGATACTCGCCCCCCAGCACCCGGGACACGGTGGACGCGGACACCCCGGCGCGCGCGGCGACATCACGAATGGTGCTCCGCCCGTCTTCCCCGCTCTTCCTGGTCAACCCCACCCCCGCCAACCGGTTCCCACGGGGACCTTAGCGCCCCGCCACGGATGCAGGGAACGGGACTGCAGTGCGCCCCTTCAGGGGCGCTGGGGGTCCCCCCGGCCGAAGGCTGGGGGAGGAACTGCGCGACCAGCCCCCACCGGGCCCGCAGCCGCCCGCCGCCCCAACCACCCACGGCAAACAGGCGACCTCAAACCACCCGAGCGATCCCGGCAATCGCCTCCGGCCCCACCCGGCAGCACCCCCCGATCAACCGGGCCCCCGCCGCCCGCCACCCCTCCACCTGCCCGGCGTCGAACAGCGACCGCCCCGTCCACGCCCGTGCCTCCGCGTCCCACACCTCTCCGCTGTTGGGATAGACGACGACCGGCTTCCCGGTGACCCGCGCCGCCACCGCGACCGCGTCCGGCACATCCTCCGGCGCACAGCAGTTCACCCCCACCGCGATCACCTCGTCCACCTCCGCCGCCAGCGCGAACGCCTCCTCAAGCGGCTGCCCCGCCCGGGTCCGCCCACCCGCCACGCTGTACGACAGCCAGGCCGGCACCCCCAGCCCCCGCACCGCCCGCAACAGCGCCGCCGCCTCGTCCGCGTCCGGCACGGTCTCCAGCGCCAGCACATCCGGCCCCGCCGCGGCCAGCACCTCCAGCCGCGGCCGATGGAACCGCTCCAGCTCCCCGACGCTCAGCCCGTACCGCCCCCGGTACTCGGAGCCGTCCGCGAGCATCGCCCCGTACGGCCCGACCGAGGCGGCCACCCACAGCGGCCGTACGATCCCTTCCGCCCGCGCCCGCCGTACCGCGTCGCGCCCCAGCGCCACGCTCAGCGCGAGCAGCCGGGCGGCCTCCTCGTGGGAGATCCCGCGCTTGCCGAAGCCCTCGAACGTGGCCTGGTAGCTGGCGGTGATCGCGACATCCGCGCCCGCCCTGAAGTACGCGAGGTGCGCGTCGCTCACCGCGTCGGGCCGGTCGGCCAGCAGCCGCGCCGACCACAGCTCGTCGCTCAGGTCGTGTCCGGCGGACGCCAGCTGGTTGGACATGCCGCCGTCGAGCACGACCGTCCCGGCGGCGAGGGCGTCGGCGAGGCTGGGGGAGTTGTCGCTGGTCATGCCTCCGACGCTAGTCGACCCGGCGGCGAAACGACCGACCCCGTCCACTGTGCGGGCAGACCCCTACGGGCAGGCTGCCGTGCAGAGGCAGCAGGCGTCGATGAAGACCCGTACGGCTCTGCGGTGGTCTCCCGTGCGCCAGACGACGGCGAGCTCACTGGGGGAGAGGCCGGTGACCGGCCGGCAGGTGACGTTCTCCCGCCTGTAGATCTCGGCGTTACCGGCGGCGAGGAGGGCTGCCCCGAGCCCCGAAGCGACCGCTTCGAAGGTCTCGTCGGCGGTTTCCGCCGTCGCGGCGACACGCGCCGGAGTCCGGCGGCGATCGTTGCCGAGCCAGAAGTCGCGGAGCGCTCCGGCCGCCGTCGGAAGGGCGATGAAAGGCTCGTCGGCGAGATCCTCGAAGGAGACGACCGGGCGGTCGGCCAGACGGTGACCGGCCGGAAGAGCGACCCAGCGGTCCTCCCTGGTGATCACCTTGTGCGAGTAGTCGCCACTCGCCGCGACGGGCAGCCAGGCGATGGCGACATCGACATCGCTGCCGGCGAGTCCCACCGTCGGGTCGGCCCAGGTGATCTGGCGGAACTGGAGTCGCCAACCGGGAAGCAGCTTCTCCATCGTGGCGGTGACGGCCGGGATGAGCCCGCGGCCGATGCTCGTGTGGAAACCGACCGTGAGCGTGGTGTTCTGGGTGGCCACGGCGTCGGCGATCGCACGCCGGGCTTCCTCCCACTGCTCGATCAGCCGCCGGGCCTGGGGCAGGAGGGCTCTGCCCGCGGCGGTCAGGGTGACCGTCCGCCGGTCGCGTTCGAAGAGCGCGGTCCTCAGGGAGAGCTCCAGTTGGCGGATCTGTTTGCTCAGCGTCGGCTGTGAGACGAAGAGCCGGTCGCTCGCGGCCCGGGTGAAGCTGAGTTCCTCCGCGACCGCGACGAAGTAGCGCAGGTCCCGGATGTGGACATCCATAGCCAGAGGCTATAACAGCAGCTCTTGGACAGCGGGAGTGCGGAATTCGAGGATGGAGCGCGTGGGTGCGAGCAGGGCGCCGAGGTCCTCGCCGCCCGGGGCGTATGGAGGTGGGCACCGGTGGAACTGGGCGTCAACGGGCTGAACGCCAAGGCCGTGTTGGGACCTGCGGAGACCGTCCGGCTGGCTCGGCTGGCGGAGGAGCTGGGGTACCGGTCGTGGTGGGCCGGCGAGCACGTGGTGCTGCCCAGCCCCCGGGTACCGGAAGCGCCGATGGAGCCCACGGATCCGATCCTCGACCCGCTGGTGCACCTGGCCTACGTCGCGGCCGTCACCGAACGGCTCGAACTCGGCACGGGGATCGTCATCCTGCCGCAGCGCAATCCGCTGGTGCTCGCCAAGCAGGTCGCGAGCCTCGACGTGCTCAGCGGTGGCCGGCTGCTTCTGGGGGTCGGAGCCGGCTACCTCGAACCGGAGATGACCGCTGTCGGAGTGCCGTACTCGCAGCGTGGCCGGCGCACCGACGAGTACCTGGACGCGATGACGGCGCTGTGGACCCAGCCGGCGCCGTCCTATCAGGGCCGGTACGTGGCCTTCGACGGCATCGACGCGCACCCGCGGCCCGTCGGGGAACACGGACCGCGGATCGTGATCGGCGGCCACAGCCCGGCCGCGTTCCGGCGGGCGGTCGCGCGCGGCCACGGATGGTTCGGCAACGGCGACAGCCCGGAGGATCTCGCCCGGCATCTCGCCGGACTGCGGAAGGCTGCCGCCGAGGTCGAACGCCCGGAGTGGCTGGGCCGACTCGAGATCAACTTCACGCAACTCTCCCCGGTGAACGCCGACACCGCCCGGCGCTACGCCGACCTCGGCGTCGACCGGCTCGTGGTCTACCCGCTTCCCCTGGAGGATCCCGCGGACGTCGCCGCGTTCCTCGAACATCACGCCGGCCTGCTGTGACGGCGCCACGGCGGCGTCCTGCCCTAAGCTCGCCGCCGTGAACGTCACCATCGTCCGTGCCTGCCTGCGCGACGGCCGCGGGGGCAGCCCCACCGCGGTCCTGGACGACACCCCGCTCACCGACGACGAGCGCCGCGAGGTGCCCGTCCGGGCCGGCACGTCCCATGCCGTGTTCCTCTCGGCCGACCGGGACGGCGGCGGGGCGACGCTCCGCTTCTTCACCGCCGAGGGCGAACTGCCCGGCTGCGGCCACGGCACGGTCGCGGCGCTGGCCGTCCTGGCCGCGCGCACCGGCACCCGCGAGGTCACCCTGCGGACGCGGGGCGGCACCCTCGCGGGCCGGGCGGTCCGGCACGACGGGAACGGCGGCCTGGAAGCCTGGTTCACGCCGGGCCCGGTCGGCCTGCGCGCGCCCGAGGCCGGCGAACACGAGGACGTCCTCAGCGCCCTGGGCGTGGCCGGAGACACGCCCGGCTGTGTCGTCGCCACCCTGGGACGGCCGAGGCTCCTCGTCCCGCTGCCCACCCGGTCCGCCGTCTCCGCGCTGACCCCGGACCTGGACCGCCTCCGCACCGCCTGCGACCGGCCGGCCCTGCTGGGCTGCTACCTCTACTCGGCCCCGGCACCGGACGGCCGGGTCGCGGCCCGTATGTTCGCCCCGTCGATCGGCGTCCCCGAGGACATCGCCAACGCCAACAGCACGGCCTGCCTCGCCGCCCACCTGGCCCGTGACGGCCTGCGGGGTGTCACCGCCGACATGGGCGACTCGCTCGGCACCCCGGCGACGATCAGGGCCGTCGTGCGCCACGAGACGGACGGCCCGGGGATCCAGGTGGGCGGCGCGGCGGAGATCGCCCGCGAACTAGCCTTGGGCCATGCCTGAGACGACACTCCAGGACACCGAGGCCCGCGAGGTGCTCGGCGCGGACGCAGCCGTTTTCGACCCCCTCGTCCACAACCCGAAGAACGGCGTCACCGGCGGCGTGTGGCGGGTGAGCACCGGCCGCCGCTCGGCCGTTCTGAAGGTGCTCACCCGCAACAAGGCGGCCACCGAACGCTGGGCCGCCTCGGACGAGCCCCGGCACTGGAACTACTGGCGGCGCGAGGCGCACGTCTACGAGTCCGGTCTCGCCCAGGTCTGGCAGCCCTACGGCATCCGCGCGCCCCGGCTGCTCGCTCTCGTCGAACGGCCGGACGGGGACGTCGCGTTGTGGCTGGAGGACGTGCCGGGGGAGCCGGCCAGCGCATGGCCGCTCGCCCGGCACGTCGAGCACGCCCGCCGCCTCGGCGCCGCCCAGGGGGCGGTACGGGCCGGCGACCACCCGTGGCTGAGCCGCCGTTTTCTGCGTCAGTACATCGGCGGCAACACCCTCGGCCAGGAGCTCCTGGACGAAGACGAGGCGTGGCGACAGCCACTGGTCCGCGACCACTTCCCGCCCGGCCTGCGCCGTGAGATGGTCCGGCTGCACCACGACCGCGAGTGGTTCCTCCAGGTGCTGGAGACTTTGCCGCGGGCCTTCTGCCACCTCGACATGTGGCCGGCGAACCTCCGCTCCGACGGCCCCGCCACCGTCGCCCTCGACTGGTCGTTCGCCGGGGACGGCGCCCTGGGCGAGGACCTGGGCAACTACCTCCCCGACTCCGTCTTCGACCTCTTCGTCCCGGCCGCCCGGCTGCCCGAGTACGCGGCGGCGGCCTACGACGCCTACCTCCAGGGCCTGCGCGAGTGCGGCCGGGACATCGACGAGCGGCTGGTACGGCTCGCGGTGTGCGCCTCGGCGGTGAAGTACGACTGGCTCACCGCCCTGATGCTGGCCCGCGCCGGCGAGGAGCAGCTGGACTACGGGGGCGGCCGCCCGATCTCCGCCGAACTCCGTTACCGGGAACGCGGGTTGACGCTCGCCTTCCTCGCGGGCTGGGCGGCCGAGGCGCGTGCCTCGGCGCCGGAGCTGGGCTTCCCGGTGCCGCCCAGCGGGCGGCACCGGTAGGCGGCACCGGCAGGCGGTCAGGCCGCGTGGCGCTTGTTCTTCCTGCGGCCCTTGCGCTGCGTGCGCCGGCTCGCCGGGACCATCAGGCCGCCGAGGAGGCCGAGGGCGAGGGCGTAGGGCCACCAGCCGAAGGAGTCCGTCGACTCGGCGGCGGTGCGGGTGGTCACGGCCGGGGGAGCGGACGCCGTGTCGGTGGTGTCCGCCTTCGTCGAGGCCTTGGCGGTCTCCGCGTTCAGGACCACGTCGTTGCCGTCGCCGCCGCGGTAGGTGATCCGGTAGACCGTGTCGGCCAGCTTGACCTCGGCGCCCTCGCGCAACCCGTCGAAGCTGCCGGTCGTGCGGGTCGTGCCGGTGTGGTCGATCAGGGTGATGCGGCGGGCCGGAGCGGTGCCCGCGGCGGACATGTCCAGTGCACCGGCCAGGGCGAGGCGGCCCGTCACCTTCAACGGCCTTTTCCGCAGGACCAGTTCGCCCCGCTTGTGCTGGGTGTAGTCGCCCTTCACCGTCAGCCCGCTGGTCACCAGGCTGTCGTTGGTGACCGACCCGAGCACGGTGCCCGTCCCGGAGAGCGTGGTCAGCACCCGCAGGCCCGCCGTGCCCGGGTCCAGCCGGGCCCCGGCCGAGGTGAGCCGGATGGCCTCGCTGTGCACGAGCGTCGCCCCGGAGCGCAGGGCGAGGGTGCCCTGACTGACGGTGGTCGTCCCCGTGTACGTCACCGCGCCGCCGGTGAGCGTGGTGGTGGCCGCCCCCGACTGCACGAGGGATCCGGAGCCGCCGACGTATGCCAGGCGGACCGGGGTCGAGGTGTTGCGGACGACCAGGGTGCCGTCGTTGTCGACGCGCCGGCGTTCGGTGCCCGTCAGGAGCGAGCCGTCGCCGCCCTTCGACCCCGAACCCAGCCGCAGCACCGCGCCGTTCCGGATGGTCGTCGAGCCGTCGTAGTCCTGGGCGGCCGCGAAGGTCACGTCGTTCCCGCGGGTTCCCGCGATCACGATGTCCCCGGCGCCGGGCGCGGCCAGCGTGTCGTGGTAGCGGCCGCCGCCGATCGGGGCGCCCAGGGTCACCGGGCCGTCGTAGTCGAAGGTGAGCGTGGAGCGGCGGCCGCTCGCCTCGTGCAGGTTGATGTAGACGGTGTCCTTCGTCCCCGGCATGAAGATGCGGTGGGTCGTCCCGTCGCCCCAGTGCACGTCGGCGCCCTCGATGTTGGTGCCGCGCTTGTTCGACTGGTGGGGTATCGGCTCCCAGTTGAGAGACGGGTCGCTCAGCGACGGGTTGGTGTCGCCGCCCCGGTCGCTGTAGCTGTACTGCCCGGTCAGGACCACCTTGCTGCCCGGCCGCGAGTGGACGTTGACGTCACTGCCGTACTCGCGCTGGTAGAAGTCCTGGCGCAGGGTGATCGTCTGGTCGAGCGGGGTGTCGATGATCCAGGAGCCCTCGTTGAGGATCGCGCGCGCGTCGGGGAGCGCCACGGGGTACTCGGGGCGGCCGACCGCCATGCCCGTGCCGTTGTCGATGACCCCGGAGAAGGGGTGGGTGCCCGCCAGGTCCAGCGTGCCCCACATGTTGCGGGGCTGGGTCACCAGGCCCGAGCCGCTGATCGTGCCGATGTTGAAGGTGCGGGTCAGGGAGAGCCGCAGGGTGCCGTCGACGCGGATGTTGAGCTGGTTGAGTTGGTAGCCGGGGGTGTCGTACGGGAAGTGGCCGATCAGACCGGTGCCGCCGCCCGTGCCGTACTGCAGGGTCGTACCGCGCTCGACCGTGATCGCGGGCGGGTCCGGGTTGGTGACCGTCGTATACGGGTGGTTGCCGCCCTGGGTGCGTACGACCTGCCGCTGCCGGGACTTCGGCAGGGTGAAGTCGCTGTCCCTGGTGAGGATCAGGGTGCCGCCGCCGCGCACGGTGAGAGTGCCCTCGCCGTGGAGGACGCCGTCGTAGGTGGTCGTCCCGGCCGGCACGGTGACGACCGTGTCGCCGGTGACGGTCACGTCCCGGTCGGCGAGGACGTCGGCGGTGACGTCCCGGGCGCCGGCATCGGAGACGGAGGCGGCGGACGCCGGGGGAGCGGAGGCCAGGAGGGCGGCGAGGGCGCCGATGGCCGCTGCGGTGGTGTGGAGGTGGCTGCGCACATCAGGGGAGACGGTTGCGGACGGCTCTCGATAACAGAAAAACGACCTCCGGCAAGGATCGCTTGGAAATCGCTTTCCCCCTTGTCGCGTCAGACCCGTTGACCCACGCGTAACACACCCTTACCTTTTCGGCGATCACAACGTTCGTCATGACAGATGTGGTTCGGTATGTCGAACGGCTTTCCTTCCCCCGAGGAGCGTGTGTAGATGAGACGTGCGTACGCGATCCTGCTGTCCCTCTGTCTGGCGGTGATCGGCGCCCTGGCCACCGCGGGTCCGGCCGCGGCCGCCTCCCAGACGGTGACCAACGGCACCCGGTTCACCGACACTTCGGGGAACATCGTCCACGCCCACGGCGGCGGGGTCATCAAGGTCGGCAGCTACTACTACTGGTTCGGCGAGGACCGCAACTCCGACAACACCTTCAAGTACGTGGATGCCTACCGCTCCACCGACCTGAAGACCTGGGAGTTCCGCAACCACGTCCTCACCCAGTCCTCCGCCTCCGAGCTCGGCACCGCCTACATCGAGCGCCCGAAGGTCATCTACAACGCTTCCACCGGCAAGTTCGTGATGTGGATGCACAAGGAGAACGGCGTCGACTACAGCGAGGCCAAGGCCGCCGTCGCCGTCTCCGACACCGTCGACGGGAACTACACCTACCAGGGCAGCTTCCAGCCGCTCGGCCAGTACATGTCCCGGGACATCACGACCTTCGTCGACACCGACGGCACGGCCTACATGGTCTCCGCCGCCAACGAGAACTACGACCTGCAGATCTACAAGCTCACCAGCGACTACACCGCCATCGACAGCCTGGTCGCCAACCCCTGGGCCGGCGGCCACCGCGAGGCCCCGGCCCTCTTCAAGCGCAACGGCGTCTACTTCATGCTGACGTCGGGCGCGACCGGCTGGAGCGCCAACCAGCAGGAGTACGCCACCGCGACCTCCCTCTCCGGACCCTGGACCTCCTGGTCGACCGTCGGCGACTCCACGGCGTACAACTCCCAGACCGCGTACGTCCTCCCGGTCACCGGCACGTCGGGCACCTCGTACCTCTACATGGGCGACCGCTGGGGCAACTCCTTCGGCGGCACGGTCAACGACTCCCGTTACGTCTGGCTGCCGTTGACGTTCCCGACGTCCACCTCGATGTCGATGTCCTGGTACCCGGAGGTCTCCGTCGACACCGCGGCGGGCACGGTCAGCGGCACCGGCGCCACGTACAACACCCTGATCGCCCGGCACAGCAGCAAGTGCGCCGACGTGCCGAGCCAGTCCCTCTGGGAGGGCGTCGCGATCAGCCAGTACACCTGCAACAGCGGTACCAACCAGAAGTGGTGGTTCAAGGACCTGGGCACCGGCTACTACGAACTGATGGGCCGGGGCAGCTCGCTGTGCCTCCAGGAGAACTCCACCGACGTCACCCAGGAGGACTGCACCGGCGCCACCGCCCAGCAGTGGTCGGTCGTCACCTCCGGCTCCTACGTCAACATCAAGGCCCGCACGTCGGGCGAGTGCCTGGACGTGTCCGGCGCGTCCACCGCCAACTCGGCCGCGATCATCACGTACACGTGCAACGGCGGCACGAACCAGCAGTGGACGCGCGGGACCTGATGACGGATCAGGGCCGGTTCAGGCCAGCAGGTCGATCGCGTCGATCGCGGTGCCGGCGCTGAGATAGGACGTCGTCCCCGAGCCGCTCGCCACGTAGATCTTCAGCGTGTTGTAGGCGCTGGTGTCCGTCAGCCAGGCGGACGCCGGAACGCTGTAGGTGAACGTGTAGTTGTTGCCCCGGTACGAGCCCACGGTCAGTGACCGGGTGCTCGGCTGGGTGGGCGGGGAGGGGACGGCCGAGGTCCAGGTGTCGTTGACGACGACCTGCGGCCGGCCGTTCGCGTAGGCCGTCGTCACGCCGATCCTGAGGGTGTGCGCGGCGGCGGCCTGGGCGGCCGTCAGCCTGAAGTAGACGACGATCCCGCTGTTGACGTCCTTCCACAGGTAGCAGGGGAAGGCCGAGGTCTCGGTGCCGCTGCCGATGACCACGTTCCCGGTCCAGGACGCGGCCCGCACGTCGGACGGATGCGCGTACGTCATCAGGTCGGCGTTCTTGAACCCGCCCGGAGTGCCGTCCCAGTTGTTGATCCGCCAGATCGCGGACGCGTTGCCGGGATCGTTGGAGGACGGGACGGCGATGGTGTTGAGGGTGGTGGTGGCGCCCGCGGAGACGCTCACCGAGCCGGTGTAGACGGCCAGTTCACCCTTGAAGACGGTGAGGGTGTACGTCCCGGGCAGCACGCCCGCGACCGAGAACCAGCCGTCCGACGAGCGCGCCGAACCCCAGTACTGGGCCGCCGGGTTGGCGAGCCCCACGGTGTACGCGTACGCCGTGTCCCGCCCCGAGATGCCGACGCCGGCCACCCGCCCGCGCCCGCCCGCCGCCACGTACCCGGAGATGCCGAGCGAGTCCGCCCAGGACGTGGTGAGGGTGCCCGGGTACAGGGACGAGGAGGGTGCGCCGCCGTCCGTGAGGGCGATGACGTACGGGCCCTGGAGGCCGTACCGCTCCGACTCGGTCTGGTTCTCGCCGTAGTACAGGATCTCGTACAGTCCGCCGCCGTCGGCGCTCTGGTGGCGCAGCAGCGAGCGGTAGAACGGGCCGCCGGAGGCCTTCTCGTGGTTGCTGCGCACGATCCACAGGCCGACGCTGCCGGTCGTCCAGCCGATGTAGCTGTAGTCCATCACCCGCAGCTTCGAGTAGTGCTTGGCGCGGGTCTGGCCGTCGGACTTCTCGAAGACGTCCGCGGACTCGATGACGGTGGGCGCGTAAGTGTAGGAATCCGGCTCGTCGTTGAGGAACAGGCCGGCCTTGACGCGCACGATGTACCGGGTGGCGGTGACGGACGAGTCGGCCTTGTTGGTCCACAGGTAGACGTTGTTCTCGCCGCTGCGGGCCGCGTAGTAGTGCTTCAGCGTGCCGTACGCGACCGAGACCAGGATCGTGGTGCCGGACTGGGCGATGGTCACCGTGGAGGTGCCCAGGCCCGACTCGACGTGCGAGTTCTTGCCGCCGTAGCCCTGGTACTCGGTGCCCTTGTAGACCAGCGAGGTCAGGTCGCCGTTGGTCTTGCTGACCTTGAAGACCAGGCTGGCGCCGGTGTCGACCACATAGTCGGAGCCGTCGTCCGACCAGCCGAAGCTCGCGGCCGAGGCGGTGGCGGCCAGCGGGCCGGTGAGGGCGGCGGTGCCGGCGGCGGCCGCGCTGCCGAGGACGAAGGTGCGGCGTCCGAGCGGTCTCCCGGTGGGTCCGGACATGGGGGTGCCTCCTTCGGTGGGGCGGGGGTGCGGGTGTCCCTGAGGGTGACAGTTGAATCGATTTCGCGAAAGGGCTTTCGTCAGCCTGGAGTTGGTAATCTCGTGAAAACCGCCCAAGGTCTAGAAAGCGCTTGTGGATGGCGCTACGGTCCCCGCCAGGCCCTGTCACCATGACGGAGGAGTCCCGGGTGAGACGTTTCAACGGTGTTCGCGTCGCCGCGCTCGCGGCGGTCGTCCTCGGCACCTGCCTGACGGCCGTTCCCGCCGCCCAGGCCCACGACCGGCAGCCGCCGCTCGGCATCGGGAACTGCACCGCCACCGCCTGCCACTTCGACGTCCCGCCGGGCGACTACGACGTGAGCGTCCGGCTCGGCGGCGAGGCGGCGTCCAGCACGAGCATCAGCGGGGAGACCCGGCGCTCCCTCCTCCCCGAGACGGCCGCGGCCGCCGGGCGACACGTCACCCGCGGCTTCACCGTGAACGTCCGCACCCCCGAGGGCGAGCCGACGGGGCCGGACGGAACTCCGGGACTGGACCTCGCCATCGGCGGCTCCGCACCCGCACTCGCCGGCATCCGGGTCACCCCGGCCGCCCGGCACACCCGGCAGATCCTTCTGATCGGCGACTCCACCGTCTGCGACCAGCCCGCCGACCCGTACTCCGGCTGGGGCCAGCAGCTCCCGCAGTTCCTGCGCAAGGGCGTCGCCGTCGCCAACTACGCCGACTCCGGCGAAAGTACGGTGACCTATCTCCAGAATCCCCAACTGTGGGGTAACGTCCAGCAGTTGATCCGTCCGGGTGACCTGGTCCTGATCCAGCTGGCGCACAACGACAAGACGACGGACGAGGTGACCTATCGTGCGAACCTGGAGACGCTGGTGGCGGGCGTACGGGAGAAGGGCGGGCGGCCGGTGCTGGTCACACCCATCGTGCGCCGCTGGTTCAATGCCGACGGCACGCTGAACAACGACATCGCGCTTCTGGTCAACGGGCTCGGCGTCAATCATCCTGAGGTGATCCGCTCGGTCGCCGCCGCCGAGGACGTTCCGCTGATCGACCTCACGGCGAAGACCAAGGCGCTGGTGGAGTCCCTCGGCGTGGAGGGCTCGAAGGCGCTGTACCTGTACAACGAGAAGAAGGACAACACGCACACCTCCGCGTACGGCGCCACCGTCTACGCGGGCCTGGTGCGTGACGAGCTTCTCGCCCGGCACCTGGTGCCCCGGGGCACCGTGCGGGCGGGATGAGCCCCTGGGGCGCCCCGACCGGAACCGGGGCGCCCCAGGTTCCAACGGTACGAGCGAGAAAGAGCCTTGATGCAGCTGCCTCCCGAGGACCGCCGCCTCAGCCCGCGCACCGGATACACCCGCGCCCACTGGGAGGCCGCGGCCGACGCGCTGCTCGCCGCCGTGGAGCCGTACGCCACCCCGGACCATGCCCTCTACCACCTCCCCGGCGACCACCAGAGCTGGTCCGGGCAGCTCTCCGACGGCCTGGAGGGCTACGCCCGCACCCTGCTCCTCGCCGCCTTCCGCCGTGACGAGACCGTGCTCCAGCGGTACGCGGACGGACTCGCGGCCGGCGTGGCGGGAGTCTGGCCGCGCATCGAGGACCGCAGCCAGCCGCTGGTCGAGGCCGCCTCGGTCGCCCTCGCCCTGCGCCTGACCCGCCCGCTGCTGTGGGACCGGCTCGACGACGCCGTACGGCAACGGGCGGCGGCCTGGCTCGCCGACGCGCTGACCGCCGAACCCTGGCCCTGCAACTGGGAGTTGTTCCCGGTGACGGTCGGCGGCTTCCTGGCCGAGGTCGGCCATGAGCCCGCGGCCGCGCACAAGGCGATCGACCACGGCCTGGCCCGCATCGAGGACTGGTACGTCGGCGACGGCTGGTACACGGACGGCGACGGCCGCAAGTTCGACTACTACAACGGCTGGGCGATGCACCTCTACCCGGTGCTGCACGCCTGGCTGGCCGGCGACCAGCAGCTGCTGGACCTGTACGGCGGCCGCCTGGAACGCCATCTCGCCGACTACGCCCGCCTGTTCGGCGGCGACGGCGCCCCGATGCACCAGGGCCGCTCCCTGACGTACCGCTTCGCGACCACGGCCCCGCTGTGGCTGGGCGCGTTCACCGGCCGCACCCCCCTGTCCCCGGGCGAGACCCGGCGACTGGCCTCCGGGGCGCTGAAGTACTTCCTCGACCGGGACGCGCTGGACGACCGGAGCCTGCTGACCCTCGGCTGGCACGGCCCCGACCCCGCCGTCCTGCAGGGCTATTCGGGCCCCGCCTCCCCGTACTGGGCGAGCAAGGGCTTCCTCGGCCTGCTGCTCCCGCCGGACCACGAGGTGTGGACGGCACCGGAGGAGCCGGCCCCCGCGGAACGCGCCGACGCGGTCACCCCGATCGCGCCCGCCAACTGGCTGCTCCAGTCCACGAGTTCGGACGGGGTCGTGCGCCTCCACAACCACGGCAGCGAGGACGTCCGCTACGACCCTTACTACACCCGCCTCGGCTACTCGACCGTGACCGGGCCCTCCGCCTCGTACGACAACAGCGTGATCGTCGGCGGCGATCCGAGCCGCACGGGGATCGAGCCGCTGGGCGTGGGGGAGGGGTGGGCGGCGTCGCGGCACTCGGCCGGTGCGGGCGCCCGGGTGACGAGTGCGGTGCTCGTGCACGGGGCCGTGGAGGTGCGGGCCTTCCGGGTGACGGGGGCGGAGCCCGGGACGCCGGTGCGGGTGACCGGCTGGGCCGCACCGGAGGGTCTCCAGGCCGAACTGCTGCCCGTCGTAGGCCTCGACGACGCGCTGACCGGGATCACGGCGGCGGACGCGACCCTGTTCGTCGCGCTGAGCCGGCTCACCGCCACGGCGGACGCCGTACCGCTGGGCGAGACGGTGACCGTACGCGCGGCGGGGGACCGGGAGCTGACGGTGCTGTGGAGCGGGGGACCCGGACTGCGGATCCGATGGCAGGGCGACGGAGTG
This sequence comes from Streptomyces sp. NPDC058457, assembly GCF_042720695.1. NCBI lineage: Bacteria > Bacillati > Actinomycetota > Actinomycetes > Kitasatosporales > Streptomycetaceae > Streptomyces > Streptomyces sp. NPDC058457. The sequence goes on along the minus strand of NZ_JBHXLU010000115.1, from coordinate 17,440 downwards.
GCTGTGGAGCACAACATGACCCGCACTCAGGGCCGCACCGAACCGCAGGGCCTTGACCTCGGGTCGCGGCTGCCGCCCGAGAACGCGCCGCGGCAGACCGCCACGTAGGCGGGCGCGACCATGCCCGTCACGCCCGCTGCTGCCAGTAAGGATGCTGACGCAGCTGCTGCGCGGCGGCGCCGCCGAGAACGACGCCCGCAATCCGGCGCTGCCCGTCGAGGCCATGCGCCGGATTGCGGAGTCGCTCGGTACGGCGGCCCGCGTCAGGGGGTGAGACGGGCGATCCGCAGCGTCGTCGTGGTCGGTGAGGCCCCGCTGAGCGGGGTGCCGTAGGTCGGGGTCACGGGTGCGTAGGCCCAAGTGAGGGAGCCGTCCTTGAGGACCGCGATGTCACCGGTGAACCGTGCGCTCACCACCTTGCCGGCGCTGACGAACCTGCCGTTCCAGTCGACCAGCCGCAGATGCGTGCCCGTGAAGGTGCCGGTGCAGGTGCCGGCCGAGCACCTGGCGTTCTTCAGGGACTCCCAGGAGAGCAGGAGCTTGTCCTTGCCGTAGGGCGCGAGGTGCACGTTGACGTTCTCGACGGTCTTGGAGCTGGTGAGGTAGATCGCCTTGCCGGGACCGGAGTTGCGGTTCTTCAGGAACGCGATGGCGACCTGGTGGGTGGCGGTCTTCGGGGTGACCGTCCAGCCCCGGCCGCTGCTGTCGTCCGGGTTCTTCTTGGCGGAGGCAGCGCCCCGGGAGGCGAAGGCGGTCGCGTACCTGCCGGTGGACGACTTCACCAGGTCGCCGGTGCGGCCGGGGAAGGTACCACCGCAGTACCCTGCCCAGCACTGCTCCCGCTGGACGACCGGGGCCACGTCCGGGGCGCCGATGCCGGTGGAGACGAACAGGCCCGAGCGCCAGTCGTCGAAGCAGAGCGAGGTGAAGGCGCCGGAGGTCTCGGCGTGCAGGGCGATGCCCTCGTTGTGGCTGCACCCCCAACTCCAGCCGCCGCTCAGCTTCTTGCCCCCCGCGCTGACGTACGACAGCTTGTCGCCGAAGTGCCCGTCGGCGAAGCCGCCCGCGCCGTGCACCACGAAGTAGGCGCCGTACTTGGAGCCGTTCCAGGTGAGCTGGCCGTCGAGGGTGGGGGAGGTGTCATGGGAGGCGGTGCCGGTGAGCTTGTTGGTCCAGGTTCTCTTTCCGCCCGTGTACCGGACGATCGCGGCGGCCGTCTCCTTCCACTTGTTGGTGTCGGCGACCCGGGTGAGCAGCGCGAACCCGTTGGTGTGGGCGACCAGACCGCCCACCTCCTTCGCGCCCTTGACGACCGTGTCGGCGCCGGACCGCTTGCCGGCCGCGGTCAGCGGGGTGACGTGCACGCCGTCGGCGGCGGGCCAGGCGACCCGGAGCGTGCCGTCGGGGGCGACCGCGGTGGCGGTTCTGTTCCATTCCCGGGTGTTGTTGTAACCCGCTGAGAGGTAGGGGTACTTGGCGCCGAGACTCACCGCCGTGGACGTGACCTTCAGGTCCGGGGTCGTCGCCGCGCCGGCGGTGGCGTACCAGGCGCCGGCCAGCAGACCGCCGGCGGCGAGGAGCCCGATCGCGGGCTTGCGGTAGGCGTGGACCCGGCGGTGACGTGTGGTGCGTGGTGCAGAAGTCATGCCCTGTGGTCGCCGCCGGGTCCCGGAAGGTTGCCGTGCGTGTGAACGTCTCCGTCAGGCCTGGTCGGGTCCGACGGCATTGCGCAGGAACGCCGTGGCCTGGTCGATGGCGCCACGGGCGGCCTCGGACTTGCTGAGCGAGTTGAGCAGCATGAAGTCGTGGACCGTGCCGTCGTAGCGCACCGTGGTCACCGGGACGTCGGCCGCCCGGAGCTTGGCGGCGTACGCCTCGCCCTCGTCGCGCAGCACGTCGGCCTCGTCGACGATCAGCAGAGCGGGCGGCAGGCCGGAGAGCTGCTCGGTGGTGGCGTGGTTGGGAGAGGCGGTGATCTCCGCGCGCTGGTCCGGGTCGGGCGCGTAGGCGTCCCAGAACCACTCCATCAGCTTGCGGCTCAGGTAGTAGCCGGTGGCGAACTGGTCGTAGGAACCGGTGTTCATGGCCGCGTCCGTGACCGGGTAGTACATCGACTGCTGGACGAACGTGACGTCACCGCGCTCCTTGGCCATGAGGGCGAGTGCGGCCGTCATGTTCCCGCCCACCGATTCCCCCGCCACCGCCATGCGCTGTGCGTCCAGCCCCTTGGACGCTCCCTCGCGGACGATCCACTGGGCGGCGGCGTAGCCCTGCTCGATGGCCACCGGGTAGTGGGCATCGGGTGACGGTGTGTACTCCACGAAGGCCACGGCCGCTTGTGCGCCGACCGCCAGCTCCCGCACCAGGCGGTCGTGGGTGCCGGCGTTGCCCAGTACCCAGCCGCCGCCGTGCATGTACAGCACGACGGGCAGCATTCCGGTGGCGCCCTGCGGCTTGACGATGCGTACCCGTACGTCGCCCACGGCGGCCGGCACGGTGATCCACTCCTCGTCGACCGGCAGTTTGTCGATCGGTGCGGCCTGGAGGTCGTCGAGGACCTTGCGCGCGGCGGCGGGATCCAGCTCGTACAGGAACGGGTGGTGCGAGGTTGCTTCGGCGAGTGCCCGTGCTTCGGGTTCGAGGACGATCGAGGCGGTCTGAGCAGCCATGGGAATGCTCCCTGGGGAAATCCGAGAACGGCATGATCGGGAAGTCCGGGAAGGGCATGGCGCCGAGCGCACAAGGCTGACGAGCATCGCGATGCGCCTCCGCCGTGCGGTGGCCGACGGAGCCTGCGCCCTGGGTCAGGCCCTCGGTGAAGACCTACTGTCCACCTTAGTCACGCCTCCTCCGCCGCTGCATTCCAGGTGTGCGGCCGGTCGCTCTCTGCCATCCCGGCGGTGTCACCCGGTCCCGAGCAGCGTCTCCCTGACCTGGTCGGCGAACCCGGCCGGGTCCTCGAGGACGCCGAGGTGGCCGCCGGGTAACTCCGTGAAAGCCGCGCCGGTGTGCTCGGCCACGAACTCCGCCGTGCGGTACAGGAGTTGGCCCTTCGAGTCGATTCCGGCCGCGATCGTGAGGCGGGCCAGCGCGCCCGGTGGGCGGTAGGTGGTGAAGGGGCGGAGGACGTGCGCGAGGAAGACGGCCATCGGGGTCCCGGGGGCCGGGCGGGCGGCGTCGAGCTGCTCGACGAGCTCGGTGCGCAGCCGCTCGCCGTCCGGCAGCAGGGTGACGCACGGCGGCTCGTGCGCGATGACGTGCCGGAGCCGGTCCGGGTGGCGGGCCAGCAGGTCGAGGGCGGTGATACCGCCGGCGCTGGTACCGAAGACGTACGCAGACTCGCCCTCGTCCTGCGCCAGTACCTCCTCCAGCACCCGGTGCGCGCCCTCGCTCCAGTCCGCCACGGCCTGGTCGGCTACCGGGTCGCCCAGCCGGCCGTGGGCGAGGCCCAGCGGGTCGTACGTCACGACCGTGAAGTGCGGGGCGAGGCGTTCGGTGAGCGGGCCCAGACCCATGGGGTGCCCCGCCCCGCCGGGGAGCACGAGCAGCACGGGGCCGCTGCCGGTGACGTCGTAGTACAGGTCAGACATGGTGGTCGGTCTCCTCGCGGGGCCAGTTCTCCAGTGCGATGTGCAGAGCGTCGATCGCCCGGTCCCAGGAGGCGCGGACCTCGCGCGGGGCGTTGAAGCCGCCGCAGGCCTCCAGGGCGCAGTAGCCGTGGAAGGTGGCGCGCAACAGGCGTACGGCGTCGGTGAGATCGGGTTCGGCCAGGCCGTAGCCGCGCAGCATGCCGTAGGTGATCTCCACGGTGCGGCGCATGGCGGGGTTGTCGGGGTCGACGAGCGTGGGGTCGATGCGGATCTGGGTGGCCGCGTAGCGCCCGGGGTGGGCGAGGGCGTACGCCCGGTAGGCGTCGGCGTAGGCGGCCAGCGCGTCCCGCCCCGACCGTCCGGCCACGGCGACGCCGATCCGGTCGATCATCTCGCCGCCCGCCAGGAGCGCGAGCCGGTGGCGCAGGTCCTGGAGGCTGCGGACGTGCGAGTAGAGACTCGCGTCCCGCACACCGAAGCGCCGGGCCAGCGCGGACAGCGAGACCTGCTCGAACCCGGCCTCGTCGGCCATCTCGGCCGCCGCGGCGACCAGCCGGTCGGCGGTGATTCCGGCACGGGCCATGTGCTGCCTCCCCTGGTACTCCTAGACAGAATCCTATGGCCTCTAGGTTTCGACCGTCATGGGATTTATCGCGGCGCGCCCGGCCGGGGTAGCGCCATAAGGTTGCCGGGAGACGGAAGGGGGAGCCGTGGCGAACGGGGCGCGGCGCGTGACACGGGCGGCACGGCAGCGGACGGCGGACGGTCAACCGCTGTGGAGGCAGCGGGACTTCGGGTTCTTCTGGCTCGCCCAGACCCTGTCCGTCCTCGGTGACTCCTTCAGCCTGGTCGCACTGCCCCTGCTGGTCCTCCAGGCGACCGGCTCGGTGGCCCGGATGGGGCTGCTCACCGGCGTCGGCGGTGTCGCGATGGTGCTGGCGGCGGTCTTCTCCGGTGTGGTCGTGGACCGGGTCGACCGCCGGAAGCTCCTCATCGCCTGTGACCTGGTCCGCATGGTCCTCTACGGGCTGGTCCCGCTCGTCTGGCTCACCGGACCGCACCTCTGGCTGCTGTACGCGGTCCTGCCCCTGTGCGAGGCCGTCGGCATGCTCTTCGCCGTCGGATACGTCACCGTCGTCCGCGGACTCGTCGGGCCCGGCCGACTGACCGAGGCCAACGGCCGGTTGAACGCCACCGCGGCCGCCGCCGGCGTGCTGGGACCGCTCGGCGCGGGCCTGGTGGCCGCCCGGACCGGACCCGCCGACGCGGTGGCCGTGGACGCGGCCAGCTACGCGGTCTCGGCGGGCTGTCTCCTCTTCGTGCGGGTCCGGGAGCGCGCTGTGGACGACCGGCCGGTCAAGGACACGGGTCTGTGGGGAGACCTGCGCACCGGGCTCTCGTACCTGGTCCGCCACCCCGTCCTGCGCTCGCTCGCCGGTCTCCTCGCCGTGTTCAGCTTCCTCAGCCTCGGCGTCACCGACCTGGTCATCTACCACCTCAAGCACGATCTCGGCCACGACGACGGCACGGTGGGGACGGTGATGGCCGTCGGCGCGGTCGGCACGATCACCGGGGCGCTGCTGGTCGCCCGGCTCCGGCGGCGGCTGGGTTTCGGGCCCACGTGGATCGTCTCGACCGCGGTCTGCGGACTGGCCTTCGCCGGGCTCGGCCGGGCGCACACGGTCCCCGCCGTGGCCGTCCTGAGCGCGGTCTACCTGGCCTGCCTGGGCATCGCGGGCACCTGCTCCATGTCACTGCGTCAGGAGATCACCCCCGAGCCCCTCCTGGGCCGGGTCACCTCCGCCTACTGGACTCTCCAGTACTCGGTCGCCCCGGTCGGCGCGGCCGTCCTCACCTGGGCCGCCGAACAGTACGGCACCGCCCGCGTGGCCGCCGTGGCCGGAGCCTGCTGCACCCTCGTCGCCGCCGTCGGCCTGTGCACCCCGGTCCGCGGCGCGCGGCACGGCTGACGCACGAGCGGAACGTCAGCCGTTCACCCCCGTGTAGTGCCCCAGCGACCACCGCCACAGCCAACGGGCGGCCAGGTAGGCGAGCAGGCCCAGGAAGGGCGAGGCGGCGGCCAGCCAGTAGGGGGCGCCGGTGGAGTGGCCGTGGCCGGTGAGGACGGCCGCCGGGAAGTAGGCGACGAAGGCGAGCGGGAGGCCGTAGGTGAGGAGGCCGCCGACCGCCCTGGGCAGGACGTTGAGGGGGTAGCTGCCGAAGGTGCCGAGGAGCTCCTCCAGCCAGCGGCCCCAGTAGTCGGCGGCCGGGAAGCGCAGGGAGGCCGAGGCGACGACGGTGAAGAGGGCGGCCTCCAGGAGCATGCCGCCGAGCACCGCCGCGACCAGGTACGCGATCCGGCCCGGCGTCCAGTCCAGGTGGCTGCGGCCGAGCGCGCCCGCCATCAGGCCCACCGCGACGGTCAGGTCGCCGATCGCGTTGGTCGGGAAGAACTCCAGCTGGACCTGGCGGTAGACCGGGAGCGGGCGGAGCAGGTACGCGTCGATCTTGCCTTCCTGGATGTGCCGGCCCAGGCCGTGCACCCGGCCCAGGAAGAGCACGAACAGACCGTGGGCGAGCATCCGGGTCGCCGGGATGAGCAGGACGTCCGAGCTGTCCCAGCCGCCCATCCCGGCGAACCGGGTCAGCAGCACGGTCGCGAACACGATCACCGACACCTGCCAGACCGCGCCGATCGCGATCATCATCAGGAACTCGGTGCGGTACTCCAGCTGGGCACGGAAGTTGAGCTGCGTGACCCGCCAGATGATCCGTACGGCGTTCATGGGCCTCAGCCTCCCTGGGAGACGACTCGACGGGCGGCGCGCCGCCACAGGAACCGGGTGAGGAAGCGCAGCGCCACCAGCCAGCCGGCTTGGACGCCGAGCTGGAAGCCCGCCTCGGAGAGCGGGATACGGCCCACGTACAGGGACAGCGGCACGTTGAGCGTGGCCTGGAACGGCAGGAAGGAGCTGAGGACCAGGAACCAGTGCGGGAAGAACCACAGCGGCGCGTACACCCCGGACATCAGGTTCTGGGCGAAGATCAGGATCAGCAGGGCGGCCGTGTTGCGCAGCGTCCAGAAGCACAACTGGTCGATGAGCAGCATCACGTAGTGCAGGACCCACTGGCCGAGGAGCAGGCTGAGCGCGAACACCCCTGCCACGGCCGCCGACCCGGGAGGTACGACCACCCCGGCCGCCAGGCAGATCGCGTATCCCGTCAACGCCCAGGCGAAGCCGTACAGTTGCTCGCCCAGGGCGCGCAGCGCGTAGTAGCGGTGCGGGGAGAGCGGGCGCAGGTACCAGTAGACGACCGTGCCGTAGTACATGTGCTGGGCGACCGAGTCCCGGCCCGCGTACTGGTCCAGCTCCCGCAGCCGGGAGGCGAGTACGGCCAGTACGGCGAAGGTGACCGCCTGGTCGCGGGAGAGCCCGGCCGTCGTACCGGTCTGGGCGTACAGGCCGTGCCACAGGGACGCGACCAGCACCACCTGCACGGTCAGCCGCAGCAGGGCGGCGGTGATGCGGGGCGGGGTGTACAGCTCGCCGAGCGGGGTGACCCGGGCGGCGCGCCAGGCGTAGGGCAGGGTCGTCATCACGCCGCCTCGGCCTTCGCCCTGGCCTCGGCGTAGGCCGCCCGCATCACGTCCTCAAGGTCTGCCTCGTCCACCGCCACACCGGTCACCTCGTACCGCTCGATGACCAGCTTCAGCGCCTGGTGGACGGTGGGCGCGGCCGGACCGTCAGGTCCGAACACCACCTGGGGCCCGTCATGGCTCACCAGCGCGATGCCCGGCAGCGGGCCGACCGGGGTGTGCGGGTCTGCAAGGGTCGCCCGCACCTGCCAGGTCGAGCCGAAGTCCCGGCGGACCTCGTCCAGGGTGCCGTCGAGGACCAGTCGCCCGTGGTTGACCAGCACCACCCGTTCGGCGAGCCGCTCCACCTCGGTCATGTCGTGCGTGGTCAGCAGCACGGTACGGCCGCGCTCGGCCACCTGGTATCGCAGGAACTCGCGGACCTGCTCCTTCACCACCACGTCCATGCCGATGGTCGGTTCGTCCAGGAAGACGACCGGCGGATCGTGGAGCAGGGCGGCGGCCAGGTCGCAGCGGACGCGCTGGCCGAGCGAGAGGTGCCGCACCCGGGTGTCCCAGAAGGCGGAGAGTTCGAGAAGTTCGTCGAACTCCCGCAGCCGCGCAGCGTGTTCGGCCTTCGGTACCTCGTAGATGTCCCGCAGGATCGCGAACGACTCCCGCACCGGCAGGTCCCACCACAGCTGGGTCCGCTGCCCGAACACCGCGCCGATGTTCCGGGCGTTGCGCTCCCGCTCCCGGTACGGCACCACGCCCGCGACCCGGGCCTCGCCGGAGGTGGGGGTGAGGATGCCGGTGAGCATCTTGATGGTGGTCGACTTGCCCGCGCCGTTCGGGCCGAGCAGGGCGAGGAGTTCGCCCGGGGCCACGTCGAAGGAGATGTCGGAGACCGCGTGCTTCTCCACGCGCTCGGGGTTGACCAGGGAGCGCAGGGCGCCCGCGAAACCCGGGCGCCGGACGGTGGTGTGGAAGGTGCGGGACAGGCCGCGGACCTCGATGCTTCCGGCCACGCTGAGGACCCCCTCGTTCCGTGCACGACATACGGCCGGTCGGTTTGAGAGGCCGACCGGCCGCGTTTACGCCACGACGGTCGCAGAGCGCCGAGGAGCCCGGCAATGGATTAATCGACCCGCGATTTGGACTATTCGATCACCGCGATTCGATCACCGGGCAGAGCGTGTCGACGGTCGGGGCCGGGGCGGTCACCGGGATGCGGGCACGGTGCGGCCCGGGCGGCCCCCGTTGCGCAGGCCCACCGACCGCAGTGCGCCCTCCAGGGCGAACGTGGCCGCGCCCAGGCAGACCGGGTCGGTGGGGATGGGGGAGAGGACGATCTCGGTGGCGGCGAACGGCCGCCCGAGCGCGTGCCGCCGCACCGCCTCCCGCACCTCCGTCAGCAGCGGCTCACCGAGCCGGCGGGCCACCCAGCTGCTGAGCACGACCAGTTCGGGATTGAGGAGATTGACCAGGTTGGCGATGCCGGCGCCGATGTAACGGGCCGTGTCCCGGACGACCTTGACCGCGACGGGATCACCGTCCGCCACCCCCCGGGCCAGCGCGTCCACGGTGGCCGTCTGGTCCTCCGGGTGCAGCAGCGGGCTCTGCGGACTCAGCTCCCGCAGGTTCAGCATGATGCCGGGGGCGCCCACGTACGTCTCGACGCAGCCGTGGTTGCCGCAGTGGCACAGCCGGCCGTCCAGGACGAGCGTCGTGTGCCCCCACTCCCCGGCGCTGTTGCTGACCCCCCGGTGCAGTCCGCCGCCGAGCGCGAGCCCGGCGCCGACCCCCGTTCCGAGGTTCACCACCACGGTGTCCCCGCGCCCGCGCGCCGCCCCGAACCACTGCTCGGCCACCGCGCAGGCCCGCAGCGGATTGTCCAGGTAGAGGGGATACGCGATGTGCCCGGACAGCAGGCGCAGCAACGGCACGTCGTGCCAGTCCCAGTTGGGGGCGTACTCGGCGATGCCGGTGGCCCGGTCCACCTGCCCCGGCACGCTCACCCCGACGCCCAGCACCCGCGCGCCCTCGATCCCGGCCTGCGCCACCACCGCGCCGACCGCAGCGGCCACCTGGCCCACCACCTGCTCCGGCCGGTTCTCGCCGGGGCGCACGTCCTCCTCGGCGCGGGCCATCACGTTCAGAGCGAGGTCGAACAGCTCGACGTGGACGTACGTCTCCGCGATGTCGACGCCGATCAGCGCGCCCCCCGAGGCGTTGACCGCGACGAGTCCCCGGGGGCGGCCGCCCGCGGAGTCCTCGAAGCCGACCTCCGTGATCATCCGCAGCTCCAGCAGCTCCCCGACGAGGGTGGCGACCGTGGCCAGGCTCAGCCCGGTGACGGCCGCCAGCTCCTGTCGGGAGGTGGGAGACTCGGCGATGATGTGCCGAAGCACCTCGTAGCGGTTCGCGGTGCGGATGTCACGTGATGTGTGCTTCACGCGGCGCAAGGCTATGGCCTGGGAAGCGCTTTCGACAAGCCATTACCTTAAGGGTTGGATTAAGTCCGTCAGCCGTTCAGGACATCCGCCACGAAGGGATTCGTGAACTTCCCGTCGGGGTCCAGGTCCCGGGCCAGGGCGCGGAAGTCGGCGAGCCGCGGGTAGCGGCCGCGCAGCACCTCGCCGGGCACGGCGTGCACCTTGCCCCAGTGCGGCCGCGGGTCGAACGGCGCCAGCGCCTCCTCCAGCCGGCGCACCACGGGCAGCACCGCCGTCAGGTCGTCCACCCAGGTGAAGTGCAGGGCGACGGAGTCGCGGCCGTGGGCGGGGCTGAGCCACTGCGGATCGGCGGCGATGGTCCGCACCTCGCAGGTCTGCAGGACGGGGGAGACCGTCTGCCGGATCCCGTCGACGGCGTGCAGTGCGGCCACGGCCGCCGGCCTCGGCAGCAGGTACTCCGACTGGAGCTCGTCCCCGCTGCTCGGCGTGAACTCCGCCCGGAAGTGCGGCAGCCGCTCGTGCCAGGGCCCCGGCACCCCGAACTGCTGGGTGCAGTTGCCCGCCGGCATGCCCGGCACCGGGTGCATCGCCTCGGTCGCCGGCGCGGCCCACCCGAAGTCCACGGCCGGCCGGTCGGTGCGCCGCTTCACCCACACCTGCCTGAAGCCCGGCTCCCGCCAGTCGGTGAACAGGCTCACGCTGTAGGCGGCCCCGGACACCGCTGCGAAGTCGAGGCCGTCCAGCGGCAGTTCGGTGTATACAGTCTGCGCCATGTCATATGCCGCCTCCAGGTCCAGGGTGAGAGCGGTGACGGCACCCAGCGCCCCCAGCGACGTCACCGCCCCGTCGAACCCCGCGTCCCCCCGCGCGATCCTCGCCGTCGAGCCGTCGGCGAGGACCAGCTCCACCTCCCGTACGGGCGCCGCGAGCGACCCGTTGGCCACGCCCGAGCCATGGGTGCCGGTGGCGACCGAGCCGGCCACCGAGATGTGCGGCAGTGAGGCCATGTTGGGCAGCGCGAGTCCCCGCGCGTGCACCGCGCGGGCCAGCTCGGCGTAGCGCACCCCGCCCGCGACCCGGACCGTACGGGCCGCCGTGTCCACCTCGACGGCCGGCGGCAGCCCGGCGATCGAGACCAGCACACCCTCCGGGCCCGGGTCGGCGATGCGGTTGAAGGAGTGCCCGCTGCCCAGCACCCGTACCCGCGCACTGCCGGCCACCAGCGACCGGAGCTCGTCGAGGGAGTCCGGGCGATGGAACTCCTTGGCGGTGTACGTGATGTTGCGCGCCCAGTTGGTGACCGTCTGCACCGGATCCGTCATCTCTGCCGTCCCATTCCTGTCGTCCTCCGGGGAGTGTCCGTCGTTCTCCGGGAAGTGTCCGTCCCCTCCGGGGGGTGCCTGTCCATTGACCCTCTCATTCGCCGAGACCTACGGTAGAGACCGGTTGCTATCCGCGCGTCACCGAGCCGGAAGGTCACTTCCTTGCCCGAGCGTCCCCAGGCACTGTTCGCCATGACTGCCCAGAACGTGCCGCACATCTTTCCGCCGGAGGTGCTCGCCCGACTGTGCGAGTACGTAGAAATCGATCCCACTCTGGTGGCGCACGACTTCACCGATCCCCGGGTACGGGAGGCGCTCGCCCGCACCGAGGTCCTGGTCACCGGCTGGGGCTGCCCGGTCCTGGACGCGGCCGCCCTGGACGCGGCGCCGAAACTGCGGGCGGTGCTGCACGCGGCCGGCTCGGTCAAGGGCTTCACCACGTCCGAGGTCTGGCGGCGCGGCATCGTCGTCTCCTCGGCCGCCGCCGCCAACGCACTGCCGGTCGCCGAGTACACCCTCGCGATGATCCTGCTCGCCGGGAAGGACGTCTTCGCCTTCCGTGACCTGCTGCGCACCCGCCGCGCCTTCCCGTACGGCGACATCGTCCCCGGCATCGGCAACTTCCACCGCCGGGTCGGCATCGTCGGCGCCTCCCGCATCGGCCGCCGGCTCCTCGAACTCCTGCGCCCGTACGACCTGTCGGTCGGTCTCGCCGACCCCTACGTGGACGAGGCGGAGGCCGCCCGGCTCGGCGTCCCCCTGCTGCCGCTTGACGAGCTGCTGCGCACCTCGGACATCGTCACCGTGCACGCTCCCCAGACCCCGGAGACCCGGCACCTCCTCGGCGCCCGCGAACTCTCCCTGATGCCGGCCGGTTCGGTCCTGATCAACACCGCGCGCGGCTCCCTCCTCGACCACGACGCCCTGATCGAGGAGCTGCGCACCGGCCGCCTGACCGCGATCCTCGACGTGACCGACCCCGAGCCGCTGCCCGCCGACTCCCCGCTCTTCGACCTCCCGGGCGCCTTCCTCACCCCGCACCTGGCCGGCTCCCAGGGCAACGAGGTGGCAAGGCTCGGGCTCACCGTCGCGGAGGAGGCCGGACGGCTGCTGACCGGCGACGGACTGCGGTACGCGGTCGACCACTCGGTCCTGGAGCGGGCCGCGTGACGGGCCGTCCGCCGGGTGCCTCCGGCCGTCTCGTAGGGTGACCTGAACACATGACGAAGGGGGGCCGAGCGGTGGCGAAGAGGACGCAGCCGGCGCCGAACGGGGACGCCTCGACGGTACGGGACGTGGCCGCGCGGGCCGGGGTCTCCGCGTCGACCGTCTCCCGGGTCCTCGGCGGCACCTACCCGGTCGCCGCCACCACCCGCGCCAAGGTCCTCAAGGCGATGCGCGAGCTGGACTACGTGGTCAACGCACACGCCCGCGCGCTCGGCGGTGCCACCAACAAGACCGTCGCCTTCGTCGTGGACGACGTCACCGGTCCCTTCTACGCGCACATCGCCCGCGGGGTCGAGGAGCAGGCCTCGGCGGAGGGCCGGCTGTGCATGCTCTGCACCACGCACGGCGACCCGCGGCGCATCCTCGCCGTCGTGGAGACCATGCGGGAGCAGCGGGCCGACGCGGTGATCGTGGTGGGCGGCGCCCTGGAGGACAAGGCCTACCACGACCGCATGACCCACTTCGCGCACGCCCTGGACCGGTCCGGCTCCCGGCTGGTCCTCGTCGGCCGCCCGCCGCTCGGCCCGGGCGTCCCGGCCACGGTCGTCGACTACGACAACGAGGGCGGCGCCTTCGCCCTCACCAGCCACCTGCTCTCCGGCGGCCACCGGCGCATCGCCTACCTGGGCCGGGTCCCCGGCCTGTCCACCAGCGCCCAGCGCGTCGCCGGCTTCACCCGTGCCCACGAGCTCCTCGGCCTCGCCCCCGACCCGGACCTGATCCTCGACGGCGTCTTCTCCCGCTCCTACGGCTACCAGGCGGCCCGTGAACTCCTCACCTCCGGGCGGGAGTTCACGGCGGTCTTCGCCGCCACCGACATGATCGCCACGGGCGTGATCCAGGCGGTACGGGAGTCCGGCCGCCGCATCCCCGACGACATCGCGGTGGCCGGGTACGACGACATCCCGGTCGCCCGGGACGTCTATCCGACGCTCACCACGGTCCACGTACCCCAGGAGGAACTGGGCCGCGCAGCCGTCCGGCTAGCCCTGCACCGCGACGAACTGCCGGACGGGCAGCATCTGGTGCTGGGGACGCATGTGGTGTTGCGGGAGTCGACGCGGCGGGCCGCCGGCGGTTGACGGCGACGGCTGACGCCGGCGGTGGAACGCCGGAGCGATCTACGGATTTCGTTGCATCGCGCGCCGATGGCTGTCGTAACAGGCCATGCCATGGCCATTCCCATGCGATATCGGTAGCGTGCGGCCATGGTCTCTGACTCGCTCTCCCCGCACCTTCCCGTGACCGACCGCACCCGCCACCGCCGGCTGCGCGAGCAGGGCAGTCTCGACCGGGCCGAGCTGGAGGCGATTCTCGACGCCGGGTTCGTCTGTCATCTGGGGGTGGTGGTCGAGGGGCACCCGCTGGTCGTGCCGACGGTGTACGGGCGGGACGGGCGGCGGCTCTATCTGCACGGCTCGGTCGCCAGCCGCAGCCTCGCGGGCGGGACCCTGGTCTGTGTCACCGTCACGCACGTCGACGGCCTGGTGCTGGCGCGGTCCGTCTTCGAGCACGGCGTCAACTACCGCAGCGCGATGGTCCACGGCACCGCCCGCAAGGTGACCGACCCCGAGGAGAAGCTCGCGGGCCTGCGCCTGCTCTCCGAACACGCGGCCCCGGGCCAGTGGTCGTACGCCCGCCGCCCGAACCGCAGGGAGCTGGCCGCCACCACGCTCCTCGCCCTCTCCCTGGAGGAGGCCTCCGTGAAGATCCGTACCGGAGCGCCGGACGACGGTGACGGACCGGACGCGGAGCTGGGGCTGTGGGCCGGTGTCCTGCCGCTGACCTCGGCCTGGGGCGCACCTGTGACGGATCCCGCTTTGCCCCCGAACACCCCCGTACCGGGACACATCGCGCGCCGTGAGGGGACCCGGCACGGCTGACGGCCGAGCGGGGGCATAACGTGAGGAGCCGAACGCCTGAGCCGGGAGGAGACACGGATGGGCAGCCGTACCGCGCTGGTCGAGGATCTGATGGAGAGGTTTCCGCACGTACCACGGGAAGCCGTCTTCAAGGAGGACCTGCTCCGGGGCGGTGTGGCCTTCGACCCCTCCGCGCTGAGCGACAACGAGGGGGGCGAGGTCAAGCCGAAGTCGTACTTCATCTTCTCCTTCGACCACGGCACCCTGCCCGAGCTGGGCGAGGCCGCGCTGCGCCGGCCGCCGGAGGAGATCATCCTCACCGGCGGGCCGTACGACCTGCGCCGGACCGTGGTGTCGGTGCGGGTGAACCCCACCTCGCCGTACCGCGTGGCCGCCGACGACGAGGGCGTGCTGGGCCTCTACCTCGACGGGAAGCGGATCGCCGACGTCGGCGTGCCGCCGATGCCGGAGTACTACCGGCACAAGCTCTCCAACGGGAAGTCCGTGATGGAGGTCGCCCCGACCATCCAGTGGGGCTATCTGATCTACCTCACCGTCTTCCGGGTCTGCCAGTACTTCGGCGCCAAGGAGGAGTGCCAGTACTGCGACATCAACCACAACTGGCGCCAGCACAAGGCGGCCGGGCGGCCGTACACGGGTGTGAAGGACGTCGAGGAGGTCCTCGAAGCCCTGGAGATCATCGACCGGTACGACACCGCGAAGGCGTCCACCGCCTACACGCTGACCGGCGGTGCGATCACCAAGACCGTCTCCGGGCGGGACGAGGCCGACTTCTACGGGCACTACGCCAAGGCCATCGAGGAGCGGTTCCCGGGGCGCTGGATCGGCAAGGTCGTCGCGCAGGCGCTGCCGCGGGACGACGTGCAGCGGTTCAAGGACTACGGCGTGCAGATCTACCACCCCAACTTCGAGGTGTGGGACGAGTACCTCTTCAAGATGTACTGCCCGGGCAAGGAGCGGTACGTCGGCCGGGACGAGTGGCACAAGCGGATCCTGGACTCGGCCGAGATCTTCGGCGCACGGAACGTGATCCCCAACTTCGTGGCCGGTGTGGAGATGGCCGAGCCGTTCGGCTTCAAGACGGTCGACGAGGCGATCGCGTCGACCACCGAGGGGCTGCGCTTCTTCATGTCGCACGGCATCACGCCCCGCTTCACCACCTGGTGCCCGGAGCCGACCACCCCGCTCGGCAAGGCCAACCCGCAGGGCGCCCCGTTGGAGTACCACATCCGGCTGCTGCAGGCCTACCGCCAGACGATGGAGGACTTCGGACTCTCCTCCCCGCCCGGCTACGGGCCGCCCGGACCCGGCCGTGCCGTCTTCTCCGTCAGCTCCTTCATGGACAGCCTGCCTGCGGCGGAGCCGACGAAGGTGTGACTTGCGGCGGGCCGCCGCAAGTGACTGGCGAGAACGGTGAGTCGAAACGCGGTCGCTGTCCGTACTAGGGGCCGGAGTTGTGGACCACGGTGGACACGAGCGCGTTCTCCGGCCGGACTACGATCCACGGCCAGGTGCCCGCTTCGGCCGTCAGCGTCTGCCCGGTACGGTGACCGCGATCCCCGCGCGCGGTCGGCGTACCTGGTGCAGGCGCTCGACGCGCGGGAGCGGGTGGCGGCCGGGGAGCGGCCGGGCAGCTGGGCGCAGCGGCTGACGTGACGCCGGGGACCGGTGGTACGGGTGACGGGGAGAATCCGTGGCACGACCACCGGTAACCGGTTTTGAATATGCCGCTTGTCAGTTGTGCAGGAGACGTGAAAAGCTCGGGCCTGCCGCGAGGTTCCCCCCAACTCTGTTGCCGATACGGTGAGTTGACCTCGCTTTGGATGCAGGAGACCCATGCCAGACCTGCCGACCCCTCAGGACGCCGCCGAGGCAGCGCTGTTCTCCGAATGCTGGGACGCGGTGCTCTCCTACGCCGACCTGTGCACGTCCGGCTCTCTGACGGCCAATCAACTGGCCACCGAGGCTTTCACGCTCGGTATGCGTGAAGCCCGTGAAGCGGACTTCGCGCCGGTCCGCAGCTCAGGACGGCGCGCCGCCCGGCTGCCGATGATCCCGCTGCTGCTCACCGCCGTGCGCAACACGGCGGCCGCCTGGGAGGTCGAGGGGCTCGGGCACCAGCTCGACCCGGACCTGCGGCTGTGGCTCAACTCCGAGAAGGCCGCGCGCTACACGGGTCTGCCGTTGCAGCGTCCCGTCGCGCTGCGCGGCCTGCGGGACATGCAGGAGGCGGACGCCGAACTGCTGTGGCTGGCCGAGGTGGAGGCGTTGCCGCTGCCCTCCGTGGCACGCCGGCTCGGTCTCGATCCGGTCGTCGTCGCCCAGGAGCTGGAGCAGGTGCGCGTACTCTTCCGCGACCGCTGCCACCGCGCCCACCTCGACACGCCGATGGCCGCCGAGTGCCGCAGCTACGCCCGGCTCCTCGACGCGGTCACCCGGTCCTCCTCCGCCGACACGCCCGAGGACCTCTCCCGGCACCTCGCCACCTGTGTGCAGTGCGCCGAGGCCGCCGCCTGTCTGCGGCTGCACGGCGGCGGACTGCCCGCGGCACTCGCCGGCGGGGTCATCGGCTGGGGCGGCCTCGCCTACCTGGAGCGCCGCCGCCGCGCCGCCGAGGTACGGCTCGGCGCGGGCCGCCCGGCCACCGCCGACCTCGACGGCGGCGACCCCAAGGACGGCAGCGGCCGGGGCAAGGTGCTGCGGCACGGGCTGCTCGGCGCGGCGGTGCTGATCTCGCTGGTGGCGCTCGGCGTGTCGATGATGCCGATGGGCGGCGGTTCCGGCGACGACACCACCTCCGCCTCCCAGGACGACCGGCAGCCGGTCGCCGACCCCGGCTCCGTCCTTCCGTCGGCCGACCCGACCCCCTCGCACACCGCCTCCGCCGCCCCCTCCGCCTCGGCCACCGCCGTCGGCGAGACGGACCACAAGAACCCCGACCCGGAGCCCCAGGGCACCTCCTCGGCCACGGCGAGCACCGGCGGCCACCACGCCACCGCCTCCGCCAGTCCCACCCCCTCCGCGGCGGCCGCCTGCCAGGTCTCCTACGACCTGGTCAACCAGTGGACCGACGGCTTCCAGTCCACCGTCACCGTCACCACCAGCCAGGCCCTGACCGGCTGGCGGGTGCAGTGGTCCTTCCGGGACGGCCAGAAGGTCACCCAGATGTGGGACGCGACCGTCAGCCAGAACGGCGGCGTGGTCACCGCCGACGCCGCCGACTACAACCAGTCGGTTGCCGCGAACGGCACCCTTTCCTTCGGCTTCCTCGGCACCTGGAGCGGCCGGAACTCGGCGCCGTACGCCTTCACGCTGAACGGCGAGTCCTGCTCGTCGAGCTGAGCCGCCCGTACGACCGGCGGCCGGGCGGACCCAGGAGGGTGGG
>NZ_JBHXLU010000114.1:20531-38264 GCF_042720695.1 Streptomyces sp. NPDC058457 | reverse complement strand
CCCGCGCCTGCCCCGCGGTTTCCGGGGGCGCCCCGCCCGCGCGGGCCAGACACCACGCCGCGGTCCGGCAGTCGCTGCCGGACCGCGCCGTCGGCGGTCACCCAGGTCACCCAGGTCACCTGGGTCACCCAGGTCGCTCAGAGCCCGTAGCGCTCCCGTGCTTCCTTCACCGCGGTCGCCTTGACCTCGCCGCGCCTGGCCAGCTGGGCCAGGGCCGCCACGACGACCGACTCGGCGTCGACGCCGAAGTGGCGGCGGGCCGCGTCACGGGTGTCGGAGAGACCGAAGCCGTCCGCGCCCAGCGAGGACCAGTCCTGCTCGACCCACTGCGCGATCTGGTCGGGGACCTGGCGCATGTAGTCGGAGACCGCGAGGACCGGACCCTCCGCGCTGTGCAGCACCTGGCGGACGTACGGCACCCGCTCCTCGCCGCGCAGCAGGGCCGCGTCCGCCTCCATGGCGTCCCGGCGCAGCTCGGACCAGGAGGTCGCGGACCAGACGTCGGCGGCCACGCCCCACTCCTCGGCGAGCAGCCGCTGCGCCTTGAGCGCCCAGTGGATCGCCGTACCGGAGCCGAGCAGCTGGATGCGCGGGGCGTTCGCCACCACGGTCAGCCCGGCCGACTCCGCCGTGTTGAAGCGGTAGAGGCCCTTGACGATGCCCTCGTCGATGCCGAGCCCGGCCGGCTTGGCGGGCTGCGGGAGCGGCTCGTTGTAGACGGTCAGGTAGTAGAAGACGTTCGGGTCCTCGCCCGGCGCCGACTCGCCGTACATACGGCGCAGACCGTCCTTGACGATGGTCGCGATCTCGTAGGCGAAGGCGGGGTCGTACGTCAGCGCGGCCGGGTTGGTCGCGGCGATCACCGGGGAGTGGCCGTCGGCGTGCTGGAGGCCCTCGCCGGTCAGGGTGGTACGGCCGGCGGTCGCGCCGACGAGGAAGCCGCGGCCGAGCTGGTCGCCGAGCTGCCACATCTGGTCGGCGGTCCGCTGCCAGCCGAACATCGAGTAGAAGATGTAGAAGGGGATCATCGCCTCGCCGTGCGTCGCGTACGCGGTGGACGCGGCGATGAAGTCGGCCATCGAACCGGCCTCGGTGATCCCCTCGTTGAGGATCTGGCCGTTCTTGGCCTCCTTGTAGTACATCAGCTGGTCACGGTCGACCGGCTCGTACGTCTGGCCCTTGGGGGAGTAGATCCCGAGCGAGGGGAACAGCGACTCCATGCCGAAGGTGCGCGCCTCGTCCGGGACGATCGGCACCCAGCGCTTCCCGGTCTCCTTGTCGCGGACCAGGTCCTTGATCAGACGGACGAAGGCCATGGTCGTCGCCACGTTCTGGGAGCCGGAGCCCTTGTCGAAGGAGGCGAACGCCTTGTCGGCGGGGGCGGGCAGCGGGGCCAGGGCGTGCGTGCGGCGGGCCGGGGCCGGGCCGCCGAGGGCGGCGCGGCGCTCCTGGAGGTACCGGACCTCGGGGGAGTCGGCACCGGGGTGACCGTAGGGCACCACACCGTCGACGAAGGCGCTGTCCGGGATCGGCAGCTCCAGCAGGTCGCGCATCGCCTTGAACTCGTCCACCGACAGCTTCTTCATCTGGTGGTTGGCGTTCTTCGACGCGAAGCCGTCGCCGAGGGTGTGGCCCTTGACGGTCTGGGCGAGGATGACGGTCGGCGCGCCCTTGTGCTCGACGGCCGCCTTGTACGCGGCGTACACCTTGCGGGCCTCGTGGCCGCCGCGCGAGAGGTGGAAGCACTCCAGGATCTTGTCGTCGCCGATCAGCTTCGCCATCTCGGCGAGCGCGGGGTCGGCGCCGAAGAAGTCCTGGCGGATGTAGGCGGCGTCGCGGGTCTGGTACGTCTGCACCTGCGCGTCCGGTACCTGCCGCAGCCGGCGTACGAGCGCCCCGGTCGTGTCGAGCGCGAACAGCTCGTCCCACGCCGTGCCCCACAGCGTCTTGACGACGTTCCAGCCGGCGCCGCGGAACTGGGCCTCCAGTTCCTGCACGATCTTGAAGTTGGCGCGGACCGGGCCGTCGAGGCGCTGCAGGTTGCAGTTGATGACGAAGGTGAGGTTGTCCAGTTCCTCACGGGCGGCGAGCGCGAGGGCCGCGGTCGACTCCGGCTCGTCCATCTCGCCGTCGCCGAGGAAGGCCCAGACGTGGGACGCGGAGACGTCCTTGATGCCGCGGTTGGTGAGGTAGCGGTTGAAGCGGGCCTGGTAGATGGCCGAGAGCGGGCCGAGGCCCATGCTCACCGTCGGGAACTCCCACAGCCAGGGGAGGCGGCGCGGGTGCGGGTACGACGGGAGGCCGTTGCCGCCGGCCTCCTGGCGGAAGTGGTCGAGGTGTGCCTCGGTCAGGCGGCCGTCGAGGAAGGCGCGGGCGTAGATGCCGGGGGAGGCGTGGCCCTGGATGTAGAGCTGGTCGCCGCTGCCGGGCGAGTCCTGGGCGTCCTTGCCCCTGAAGAAGTGGTTGAAGCCGGTCTCGTAGAGCCAGGCGGCGGAGGCGAAGGTGGCGATGTGGCCGCCGACGCCGTATTTGCTGCCCCTGGTGACCATCGCGGCCGCGTTCCAGCGGTTCCACGCGGTGATCTTCCGCTCCATCTCCTCGTCGCCGGGGACGGCCGTCTCGGCGGCGGTGGGGATGGTGTTGAGGTAGTCCGTCTCCAGCAGCTTCGGCAGCGCGACGCCGTCCGCCTCGGCGCGCTCCAGCGTGCGGCGCATCAGGTATGCGGCGCGGTGCGGCCCGGCCTCCCTGGCCACGGCGTCCAGAGAGGCCTGCCATTCGGCGGTCTCCTCCGGGTCCCGGTCCGGGAGCTGGTCGAGCGCGCTCGGCTGGATGGCCTGGGGGTCGGTCATGTCGCCGCCTTCCTCAGTCGAAGGGGGTTCCCTCATCGGTAAGGGTTCGGGGGTGCCCTTGGTCTTTGGCAGGACAGGGCAGAGGGCCCGGGTGCGAGCCCGTCGGTGACTCTAACTCCCTGATCGATGATCGATCAAAGGGTTGAAGGGCAAAACCTCTCGATTCCGAGAAAGTCGGCACGGCGTGCCTTCGGCTGTGGCACCGGGTGACGTGATCCAGTCGACGTTTACGCAGGTGAGGCGGTGTTTGAGCGGGGGCGCGCTCTTGTGTGGGGAGGGGGGTACGGGCATGTCTTCCGCCGCGACGGCGATCAGTCGGGACGGCGGTTTTCGGCGGCGCCGAGCCGGGCGTTGCCGTTCGCCGTCGGGGGTGGTGGTCGTCGGCCTGGTGCCGCGCCGTCGTGGCTGGTCGCGCCCACGCGGCGGAGCCGCACACTCAGATACAGCCCCGCGCCCCTGAAGGGGCGCTGTTCTGCTAGCCCTTCTTCTTCACCGCCGCGGCGGTGATCAGCCGGGACGGCGCTTGTCGGCGGTGCCGGGCCTACCGCAACCTCGAAGGATCACGGCCTCGGCGCGCAGCCCAGGACGTGGGACTTCACGATTTCCGCGATCCTCGGGTCGCGGCGCTTGAAGGCCGCCACCAGCTCCTCGTGCTCCTCCGCGTACGACTGCTGGACCGTGCCCAGCCAGCGGATGGACAGCGCGGTGAAGACCTCGATGCCCAGGCCCTCCCAGGTGTGCAGCAGCACCGAGTTCCCGGCCGCCCGGACCAGCTCGCGGTGGAAGCCGACCGTGTGCCGGACCTGGGCCGTGCCGTCGGCGTTCCGGTCGGCGTCGTAGAGCGCCGCCACATGCGGCTCGAGGGCCGAGCAGTCCTCGGCCAGCTTCCCCGCCGCCAGCTCCGCCGCGATCGCCTCCAGGCCGGCCCGCACCGGGTAGCTCTCCTCCAGGTCGGCCGCCGTCAGGTTCCGCACCCGCACGCCCTTGTTCGGCGCCGACTCGATGAGCCGGAGGGACTCCAGCTCGCGCAGCGCCTCCCTGACCGGCGTCTGGCTGACCTCCAGCTCCGTCGCGATCCGGCGCTCCACGATCCGCTCGCCCGGCTTCCAGCGCCCGCTGACGATTCCCTCCACGATGTGCTCGCGGATCTGTTCGCGCAGCGAGTGGACGACGGGCGCGGTCATGGGAGCTCCTTAAGGGCGTTTGACGTTTAGACAATAAGGCCGGACCGCCTTTCGGGAGAGGCGCGCGGGGGCGCTTTCGCGCAGGTGAGACGAGACTTACACGCTTACCGGGCCGACGGGATCCGTAAAGCCCCGTACCGGACCGGCCGCGGAGTCGTCACCGCCGTGTCGTCGGCAGAACCCCCGCGGGCCGTCCGCTGTCGCGGTCTGCAGAGGGGTTCCGGCAGGGGCCCCTCCGCAGCACGGGGGGCGTCATGAACGTCGGGGGAAGGACCGGCTGGGCGGCGGTCACCGCGGCAGCGGTCGCCGTGTTCCTGGGGGTCACGGCCTGCGGGCCGACCGGATCGGGCCGGTACGGCGGAGGCAGGGCCGGGAAGGCGAAGACCATGTCCGCCTCGGCCGACCGGACGGCCCTCATAGGCGCCCGGCCCCTGGCCACCGGCACCGGACGCGGAACCTGACCCCCGGGTGAGACGACGGTGCCCCGCCCGGAGGAACTCCGGACAGGGCACCGTACAGGACCGCGAGAGGCTTACAGACCGAGCTCGACCTCGAACTCGCCCGCCTCCAGGATCGCCTTGACGGCCGTCAGGTAGCGGGCCGCGTCGGCGCCGTCCACCAGGCGGTGGTCGTAGGACAGCGTCAGGTACGTCATGTCGCGGACGCCGATGACCGTGCCCTCCTCCGTCTCGATGACGGCCGGACGCTTGACCGTGGCACCGATGCCGAGGATCGCGACCTGGTTCGGCGGCACGATGATCGTGTCGAACAGCGCGCCGCGCGAGCCGGTGTTGGAGATGGTGAAGGTCGCGCCGGACAGCTCGTCCGGGGTGATCTTGTTCGCCCGGACCTTGCCCGCGAGCTCGGCGGTGGCCTTGGCGATACCGGCGATGTTGAGGTCGCCCGCGTGCTTGATGACCGGGGTCATCAGGCCCTTCTCGGAGTCCACCGCGATACCGACGCTCTCGGTGTCGAAGTAGGTGATCGTGCCCTCTTCCACGTTGATCCGGGCGTTGATGGCCGGGTGGGCCTTCAGCGCCTGGGCCGCCGCCTTGACGAAGAACGGCATCGGGGAGAGCTTGACGCCCTCGCGCGCGGCGAAGGAGTCCTTGGCCTGGGCGCGCAGGCGCATCAGGCGGGTCACGTCGACCTCGACGACCGAGGACAGCTGGGCCTGCTCGTGCAGCGCCTTGACCATGTTGTCGCCGATGACCTTGCGGATGCGGGGCATCTTGACGGTCTGGCCGCGGAGGGGGGAGACCTCCAGCGCGGGGGCCTTCTTGGCAGCGGCGGCGGCCGGAGCGGCGGCGGCCACGGGGGCCGGGGCAGCGGCGGCGGCCTTCGCGGCCTCGGCGGCGGCGAGCACGTCCTGCTTGCGGATCCGGCCGCCGACGCCGGTGCCCTTGACGGAGCCCAGGTCGACGCCGTTCTCGGCGGCGAGCTTGCGGACCAGCGGGGTGACGTAGGCACCCTCGTCGACCGGAGCGGCCGGGGACGGAGCCGGGGTGACGGGGGCGGCGGCCACCGGCGCGGGGGCCGGAGCCGGGGCGGCCGGGGACGGAGCCGGAGCGGCGGCGACCGGGGCGGGCGCCGGAGCGACCGGGGCGGGCGCGGGGGCCGGAGCCGGGGCAGCGGCGACGGGCGCCGGGGCCGGGGCGGCCGGGGCAGCGGCGGCCGCCGGAGCGGCACCCGGGGCGCCGATGACGGCGAGCTTGGCGCCGACCTCGGCGGTCTCGTCCTCGCCGACGGTGATCTCAAGCAGCACGCCCGAGGTGGGCGCCGGGATCTCGGTGTCGACCTTGTCGGTCGAGACCTCGAGCAGCGGCTCGTCGGCCTCGACGGAGTCGCCGACCGACTTCAGCCAGCGGGTGACGGTGCCCTCGGTGACGGACTCACCGAGCGCGGGCAGGACCACGTCCGTGCCGGACGCGCCACCGGCCGGGGCGGCCGGGGCGGCGGCAGCGGGGGCCGGGGCGGGGGCCGCAGGGGCCTCGGCGACCGGCGCGGGGGCCGGCGCGGCCGGAGCCGGGGCGGTGACGGGCTCGGCGGCCGGGGCCGGAGCGGCGGCCGGGGCGCCGGTGCCGTCGTCGATGATGGCCAGCTCGGCGCCGACCTCGACCGTCTCGTCCTCGGCGACCTTGATCGAGGCCAGGATGCCCGAGGCCGGGGCCGGGATCTCGGTGTCGACCTTGTCGGTCGAGACCTCGAGCAGCGGCTCGTCGGCCTCGACGCGTTCACCCTCGGCCTTCAGCCAGCGGGTGACGGTGCCCTCGGTGACGCTCTCGCCGAGCGCCGGAAGGGTTACGGAAACCGCCATGGTTTCGGTTGCTCCTTACGAATTGCGGAAGTCTGAGTCGTCGCTTGCGTCGACCGAGGGTCAGTCGTGCGAGTGCAGGGGCTTGCCGGCCAGGGCCAGGTGGGCCTCGCCCATCGCCTCGTTCTGCGTCGGGTGGGCGTGGATGAGCTGGGCGACCTCGGCGGGCAGCGCCTCCCAGTTGTAGATCAGCTGGGCCTCGCCGACCTGCTCGCCCATGCGGTCGCCGACCATGTGGACGCCGACCACGGCACCGTCCTTCACCTGGACGAGCTTGATCTCGCCCGCGGTGTTCAGGATCTTGCTCTTGCCGTTG
Organism: Streptomyces sp. NPDC058457; assembly: GCF_042720695.1. Taxonomy (NCBI): domain Bacteria; kingdom Bacillati; phylum Actinomycetota; class Actinomycetes; order Kitasatosporales; family Streptomycetaceae; genus Streptomyces; species Streptomyces sp. NPDC058457. The sequence goes on along the minus strand of NZ_JBHXLU010000114.1, from coordinate 31,601 downwards.
CCCGCCAGGTTGTACTTGAGAGCGACGACCTTGTCCGCGCCGTAGATCTCCTTGGCCTTGGCCTCGGTGATACCCACGGAGGCGACCTCGGGGTGGCAGTACGTCACCCGGGGGACACCGTCGTAGTCGATCGGGACGGTCTTCAGACCCGCCAGGCGCTCCGCCACCAGGATGCCCTCGGCGAAGCCGACGTGCGCGAGCTGGAGGGTCGGGACCAGGTCACCGACGGCGGAGATGGTCGGGACGTTGGTCCGCATGTACTCGTCGACCAGGACGTAGCCGCGGTCCATGGCGACACCCTGCTCCTCGTAGCCGAGACCGGCGGAGACGGGCCCGCGGCCCACCGCGACCAGCAGGACCTCGGCCTCGAACTCCTTGCCGTCGGCGAGGGTGACCTTGACGCCGTCGGCGGTGTACTCGGCCTTCGAGAAGAAGGTGCCCAGGTTGAACTTGATGCCGCGCTTGCGGAACGCGCGCTCAAGAAGCTTGGAGGAGTTCTCGTCCTCGACCGGGACGAGGTGCTTGAGGCCCTCGATGACGGTGACGTCGGCACCGAAGGACTTCCAGGCGGAGGCGAACTCGACGCCGATGACACCGCCGCCGAGGATGATCGCGGACTTCGGCACGCGGTCCAGGACGAGGGCGTGGTCGGAGGAGATGATCCGGTTGCCGTCGATCTCCAGGCCCGGCAGCGACTTCGGCACGGAGCCGGTCGCGAGGAGCACGTGGCGGCCCTGGATGCGCTGGCCGTTCACGTCCACGGAGGTCGGGGAGGACAGCCGCCCCGTGCCCTCGATGTACGTCACCTTCCGCGACGCGATGAGACCCTGCAGACCCTTGTACAGACCGGCGATGACGCCGTCCTTGTACTTGTGGACGGCGGGGACGTCGATGCCCTCGAAGGTGGCCTTGACACCGAACTGCTCGCTCTCGCGGGCCTGGTCGGCGATCTCGCCCGCGTGCAGCAGGGCCTTGGTGGGGATGCAACCCCGGTGCAGGCAGGTACCGCCGACCTTGTCCTTCTCGATCAGGGCGACGTCCAGGCCCAGCTGCGCCCCGCGCAGGGCCGCGGCGTAACCGCCACTACCACCGCCGAGGATCACTAGGTCGAAAACGGTGCTGGCGTCGTTCGCCACGTCACGTCCTCCATGCATGTGCGCCGTACGCCGGTCTCCAGTGACCGGGCGGCGGCTGGTGTCCGGCCGCTCTTCTTCGGCCCTGTGGGTGGGGCCCTGTCCTGCCGAGCCCCATCTTCGCACTTGTCGGAGGTGAACGAGACGCGGGGCCGGGGTGTGAGACACCACACGCAGCGCCCCGCAAGGGGCGCGGGGAACTGCGCGACAAGCCACGAATCACCCGCAGTCGCCACACAACCGAAAGCCCCGAATCAATAGGCGACGGGACCCCGCCCTACCCGCGCGCGAGGTCCCGTCCACAAAACCCGACGTCAGCCCAGGTCGCCCTCGGCCGTCAGCTCCGCCAGCCGCACCAGCGTCCGCACCGCCGACCCCGTGCCCCCCTTCGGCGTGTAGCCGAAGGCGCCCCCCTCGTTGAAGGCCGGCCCCGCGATGTCCAGGTGCGCCCAGGTGATCCCCTCACCCACGAACTCGCGCAGGAAGAGCCCGGCGACCAGCCCGCCGCCCATCCGCTCACCCATGTTCGCGATGTCGGCGGTGGGGGAGTCCATCCCCTTGCGCAGGTGCTCCGGCAGCGGCATCGGCCACGCCGGCTCGCCCACCTCCTCCGCGGCCTCGTGCACCGCGGAGCGGAACGCGTCGTCGTTGGCCATGATCCCGAACGTCCGGCTGCCCAGCGCCAGCATCATCGCGCCGGTCAGCGTCGCCACGTCCACGATCGCGTCCGGCTGCTCCGCCGACGCCGCCCACAGCGCGTCGGCGAGCACCAGCCGGCCCTCCGCGTCCGTGTTGAGCACCTCGACGGTCTTGCCGCTGTACATGCGCAGCACGTCACCCGGGCGCACGGCGGTGCCGGACGGCATGTTCTCGGCCAGCGCCAGCCACCCGGTCACATTGACCGGCAGGCCGAGCCGCGCCGCCGTGACGACGGCCGCGAACACCGCCGCCGCGCCGCTCATGTCGCACTTCATCGTCTCGTTGTGGCCGGCCGGCTTGAGCGAGATACCGCCCGAGTCGTAGGTGATGCCCTTGCCGACGAAGGCGAGGTGCTTGTCCGCGTCGGCGTGCGTGTACGACAGCTTCACCAGCCGCGGGGTCGCGGCCGAGCCGCCGCCGACGCCGAGGATGCCGCCGTACCCGTCCTTGGCGAGCGCCTTGTCGTCGAGGACCTGGATCTTCAGGCCGTGCTCCTTGGCCGCGCCCTGGGCGATCGCGGCGAACGCGGCCGGCGTGAGGTCGTTCGGCGGGGTGTTGACCAGGTCGCGGGCCCGGTTGAGCTCCTCGGAGACGGCCGTGGCGCGGGCCAGGGCCGCCTTGTGGGCCGCGTCCCGCGGCTTGCCGCCGAGCAGCACGCCCTCGGCGAGCGGCGCCCGGCCGTTCTTCGCCTTCGCGCTCTTGCCGGTGCCGGTGCCGTTGTCCTTGTACGTGTCGAAGGAGTAGGCGCCGAGCAGCACACCCTCGCCGATCGCGCCCACGCCGGCCGCGTCCTCGACCGGCAGCGCGAAGGCCGCCTTCCTGGCCCCGGCCAGCGCGCGGGCGGCGACACCGGCCGCCCGGCGCAGCGCCTCGGCCTCGTAGTCCGCGTCCCGGCCGGGCTCGGCGCCCAGGCCCACCGCGATGACCAGCGGGGCCTTGAAGCCGGCCGGGGCGGGCAGCTTCGTCAGTTCGCCCTCGGCACCCGAGGCACCGAGGGTCTCCAGGACGGCGGCGAGCCTGCCGTCGTAGGCCGTGTCCACGGCTTCGGCGCCCGGGGCGACGACCGGGCCCTTGGCGCCCTTGGCGACACCGATCACGATCGCGTCGGCCCGGAGGCCGGGCGCCGCTGAGGTGCTGAGAGTGAGAGCAGTCACGGTGGTGGAATCTCGCTTCCGATGTTGAGTTGCAGTGGCCGAGCGGGTGGGTCGACCGGGCCCGGGAAGCGACCCCGAGGAATGGCCTCGGGGCGCTTTACCACCGGGGCCTTCACCCCGTCGGCGAACACCCGGGACGAGCCTACGCGTGTGTATGCGTTCGCTCATTCCTGCGGGTGTTCACCTGGGGGTGGCGTCGTGGCCACTTTCCATCGCGCCGGGAGGCGGAACGCCCTTTCAGGGGCGCGGGGCTGTATCCATGTGCGGCTCCGCCGCGTGGGCGCGAGCAGCCACAACGGACCCGCAGCCGGCGTCCGTTCGCACGGTTCCCCGCTGCTCGCCCGCGTACGGGGCCCCGGTGTACTGCGCCGTGCCCGGGACGGGAGATCATCCATGGGGTACCTTGCCGCAGACCCTGGAGCCCGCCCGGTGAACCTCCGCACCGTCCCGCTGCTCGCCCTCCTCGCCCTCCTCGCCCTGCTCGCCGGCTGCACCCGGGGCCCGGACGACGACGGACGCTGGCAACCGAGGCCGGGCATCAGCTGGCAGTGGCAGCTGAGCGGCCGTGTCGACACCTCCGTCAAGGCGTCCGTCTACGACATCGACGGCTTCGACCAGTCCAGGGCCACGGTCGCCACGCTGCACGACAAGGGCCGCAGGGTCATCTGCTACATCTCCACCGGTGCCTACGAGGACTGGCGCCCCGACGCGAAGAGGTTCCCGGCGTCGGTGCTCGGCCGCGGCAACGGCTGGGAGGGCGAGCGCTGGCTGGACATCCGCCGTACGGACGTGCTGGAGCCGCTGATGGCGGCCCGCTTCGACATGTGCAGGAAGAAGGGGTTCGACGCGGTGGAGCCCGACAACATGGACGGCTACAAGAACCGCACGGGCTTCCCCCTCGTCGCGGCCGACCAGCTCCGCTACAACAGGCTCGTCGCCCGGCTCGCCCACGACCGGGGCATGTCGGTGGGCCTGAAGAACGACCTGGACCAGATCCCGCAGTTGGTGGGGGACTTCGACTTCGCCGTGAACGAGCAGTGCGCCCAGTACGGCGAGTGCGACGACCTGAAGCCGTTCGTCGAGGCGGACAAGGCGGTCTTCCACGTGGAGTACGAACTGCCGACGAGCAGGTTCTGCGCACAGTCACGCCGCCTGCGACTGAGCTCACTGGAGAAGAAGTACGAGCTGGGGGTGTGGCGGAAGGCCTGCTGAGGTGCTCCTTCAGTGGCCCAGCGAGAACACCACGAGCGCCACAGTGGCCGCCGTCTCCGCGAGCGCCCCGAACACATCTCCCGTCACCCCGCCCAACCGCCGCCTGCAGTGCCGTAGCAGCCCGTCCGTCGCGGCCTCGGCCACCACCACCGCGAGCAGCGCCCGCAGGCTGTCCCCCGGCCCGACCAGCGCCCCGGCGCCCGCCGCCAGCAGCATCACCGCGAACGTGACCGCGGTCGCCCCCAGTTTGGGCACCACCCCGGCCACCGCCGCCCCCAGCCCCTCCGGCCGGGCGGCGGGCACCCCCTCCACCGCGGCCAGCGTCAGCGCCAGCCGGGCCACCGTCGCCGCGACGACCGCCGCCAGGGCGCCCCGCGCCCACCCGTCGCCGTACGCCTGGGCCAGCGCGGCCACCTGTCCGAGCAGGACGAAGACGAGCGTGATCACCCCGAACGGCCCGATGTCCGACTGCTTCATGATCCGCAGGGCGTCCTCGGCGGGCTTGCCGCTGCCCAGGCCGTCGGCGGTGTCGGCGAGGCCGTCCAGGTGCAGCCCCCGGGTGAGCACGGCCGGTACGGCGACGGCGGCGACCGCGGCCACCAGCGCACTCGCCCCGAGCGCCACCAGCAGCGCACCGACCGCCCCCGCGCAGACACCGACCGCGAGGCCGGCCAGCGGCGCGGACAGCATGCCGCCACGGGCCGCCTCGCGGTCCCAGCGGGTGACCTTCACGGGGAACACGGTGAGCGTGCCGAAGGCGAAGCGGAGGCCGTCCGGCCAGGGAGTCGCAGAGGTCGCAGCCATCGGCGCAGGTTACCCGGTGGTCAGGAAGGGCCGCGTCCCCGGTCGGGCTCCCGGCCGGACCGACGGCCGGACCGACGGCCAGGGATAAAGTGCGCACATGGGACATTGGCTGGAGCGGAACATCGTCGAGCCGGGCAAGCTCCCGCTGCTGCTGGCCCTGACCGCCTTCGTCCTGACCTTTGTGATCACACGGGTCATCACCCGCCTGATCCGCGCCGGAAAGGGCCCGTTCGGCAACGTGAAGGCGGGCGGGCTGCACATCCACCACGTGGTCCCCGGGGTCGTCCTCGTCGTCATCGGCGGCTTCGGCGCGGTCGCCGGTTCCCGTAACGGCCTCGGCGCGGCCCTCGCCGCGATCGTCTTCGGGATCGGCGCCGGGCTCGTCCTCGACGAGTTCGCGCTGATCCTGCACCTCGGCGACGTCTACTGGACCGAGGAGGGCCGCAAGAGCGTCGAGGTCGTCGTCATCACGGCCGCTCTGGTGGGGCTGCTGCTCGCCGGGTTCTCGCCGTTCGGCGTCAACGACCTCTCGGCGGACGAACTCCAGGACCGGGGGGCCGTCATCGCGAACGTCGTGGCCAACTTCGCCTTCTCCCTCGTCGCCTTGAGCAAGGGCAAGGCCCGCACCGCGATCTTCGGGGTGATCGTCCCGCTGGTCGGCCTCGTCGGCGCGGCCCGGCTGGCCCGCCCCGGCTCGGCCTGGGCCCGCCGCTTCTACGGCAACCGGCCGCGCGCCCGGGCCAGGGCCGGACTGCGCGCCTATCACCACGACCGCCGCTGGTCCCGGCTCACCCGGACCCTTCAGGACTGGATCGGCGGCAGACCCGACCGCCCCGAACCGGTACGGCTCCCCGGCCCCGGCCCCGGCCGCCGTTGACGCCGCCGGCGCCACAGCCGCATCCCCACCGGCACCGCCGCGCACAGCGCCGCCACGCCCGCGATGGCCGCCAGGTGTTCCTTGCCGGCGAGGTTGTCCTTCAGCGCCACCTCGACCGCCATCGCGGTGGCCACCGCACCGGCGGTGACATAGGCGCCGTACCGCCAGCCCAGGTAGACCGCGAGCCCGACGACGGCGGCCGACGGCCCGGTGTCCACGACCCGGGCGTCGGAGGCCGGCAGTCCGGGCGGACCGTGCGGCCCCAGCGCGATGCCGAGCCGGGCGTACAGCGTGCCGGCGAGGGTCGCCACGTACGCGACGGACAGGGTCCGCCACCAGCCAAGGCACACCTCGGCGATGCCGAACACCACCAGGATCTGGGCCAGCGCGCCCCACACCGGAAGGTCCAGCGCCGGCACGAACAGCGACAGGGGGGTGCGCAGCAGCGCCGCCCACAGCGGGTCCGCGGCGCGCACCGCCCCGGCCTCCTGTACGAAGCGGTAGCCCCACGACTGGTTCTGCGCGAACTGCAGCAGCGCGGTCAGGCACACCGCCCCGGCCGTCATGGGCACCGCCCGCAGCCGGCGCTTCGCCAGCGGGCCGCGCACGGTGGCGTACAACAGCCCCCATTCGGCGCGGGCCCAGCGGGCGAGCGGCTTCATCCGGTGGTCCTCATCCTTGCGTGTCCCGTTCCGTGTCCAGGTGCCGCCGGTGCAGCCACTTCGGCAGCCCCGGCGCCGCGGCCCCCACGAACCCCTCCGCGCGCGCCGACGCCAGGCCGATGCGCGGCAGGTCCGCGCTCTTCTCGAAGAGCAGGAACCGGGGTTCCCAGATGGGCCGGTACTTGGCGTTGGCCCGGTACAGGGACTCGATCTGCCACCACCGGGAGAAGAAGCTCAGCAAGGATCTCCACAGCCGCAGCACCGGCCCGGCGCCGAGACGTGCACCACGTTCGAAGACCGAACGGAACATCGCGAAGTTGAGCGAAACCTGCGTGATCCGGATCTCTCCGGCACGCCGCAGCAGTTCGATGACCATGAACTCCATCAGGCCGTTGTCGGAGTCCCGGTCCCGCCGCATCAGATCGAGGGAGAGCCCGCCCGGCCCCCACGGCACGAAGGAGAGCAGGGCCCGCAGCTCCCCCTCCCCGTCCGTGCACTCCAGCATCACGCACTGTCCGTCCCGGGAGTCCCCGAGCCGCCCCAGCGCCATGCTGAACCCGCGCTCGGTGGCCCCGTCCCGCCAGTCGTCGGCGCGCCGGATCAGATACGACATCTCGTCCGCCGGGATGTCCTCGTGGCGGCGGATCCGCACCGCGTACCCCGCCCGCCCGACCCTGTTGTGCGCCTGCCGGACGGTCCGCATCGCCCGTCCCTCCAGCGTGAACTCGGCGACCTCGACGATCGCCTCGTCACCGAGCTCCAGCGCGTCAAGGCCGTGCCGCGCGTACACGGTCCCGGCTTCTTCGCCCGCCCCCATCACTGCGGGGATCCACCCGTGCGCCCGCGCCTCGCCGAGCCACGGCACGATGGCCCCCGGCCACGCCTCCGGATCCCCGATCGGATCCCCGGAGGCGAGGCTCACCCCGCCCACCACCCGATAGGCCACCGCCGCCTTCCCGGTCGGCGACCACACCACGCTCTTCTCCCGCCTGAGCGCGAAGTACCCGAGCGAGTCCCGCTCGCCGTGCCGTTCCAGCAGCGCCCGCAGCTGCTTCTCGTCGTCCTCGGTGATCGGGTCGACGGCGCGGCGGGAACGGAAGGCGGCGTAGAAGACGGCCAGCACGAGCAGCGTGCTGAGCACGTTGACGACGACGTTCACCCAGTTGGGCGGCGCGATGTACGGGAACCGGGTGGGGTCGGCGGCGACCGACACCAGGCGAAGGGTGCCGTAGTGCCAGCGCTCCGGGAACGTCGAACGCCCCGCGTGCGGGGCCTGGTTGGTGACGGTGACCAGGAGGGCGGCGAGCAGCGAGGCGACGAGCCCGCCGCCCACGGCGACGGTGGCGGCGAGGCGGGGGTTGGACCGGTCGCCCTTCGCGTAGAACTCCCGCCGCCCGACGAGCAGCGCCCCCACGAACACGGCGGTCAGCACGATCGAGATCCAGTTCTGCGCGTACCGCCGGATCTCCGGAAAGGCCATGGCGAACGCGAACAGCGCGAGGAAGAGCCCGCTCAGCACCAGGTTGAGGATCCACGCGGCCCGCTTCCGCCGCCGCATCGTGATCGCGAGGAACGCGGTGAACACACCGGAGGCGAAGCCGGCCGTCAGCAGGTACGGCGTGAAGAAGTTCTCCTGGTTGTGCCGCCGCACGTCCTGCCCCAGCGAAAGCCACACCGCGCTGAGGAAATTGACGAAGGCGACGGCCCGCAAGTACCACACGGCAAAGGCGGCGGCCCGCCCGGAAATCCCGGCACCCCGCCGTCCCGACCCACGTCCCTCACACCGCTCCCCGGCAATTCGGACATCTCCCATGGAGAGCGATCATATGGGCGCCCCTACACTAAACCCCGCCACACGCACCCCTCTTGGCTGTCGGCTTCGTGCTTCTGCCGGTCCCTGGCCGCCGCAACGGCGATCGGCCGGGACGGCGTATCTCGGCGGTGCCGTCCCGGCCGTGGCCCGTGGCCCTGCTACTCCTCCGGCTTCTCCTCGGATTCCGGCTTCTCCGGCTTCTCCGGCAGCTCCGCCGCCAGGGCCGCAGCGGCCTGGACCAGCGGCAGTGCCAGCAGTGCCCCCGCCCCCTCGCCCACCGTCACGCCCTGCTCCAGCAGCGGCTCCAGGGCCATCCGGTCCAGCGCCTTCGCCTGCCCCGGCTCCCCGCTGTTGTGCCCGGCCAGCCACCAGTCCGGCGCCCGGAACGCGATCCGCTGCGCGACCAGCGCACACGCGGCCACCACCACCCCGTCCAGCACCACCGGCAGCTTCCGCACCGCCGCCTGCAGCAGGAACCCGGTCATCGCCGCGAGATCGGCCCCGCCGACCGTCGCCAGCAACTGCAACTGGTCCCCGAGCACCGGCCGAGCCCGCCGCAGCGCATCGCGGATCGCCGCACACTTCCGCATCCACGCGAGGTCGTCGATGGCGAGCCCGCCCCGGCCGGTCACCACGGACGCGTCCGTCCCGCACAGCGCCGCGACCAGCACCGAGGCCGCCGTGGTGCCGCCGACGCTCACATCGCCGAGCACCACCAGGTCGGTCCCCGAGTCGGCCTCCTCGTCGGCCAGCGCGACGCCCGCCCGGAAGGCCGCCTCGGCCTCCTCCAGGCTCAGCGCGTCCTCGATGTCGATACGGCCGCTGCCCCGCCGTACCCGGTGCCGTACGACCTCCTCGGGCAGCACGGCCGGGTCGCAGTCCAGTGCCATGTCGATGATCCGCACCGGCACTCCGAGCCGCCGGGCGAGCACCGCCACCGGGCTGGCCCCCTCCAGGATCGCCCGCACCAGCAGCTCCGCGCTGCCCGCGGGCCGTGCGGAGACGCCGAGTTCGGCGACGCCGTGGTCACCGGCGAAGAGCAGGACCCGCGGCCGTTCGACCGGTCGTACCGGTACCGAACCCTGTGCGGCGGCCAGCCACTCACCCAGGTCGTCGAGGCGGCCCAGCGACCCGGGCGGCACGATCAGCCGCTCCCGGCGCGCCTCGGCGTCACGGCGCACACCGCCGTCGGGACGCTCGATCAGATCGGTGAAGTCGTCGAGATTAAGCGAGCTCATTCGCCGAACAGTACCGGCACGGAACGAACGGTTCGGTGCCAGATCGCCACCACACCCGCACGGCGTCTTGGCACGCAAGATCGGTATCCCATACGTTCCGGTTTGCAGTGGATTGCGTTCAGGGAGTACAGGGAGTACAGGGAGCCGCCCATGCCGCCGCCCACGCCCGAACTCGCCCCGGGCCCCGACCGGTTCCACGAACCGCGCCGCGAGGACTGCCCCTGGTGCGGCTCCAGGCGCCTGCGCGCCCGCCTGCGTACGACCGACCTCCTGCACCACCGGCCCGGCACGTTCACCGTCGACGAGTGCCGGGACTGCGCCCACGTCTTCCAGAACCCCCGGCTGTCCCCGGAGGGCCTCGCCCTCTACCACCGGGACTTCTACGAGGGCCGTCTGGAGGACTACACCGACCGCCTCCACACCACCCGCGCCGGCCGCCGCCGGCACCGCGCCGCGGCCCGCGTGATGCTGGCGCTGCCGGAGCCGGAGAGCTGGCTGGACGTCGGCACGGGCCACGCCCACTTCCCGCGCGCGGCGAAGGAGTTCTTCACCTACACGTCCTTCGACGGCCTGGACCCGACCCTCCGCGTGGCGCGGGCCCAGGCCGAGGGCCGCGTCGAAGAGGCCCACTGCGGCTACCTGGCCGCCCCGGAGGTCCTGGCCCGCCTGCGCGCCCGCTACGACGTCGTCAGCATGTTCCACCACCTGGAACACACCCCCGACCCGCGCGCCGAACTCCGCGCCGCCCTCACGGCACTGCGTCCCGGCGGCCACCTCCTCATCGACGTCCCGAACCCGCGCAGCGCCTTCGCCAGGCTCCTCGGCAGGTGGTGGATCCCCTACGGCCAGCCCCGCCACCTGCACCTCATGCCGCTGGACAACCTCCGGGCGGAGCTGGAGTCGCAGGGCTGCGAGATCCTGGGAACCGACCTGAAATCGCCCCACCTGCCGTACGACATCTCGGCGGCGGTGGGCCTGGCACTGGGCCGGGTCCTGCCGAAGCGGTGGCTGCGCGGGGCGGCGCCGCTGATCGCCGTGGCGAGGGCGGCCGACCACGCCCTGGCCCCGCTGCTGCGCCGGACGCCCTTCTCGAACACGTACCGGATCATCGCGAGAAAGGGGCGGTGACGGTCGTTGCCCGGCCGCGGGCCGGTGGGGGCTGGTCGCGCCCACGCGGCGGCAGCCGCAAATCAAATACAGCCCCGCGCCCCTTACGGGGCGCTTCACAGCTACCCAGCTGCGGGCAGGCGTGCCTCCCCCAGTGCCTTAAGGGCCTGGGAGGTGCCCCCAGGCGGCACGGGTGGGTGCTGGGGGTCCCCCCGGCCGAAGGCTGGGGGAGGCACCCTGCAAGCGCCGGTAGGCGTCCCCCCGCCCCCCACAACCACAGCCCCCCCCCCGGCCCCGCCCCCACCCGCACCACGTGCCAGCAACAGCCCCACAACGCCCCCTGAAGACGCCACAGAAGAGACAGAAAGCGC
>NZ_JBHXLU010000114.1:0-20521 GCF_042720695.1 Streptomyces sp. NPDC058457 | reverse complement strand
GCGCCCCGGCGCGCCCCCCCCTGGGCCTTCCGGCCCGGGGTGGGCCCCCCCGGCGCCCCGGGGGGGCGCGGGGGGTGCCCCCCCCCACGCGCCGGTAGGCGTCCCCCCGCCCCCCACTACCTCAGCACCACCACCTGCCCCGCCACCACCAGCACCACCTGCTCGCACTCGCCCGCGAACGCCGCGTTCAGCCGGCCCAGTTCATCCCGGTACCGCCGCCCCGACGCGGTGGCCGGGACGATCCCCGACCCCACCTCGTTCGACACGGCCACCACCGTCCGCCGCGTCGCCCGTACCCCCTCCGTCAGCTCCCGCACCCGCTCCCGCAGCGCCTTCTCCCCGCCCGCCGCCCACTCCGTGTCGTCCCACGCCCCGACGGAGTCCATCGCGTCCGTCAGCCACAGCGACAGACAGTCGATCAGCAGCGGCGACCCGTCCTGCGCCAGCAACGGCACCAGGTCGCACGTCTCCGTCGTACGCCACGACCCCGGCCGCCGCTCCCGGTGGACGGCCACCCGCGCCGCCCACTCGGTGTCCCCGCCGCGCGTACCGCCCGTGGCGACGTACAGCACGTCGGGGAAGGCCTCCAGCCGCCGTTCGGCCTCCACGGACTTCCCGGACCGCGCCCCGCCCAGCACCAGCGTCCGGCGCGGCACGTCGGGTACGTCCTCGTACACCCCGACCGTCAGGGTCGTACCGTCCGGCACCGCCCGCGCCCCGGCCGCCGCCAGCCGCCGTCGCAACTCCGTGCCGGGCGGCACGTCATGGTCGAGATGGACGGCGACGACATCCGTGGTCGGCCCGACCGAGCCGACCGCCCGCAGCCGCGCCAGCGCGTCCGGCCGGCCGACGACGTCGAGGAGCACCAGGTCGTACGATTCCGCGCTCCCGTTCTCCAGCCCGGCCGGGGCCCCGCCCGGCGGGAGATACAGCAGCCGTTGCCCGTCGGGGCCGGTCACCGCGTACCCGGTGCCGCCCGCGTCCATCGCCACCGCCCGCACCCGATGCCCCGTCAGCAGCGTCAGCTCCCGTCCGTCCGGCACCCGCGCCGGCTGCGGCAGCGCGGCCGGCACCTCGACGGCGGGCCCGTCATGAGGATGCGACAGCAGCACCTGCCGTACGCCCCCGAGGGACCGCCCGGCCCGGGCCGCCGCGAACGCCGCGCCCGGCGTCAGATCGAGCAGCAGCGTCCCGTCGACGAGCAGCGCGGTGGCCGCCCGGGCATCCTCCCCGACGGCACACGAACAGGCCGCACAGGCACAGCCGGGGTTGGGCAGCCCCACGGGAGCACCGGTACCGAGCAAAGTCACTTCCACGGACCGATTCTCACCCGTCCTGACGGTTCTCGCTCCAGTCTGCGCCCCGCACAGCGCGCCCCAAAGGGGCGCGGGGCTGTATCAGTATGCGGCTCCGCCGCGTGGGCGCGAGCCCCCACCGGCCCGCACACAAGCCCACAACCAGCGGAGTTTTTGTCGGCGCCCTTATACGATGCACCAGTTGGATCAAAGGAGGCCTACATGGCGGCATGGACGTGGCGGTTCGAGAAGGCCGACGGGACGGAGGTCCAGCCCGCGGTGGAGCCCGAGGAGTTCACCACCCAGGGCGACGCCGAATCCTGGATCGGCGAGCAGTGGAAGGAACTTCTGGCCGGCGGCGCCGACCAGGTGCGGCTCTACGAGGACGCCACCGAGATCTACGGTCCGATGAGCCTGCACGCTGACGAATCCTGAGACGCGCCGGTCCGGGGCGGCCCTGCGCGGTCGCCCCGGACCGCCGTCACTGCTCGCCCAGCGTCACGTCCACCGTTCTGTCGATGCCGTCCCGGCTGTACGTCACCGTCGTCTTCTGCCCGGGCCGGTCCGAGGCGAGTGACTCGGCCAGTGAGGTGATGGTGGTGATGTCGTCGCCTCCCACCCTGGTGATGATGTCCCCGGGCCGGATGCCCGCCTTGTCGGCCGCGTCGCCCGGTTTCACGGTCACCACGGCCACCCCGGCCGGCTGGTAGTTCACGTCGACCACGGTGCGCCCGGTGATGCCGAGCGCGGCCCGCCCCGAGTCGGTGACCTTGCCCTGCTTGATGATCTGGTCGGCGACCGTCGTCACCATCGACGCCGGGATGGCGAACCCGATCCCCGGTGCCGCGCTGCCGCCCAGGTTGGGGTCGCTCGCGGCGAGCGTCGGGATGCCGACGACCTGGCCGTCCAGGTTGACCAGCGCGCCGCCGCTGTTGCCGGGGTTGATGGCCGCCGAGGTCTGCACCATGTTGGGGATGGTGGCACCCGTACCGCCGCCCGCGGTGTTCTCGCTGACGGTCCGTCCGGTCGCCGACACGATCCCCTCGGTCACGCTGGACGACAGCCCGAGCGGTGACCCCATGGCCAGCGTGATCTGCCCGACCTGGACCTTCTCGGTGTCCCCGAAGGCGGCCGCCTTCAGCCCGTCCGGGGTCCTGTCGAGCCTGATGACCGCCAGGTCCTGCTGGGGGTAGGAGTACACCAGGGTCGCGGTGAGCGGTTCCTCCGTGTTGGCGGTCGTCACCTTGAACGTCTTCTCGTTCCCCACGACGTGCGCGTTGGTGACGATGTGTCCGTTGCCGTCGTAGACCACACCCGAGCCCAGGTCGCTGCTGGCCTGGATCTGTACGACCGAGGGCAGGACGTCCTTGATCACCTTCTGGTACCGGTTCTGCAGATCGGTCGCCGCCATGGGGACGGCCGCCACCTGGGCGGCCCGGCCGGCCGAGGCGTCCCCGGCCGCGTCGCCGCCGAAGACGGAACATCCGGAGACGAGCGCCAGGCAGCAGCAGCCGAGCACGGCGGCCGTACGGCGGGTCCGGCGAGCAGGGGAAACGTCCATGCACCGAGTCTCGCCGTGGCGGTGACGCTCCGGCTCGCGCTGCTGGCCCGAACGAGGAGCTTCACCGGGGGAAGGTCAGCCGCGCACCCCGCACAGGTGCAGCAGCGCCGCGACCGCCCGGTACGGATCCGTCCGCCCGGCCCGCTCCTCCGTCGCGAGCAGCGTCGCCAGGTCGGCCGGTGCCCCGGCGTCGTCCGCGGCCGTGTCCGTGAACACCCGTACGCCGTACCAGGACTGCAGCGGGGCGCCGATCCCGGCGAGGGCGGCGGTGAGGGTGGCCAGCCGGTCGGCCCGGACGTCCAGGCCCAGCCGGTTGCGGTAGGAGACGGTGTCGAAGGCACCCAGGGCGCCCGCCCAGTCGCCGCTCAGCCCCGGCCGCATGGCCAGCGCGTCGGCGTTGCGCACCAGCAACGACAGCAGCCCGCCCGGGGCCAGCATCCGGGCCAGCCCGGCGAGCAGCGCGTCCGGCTCCTCGACGTACATCAGCACGCCGTGGCAGAGCACCACGTCGAAGCTGCCCGGCAGGAAGTGGACGCCCGTGTCCTGCCCGTCCCCCTCGACGATCCGCACCCGGTCGCGGATGCCCACCGGCTCACCGGCCAGCGCCTCCCGCGCGGCCGCGACCATCGCCGGTTCCCGCTCGACACCGGTCACCTGGTGACCGGCCCGGGCCAGCCGCAGCGCCTGCGTGCCCTGGCCCATGCCCACGTCGAGCACCCGCAGTCGCTGCCCGACCGGGAACCGCCCCGCTATCTGCTCGTCGAGCCGGCGGGCCACCAGCTCCTGCCGTACGACATCACGCAGCCCGCCCAGCTTGGTCAGCCAGGCCTTCGCCGCGCCCCCGGAGAAAGGCTCTGTGCTCAGGGCCGCTCTCCGCGCTTGACCTGCGGCTTGGGCAGCCGGAGCCGGCGCATCTGGAGGGAGCGGAACAGACCGTAGGTGACGGCGCCCTTGCGGTTCTGGTCCGGGAAGCGCTCGGCGAGGCGCTTGCGCAGCCGGAAGCCGCTGACGGCCGCGTCGAGCACGATCAGCACGATCACGACCAGCCACAGCAGCAGCGCGATGTTCTTGATCGCCGTGTTGTTGACCACACTCATGACCAGGATGACCACGGCCAGCGGCAGGAAGAACTCCGCCACGTTGAAGCGCGAGTCGATCCAGTCACGGGCGAACCTGCGGACCGGGCCCTTGTCACGGGCCGGCAGGTACCGCTCGTCGCCGGTGGCCAACGCCTGGCGCTGCCGCTCCATGGCGGTGCGCCGGTCGTCGCGCTGACGCTTGGCGGCGTCCTTGCGCGTCGTCGGCGTGTTGGCCACGCTGCGCCGCTGGGTCTGGGCCTCACTGCGCTTGGGCGTGGGCCTGCCCTTGGGGGCCTGCGGGTCTCGGGTCTGCTTGGAGTCGGTCACGGCCGCCTTGTCGGCGGAGGCCTTCTCATCCTTGGCACGGCTACGGAACACAAAACCCAAGGGTACGGGGTGGTGGGGTGTGGGCCCTAGTCCGGCGGGGAACGATCCCGCAACGCCAGTCGTCTCCATGGGGGACAGAGGGGACGTTGCAGACGGTTCGCTCAGGGGGACACCTACTACCTGTGCCGGAGCGGAGCAGTCCGTAGTCGTCCTTGGGGATGAGCGCATCGGTCCCCGAACAGTGCGGTAATGGAGGCAGGGCCCGTACTGTGGGTTCTGTCGCAGGATCTGTGAGCCGGAGTCCGTCAGAAGGGGGCGCGCGAAGCCCATGAGCGGTGTCATGAAGCGTATGGGGATGATCTTCCGCGCGAAGGCGAACAAGGCCCTGGACAGGGCCGAGGACCCGCGCGAGACCCTCGACTACTCGTACCAGAAGCAGCTCGAACTGCTTCAGAAGGTGCGCCGCGGGGTGGCCGACGTCGCCACCTCCCGCAAGCGCCTCGAACTCCAGCTGAACCAGCTCCAGCAGCAGTCCACCAAGCTGGAGGACCAGGGCCGCAAGGCGCTCGCCCTCGGCCGTGAGGACCTCGCCCGCGAGGCGCTCTCCCGCCGCGCCGCCCTCCAGCAGCAGGTCACCGACCTGGAGACGCAGCACGCCACCCTCCAGGGCGAGGAGGAGAAGCTCACCCTCGCGGCCCAGCGCCTGCAGGCCAAGGTGGACGCCTTCCGTACCAAGAAGGAGACCATCAAGGCCACCTACACCGCCGCCCAGGCGCAGACCCGCATCGGCGAGGCCTTCACCGGCATCTCCGAGGAGATGGGCGACGTCGGCCTCGCCATCCAGCGCGCCGAGGACAAGACGCAGCAGCTCCAGGCCCGCGCCGGCGCCATCGACGAACTGCTCGCCTCCGGCGCCCTCGACGACCCGACCGGCACGGCCAAGGACGACATCGCCGCCGAGCTGGACCGCCTCTCCGGTGGTACGGATGTAGAGCTGGAGCTGCAGCGCATGAAGGCCGAGCTCGCCGGAGGTGCGCCCCAGCAGGCGATCGAGGGCGGCACCGGCCAGGGCCAGCAGTCGCAGCAGCCGCAGGACACCCCGCGCTTCGACAAGCAGTAGCCGACGCCTGGAGGGCGACATGGCCGACATGGTCGTGAGGATCATGGGGGAGGGCCAGGTGAGGCTGGCCGACAGCCACCTCACCGAACTGAACAAGCTGGACGACGAGCTCCTCGCGGAGACCGAGTCCGGCGACGAGGCAGCCTTCCGCCGCACCCTGGGCGCCCTCCTGGACAAGGTCCGGGAACTGGGCGCCCCGCTCCCGGACGAATCCCTGGAACCCTCCGACCTGATCCTCCCGTCCCCGGACGCGACCCTGGAGGAGGTCAGGGCACTGCTGAGGGACGACGGTCTGATTCCGGGCTGACGGTCGGACCACATTCCGTCCGGCGTTTGAGGACGAAGGCCGGTGAGCACCCCTTCCAGCCCGTCCGGCGTTTGAGGACGAGGCCGTTCAGGCCGAAGCGGGGGTCTGGGGGCGGCAGCCCCCAGGGACGGTGCCCGCGGCGGGCCGAACCGGCAGTTCCGGCCCGCACGAAGCAGCCGTACTGTTCAGAACGTGAGCACACTCGAAAGAGCCCGCTGCAGAGCCGGCGCCCATCCACTCGCCGTGGACGCGGTCATCGCCGCGGGCGCCCTCGTCTGCATGGTCGTGAGCTCTTTCGCCGCCCCGCACGGCACGCACGGCGTCGCCTGGGGCATCCGCACCCCGGCCCCGCTCAGCCTGGTCCTGATGACGCTCGCCGCCGCGGCCCTGGTCTTCCGCCGGCACGCCCCGAAGACGGTCCTGGTCGTCACGGGCGCCGCCTCCGTCCTGGAGTGCGTCACCGGCGACCCCCGCGCACCCGTGGCGATGGCGGCCGTGATCGCCCTGTTCACCGTCGCCGCCACCACCGACCGCCGCACCACCGTATGGGCCGGCCTGCTCACCATGACCGTGCTGACCACCGCCGCGATGGTCGCAGGACCCCTGCCGTGGTACGCCCAGGAGAACCTCGCGATCTTCGCCTGGACCGGCATCGGCGCCACCGCCGGGGACGCCGTCCGCAGTCGGCGCGCCGTCGTCCAGGCCATCCGCGAGCGTGCCGAGCGCGCCGAGCGGACCCGTGAGGAGGAGGCCCGCCGCCGGGTCGCCGAGGAGCGGCTGCGGATCGCCCGTGACCTGCACGACGTCGTCGCCCACCACATCGCCCTGGTCAACGTGCAGGCCGGGGTCGCCGCGCACGTCATGGACAAGCGGCCCGACCAGGCCAAGGAGGCCCTCGCCCACGTCCGCGAGGCCAGCCGCTCCGCGCTGAACGAACTGCGCGCCACCGTCGGCCTGCTCCGCCAGTCCGGCGACCCCGAGGCGCCTACCGAGCCCGCCCCCGGCCTGCACCTCCTGGAAGAGCTCGCCGACACCTTCCGCAACGCCGGCCTCCAGGTCGAGGTCGCGCGCGCCGACCAGGGCACCACCCCGCCCGCCGCCGTCGACCTGGCCGCCTACCGGATCGTCCAGGAGGCCCTGACCAACGTGCAGAAGCACGCCGGACCCGACGCCAAGGCCGAGGTGAGCGTCGTACGCGTCGGACCGCACATAGAGGTCTCCGTCCTCGACAACGGCTCCGGCGAGGACACCGCCCCCGAGGCCGGCGGCGGCCACGGCCTGCTCGGCATGCGCGAGCGTGTCACCGCCCTGCGCGGCACCCTCACCACCGGCCCCCGCTACGGCGGCGGCTTCCGCGTCCATGCGATCCTGCCGGTCAAGACCCACACCAACGACCGTACGAGCGACCGTACGAGCGGTCGTACGAAGGACCGTTCGGCCGCCCTGGGGGATTCCGTATGACGATCCGTGTCCTGCTCGCCGACGACCAGGCACTGCTGCGCAGCGCGTTCCGGGTGCTCGTCGACTCCGAGCCCGACATGGAGGTGGTCGGCGAGGCCTCCGACGGCGCCGAGGCGGTGCGGCTCGCCAGGGAGCGGGAGATCGACGTCGTCCTGATGGACATCCGGATGCCGGGCACCGACGGACTGGCCGCCACCCGGCTCATCGGCGCCGACCCCGCCCTCGCCCACGTCCGTGTCGTGATCCTCACGACCTTCGAGGTCGACGACTACGTCGTCCAGGCGCTGCGCGCGGGTGCCTCCGGCTTCCTCGGCAAGGGCAGCGAACCCGAGGAACTCCTGAGCGCCATCCGGGTCGCCGCCGGCGGCGAGGCGCTGCTCTCCCCGACGGCCACCAAGGGCCTGATCGCCCGCTTCCTCGCCCAGGGCGACCTCGGCGACGACGGCCGCGACCCGGCCCGCACCGAGCGGCTCGACGCGCTCACCTCACGGGAGCGCGAGGTCCTGGTCCAGGTCGCCGGCGGGCACTCCAACGACGAGATCGCGGAACGCCTGGAGGTCAGCCCGCTGACCGTGAAGACCCATGTCAACCGGGCCATGGCCAAGCTGGGCGCCCGGGACCGGGCCCAACTCGTGGTGATCGCGTACGAGTCGGGGCTGGTACGCCCCAGGACGGACTGACCCCACCCGGGTGTCCCACGGCCGGCGCTGCCGGTCCCGACGGCGTACACGGTGTTCGAACTCCGCAAGGAGCGCCGGGACAGGAAGCGGGCGGCGAGGACGGGCCAGGGGGGCCGCGAAATCTGCCCCGGCGCCCGAGGAGCCGCAGCCCGCGGCCGTGCGACGGTCCCGCGAACGGCGGCCGGTTCCCGGAACACCTCCGGGAACCGGCCGTCCGCGCCTGGCCGTTCCGTATGCTGGCGCCGCGAACTGCAGGGCGGGGAAGGGGAGTTTGGGCGTGCCGCTGCACAAGGACGACCCGCGGTCCCTCGGCGGCTACAAGCTGGCCGACCGGCTCGGGGCCGGCGGGATGGGCATCGTCTACCGGGGCCGGTCGCGCTCCGGGCGCGAGGTCGCCGTCAAGGTGGTGCACGCCCAGTACGCCGAGGACCCCGTCTTCCGGGCCCGGTTCCGGCAGGAGATCGAGGCCGCCCGCCGGGTGAGCGGTGCCTTCACCGCCCCCGTGCTGGACGCCGACCCGGACGCGCCGGCGCCCTGGATGGCCACCCAGTACGTGCCCGGCCCCTCCCTCGCCGCCCGCATCCGGGCCCATGGCGCGCTCCGCGTCACCGACCTGCGGCCGCTGGCCCTCGGCCTGGTGGAGGCGTTGCGCGACATCCACCGGGCCGGGGTGGTGCACCGCGACCTGAAACCGGCCAACGTCCTGATCGCCGAGGACGGCCCCCGCGTCATCGACTTCGGCATCTCCCGGGCCGCCGAGAACCACAACACCCTCACCGAGACCGGGCAGATGGTCGGCACCCCGCCGTTCATGTCCCCGGAACAGTTCACCGACGCCCGTACCGTCGGCCCCGCCTCCGACGTCTTCTCGCTCGGCGCGCTGCTGGTGTACTGCGTCACCGGACGCGGCCCGTTCGACGCCGACAGCCCCTATCTGACCGGCTACCGGGTGGTCCACAACGAGCCCGTCCTGGACGGGGTCACCGGCCCGCTGCGCACGGTCCTGGAGCGCTGCCTGGCCAAGGACCCCGCCGACCGGCCCGGACTCGACGACCTGGCCCGGGAGTTCGCGGCGGCCCTGCCGGAGCCGGAGTCCGCCGAACCGCGGACGATGACCCTGCGCCTGCCCGCCACGAGCCCCGGCCATGCCCCGGCCCTCGACGCCACCACCCCGCCGGTCACCGGCCGCCGCCCCCGCGCCCGCCGCCGCACACCCCGTCTGCTGCTGGCCGCGGCCGCGGTGACCGCCCTGGCCCTGACCGGCTACTACCTGCTGCTGGGCCCCGGGAACGGCGACGGCCAGGCACGCACCGGCTCCTCGGCGTCCCCCGGATCCCGCTGGGGCACCCTCCCCACCGGCTGGCGGCCCTGGCAGACAACGGTGTCCGCGACCGCCGAGCACGGGGTGAAGAAGGCACCGGGCTACGCGGGAGACACCTCGCCCACCTGCGTGTCGGACGGCTCCTCCGTCTACTGCGGCGGCACCTCCCTGCTCCCGACCCGGGTCGACGCCACCACCGGCCGCACCCTCTGGCGCTCCGGCACAGCGCCCGCGGGCGTACCGGCCGACCGCTACATCACGACGGTCCTCGGCGTGGACGACGGCCTGGTCCTCGTCGAACTCCAGATCACCGACGGCGGCGGCCTGGGAAAGGCCCAGTCCGTGCTCGCGCTCAAGGCCTCGGACGGCACCGAGGTGTGGTCCCACGCGGTACGCACCGACAGCCTGGGATCGGCCTACGGCGACGGGGTCACCCTGACCCAGGAGGGCGACGGCAGCACGTTCACCGTCCGCTCGGCACGGGACGGCAGCGTGCGCCGGAACGTGCCCGTGCCCCGGGGCTGGCTCTGCTCGATGCTCTCCGCGGGGGACTTCCCCTATGTGGACTGCGGCGACCAGTCGGACGGCTCGCGCGCCACGAAGTTCTACGTCGTCCACCCCGCCGACGGCTCGGTGCGCACCCTGAATTCTCCTGCCCAGACGGCCAGTTTCGTCGGCACCCTCTCCGGACAGCTGGTCTTCCTGGAGTCGGACGACCAGGACGTCAACAACGGACCCGACCTGATCTACAACCGCATCGTGCGCGTCGACCCCGACACCGGCAGGCGCACCCTGATCCCGCTGCCCGAGAAGTACCGGGGCGGGCTGCCCACCCTGGCCCACGGCACGCTCTACCTCGCCACCTCCAGCGGCCTGGTCACCGCCTTCTCGCCGACGACCGGGGCCCGGCTGTGGGAGAGCCACACGACCCTGGAGTCGCCGGGCCAGGCCTCGGTGGACGCCAAGGGGCGCACGGTGTACATGGCGGGCATGAGCGGACGCGTGGTCGCGCTCGACGCGGCGAAGGGCACCGTCCTGTGGGAGTCCTCCGCCCGCGCCGAGGTGCTCGGCAACAGCGGTCTGCTGCCGAGCGTCTGGTTCAACCGAGGCGCCCTGGTCCTGTCGACCTCCGACGGCACGATCTTCACGCTCGACCCGGCGCACCCCGAGCGCAAGGCGGTCGACTCGGGGTGACACACGGGCCGTACGGCCACGGGTACGGCTACGGCAGCGCCAGCATCCGCTCCAGGGCCAGCTTGGCGAACGTCTCCGTCTCCTTGTCGACCTCGATGCGGTTGACCAGGTTGCCCTCGGCCAGCGACTCCAGGGTCCAGACCAGGTGGGGGAGGTCGATGCGGTTCATGGTGGAGCAGAAGCAGACGGTCTTGTCGAGGAAGACGATCTCCTTGCCCTCCGGAGCGAAGCGGTTCGCGAGGCGGCGGACCAGGTTCAGCTCGGTGCCGATGGCCCACTTGGAGCCGGCGGGCGCGGCCTCCAGCGCCTTGATGATGTACTCGGTCGATCCGACGTGGTCCGCGGCGGCGACGACCTCGTGCTTGCACTCGGGGTGGACGAGGACGTTCACGCCCGGGATGCGCTCGCGCACGTCGTTGACCGAGTCCAGCGAGAAACGGCCGTGCACCGAGCAGTGGCCGCGCCACAGGATCATCTTCGCGTTGCGCAGCTGGTCGGCCGTCAGGCCGCCGTTCGGCTTGTGCGGGTTGTAGAGCACGCAGTCGTCCAGGGACATGCCCATGTCCCGGACGGCGGTGTTGCGCCCCAGGTGCTGGTCGGGCAGGAACAGGACCTTCTCGCCCTGTTCGAAGGCCCACTCCAGGGCGCGCTGCGCGTTCGAAGAGGTGCAGATGGTGCCGCCGTGCTTGCCCGTGAACGCCTTGATGTCCGCGGACGAGTTCATGTACGAGACGGGGACCACCTGCTCGGCTATCCCGGCCTCGGTCAGCACGTCCCAGCACTCGGCGACCTGCTCGGCGGTCGCCATGTCGGCCATGGAGCAGCCGGCCGCGAGGTCGGGAAGGACCACCTTCTGGTCGTCCGAGGTCAGGATGTCGGCGGACTCGGCCATGAAGTGCACACCGCAGAACACGATGTACTCCGCCTCCGGGCGGGCGGCCGCGTCCCGGGCCAGCTTGAAGGAGTCGCCCGTGACATCGGCGAACTGGATGACCTCGTCGCGCTGGTAGTGGTGGCCGAGCACGAAGACCTTGTCGCCGAGCTTCTCCTTGGCCGCGCGGGCACGCGCGACCAGGTCCGGGTCGGACGGGGAGGGCAGGTCGCCGGGACACTCGACGCCCCGCTCGCTCTTCGGGTCGGCCTCACGGCCGAGCAGCAGCAGGGCGAGCGGAGTCGGCTGTACGTCGAGCTCCGTGGTCTGGGCGGTGGTCACGACACGCACCCTTTCTACTTTTCGTCGTTCTGACGCTATCTATCATAACTGCTTCACGTCACTTTGACGATGGCCATAGCGTCGATGTGACATCAATCCCGGCGCCGAACGGGAGGGTGGCCGACGGGTGGACGCGGGATGGTCACCCCGTGTGCAGGTCGCCGTGGGTGCCGTCGACGACCGCTGTGCGTGACTTCGGGCGTGTGCGAGCATGAAGACGTAGGAAAACGCGAGAACGCGCGTGCCGGGCCGGAATGAATCAGCGGACCCGCCGGTTGCACTCGTCGGCAAGCAGTCTCCGTACAACCCGGGAGAGATGTAGATGTCCGTATCGGACGAGACCAGCACCGCCACCGACGGCATCATTCTGAGCGACGCCGCCGCGGCCAAGGTCAAGGCCCTGCTCGACCAGGAAGGCCGTGACGACCTCGCCCTGCGTGTCGCCGTCCAGCCCGGTGGCTGCTCCGGCCTGCGCTACCAGCTCTTCTTCGACGAGCGTTCCCTCGACGGCGACGTCGTCAAGGACTTCGGCGGCGTCAAGGTCGTCACCGACCGCATGAGCGCCCCGTACCTGGGCGGCGCGTCGATCGACTTCGTCGACACCATCGAGAAGCAGGGCTTCACGATCGACAACCCGAACGCGACCGGCTCCTGCGCCTGCGGCGACTCCTTCAGCTGAGCCGACGGGCACAACGGCACGAAGGCGGCGGCCCCTCACCACGAGGGGCCGCCGCCTTCGTATGTGCTCAGCCCATCTGCGGTTCCAGTGTCACCGCCCTCAGAAGGGCCTTGCCGTCCGTGCCGACCACCTTCCGGCCGTCCAGCGGCGCGTCCAGATGCACCGTCCGGTGGTACTCCTTGGCGATCATGACGCAGATCTTGTCCGGCCAGGGCGTCGCGGTCACCTTCAGCACCACCTGCTCCGAGCTCTCCTCCGCCGTCGCCTTGTAGTCGGCGCACACCCCGCCGGTGAAGGCGACGATCAGATCACGGCCGTCGACCCGGTACCCGTCCACCTTCACGTCCTTCGTGGTCCCCGCCGAGGCGCTCGCGCTCGCCGAAGGCGTCGGCGACGAGGAGGCCGAGGAGGAGACCAGGTACGCCGGGTCCACCGCCGGATAGGTGACGGTGTACGCGTCCGCCGCCCCGCGCACCTGGAACAGCCAGGACGGCACCAGCGCCTGCCGGCCGGCGACGGACTGCGCGGAAAGGCCGAACACCGCCTTCTCGATCACGGCCGACGACGTGGACGAGGCGGACGACGGTGACGGCGACGACGCGGAGCACGGCTGCTCCAGGCGGTCCTTCAGCGGTACGGAACTGGCGCAGCCGCCGATGCCCATCCGGTGGTCGGAGCGCGGCGCCGCGTTCATCAGGTCCAGCGTCTTCGCGGCGCTCAGCACCGGATACGTGTCGCCCTTCGCCGGCGTCGCCAGCATCCCGTTGCCGCCGACCACCTCACCCTGCTTGCTGACGGTCAGCCCGGTCGTCCAGCCGTACGTCGGCAGTCCGCCGACCACCGGATCGGCGTTCACCACCCGCTGGGCGCCCATGACCTGGCTCGCGTCGAGCTTCGCGGCGTCCTGGCCGAGCGCCTTCAGCACCGGCGCCGCCGCCTTCTCGGCGTCGTCGACGCTCACCGGGGGACCGGACGGCGCCGACGGGTCCTGCGTGCACACCAGGCCCCGCTTGCAGTTGTCGGTGCCCGGGGCGTAGCGGCTGTACGTCCAGATGCCCGGGGCGGCCCGGTTCACCTGGAGACTCCCGCCGGAGCCGTCGTTGTCGGTGCCGACCTTCCAGACCTGGCCCTCGGCCACCGGGGTCCCCTCGACGCCGAGCGCCTTCGCCAGCGCGGCCACCCGGTCCTTGGAGACCTCGCCGGAGGGCTGGTACACGGTGGCCGAGCCGGGGCCGGCGGGGAGCGTCCCGCTCGCCTTGTAGGTCACGCCGTAGGGATCGGGCTCGCCCGGGGCTATGCCGTTGCCGCCGGAGGAGTAGCCGTCCAGGGCGAGGGGCGGGGGCGTGGAACCGCCGGACGAGCCCGTGGTCGTACCGCCGCCGGCGTCGGAGCCGGCGCCAGAACCGGTGCCCGAGGCGAGATAGGCACCACCGCCGCCGATCAGGAGGACGGCGGCGGCCACGGAGGTGATGACGAGGGCGGGGGAGCGCCGGCGGGGGACGGGGTGACCGGCCTCGGCCTCGGTCTTCGCTTCGGCGTCGGGCGTCTCGGGCGTCTCGGGCGTCTCGGGAGTACGGGGGGCGTCAGCGACGTCGGCGGTATGAGAAAGCTCGGCCACTTCCGGCTCCGCGGGGGGCTCCGCAGGGGACTCCGCGGGTTCCGGGGCGGCATCGGCGGCGGGGGCCACGTCGGGCTCGCGGGTCTCCTCCGGCTCGGGGGCCTCCTCGGGCTCGGAGATCACCGCCCCCGGCTCGGCGGCTGCGCCCGGGGCGGGGGCCTCGTCCGGCTCCGGAACCTCTGCCGGGGCACCCTCGGCGGACTCCGCGGTGGCCTGCGTGTCGGCCTCGGCGGCCTCCGCAGCCTTCGGCGACTCCGTGGCCTGCCGGGCCTCGGGGGGCTCCCCGGTGCTGCCCGCGGCCGCGTCGTCGGCGTTCTCGGGTCGCTCGCTCTTCACCGCATCGCTCCTAGCCGTGTCGTATCCCGCCTCCCCTTCACGGGGGACGGCGATGGGACGCGGGAGGGGGGCGCGCGGTTCCCTGGAAACGCGCCGGGCGAGACTCAGTCGCCGTAGTCGGACATCGCGTCCAGCAGCCTGGCGGACTTCTTCGGCACGGTCACCCCGTGGATGAGTGACGGCGGCACCGGGCGGGCATCGCTGTGATCAGGAACCGTCCAGTGCGGAGCCATCCGGGCGCAGTCCCCGCGCAGCGACGCGAGATCGCCGTCGAGGTCGGCCGGAGCGGGGGCGTGGACCTTGAGGTTCGTCATGACGGAACCGTAAGCACGTCGGGCGCCGCGAAGAAAGATCTACTATCGGGTAGTTTTGGCACCTTCAGGGTGCCCACGCCGACCCGGTAGCGTTAACTGTCAATAACGCCTCCCCCTCAGGAGAGTCCCAGCCGTGCGCATCGCAGTCACCGGCTCCATCGCCACCGATCACCTCATGACCTTCCCCGGCCGCTTCGCCGACCAGTTCGTCGCGGACCAGCTGCACACGGTCTCGCTGTCCTTCCTGGTCGACAACCTGGACGTGCGCCGGGGCGGCGTCGGCGCGAACATCGCGTTCGGCATGGGACAGCTCGGCACCCGGCCGATCCTGGTCGGCGCGGCGGGCTTCGACTTCGACGAGTACCGGGCCTGGCTCGACCGGCACGGCGTCGACACGGAGTCCGTCCGCATCTCCGAGACCCTGCACACCGCGCGTTTCGTGTGCACGACCGACGCCGACCACAACCAGATCGGCTCCTTCTACACGGGTGCGATGAGCGAGGCCCGGCTGATCGAGCTGAAGACGGTGGCCGACCGCGTGGACGGCCTCGACCTGGTCCTGATCGGCGCGGACGACCCGGAGGGCATGCTCCGCCACACGGAGGAGTGCCGGACCCGGTCCATCCCCTTCGCCGCCGACTTCTCCCAGCAGATCGCGCGGATGAACGGCGACGAGATCCGGATACTGCTGGAGGGTGCGACGTACCTCTTCTCGAACGAGTACGAGAAGGGGCTCATCGAGACGAAGACCGGCTGGAGCGACGAGGAGATCCTCGCGAAGGTCGGCCACCGGGTCACCACGCTGGGTGCGCGGGGCGTCCGTATCGAGAAGGTCGGCGAGGAGACCATCGAGGTCGGCTGCCCCGACGAGGAGCGCAAGGCCGACCCGACGGGTGTCGGCGACGCCTTCCGCGCGGGGTTCCTCTCGGGGCTGGCGTGGGGGGTCTCGCTGGAGCGGGCGGCCCAGGTGGGCTGCATGCTGGCGACTCTCGTCATCGAGACGGTGGGTACGCAGGAGTACCAGCTGCGCCGGGGGCACTTCATGGAGCGGTTCACCAAGGCGTACGGGGACGAGGCCGCGGAAGAGGTTCGCGGGTACCTGGTCTGAGTTTCGGGTGCGGCGGCGTGGGGGCTGGTCGCGCCCACGCGGCGGCAGCCGCACATCGACACAGCCCCGCGCCCCTTTCAGGGGCGCTCAGGTGAGCCGGCGTACCAAGTAGGCCGTTCCCTTTTCTTCCTTCTCCTCACCCATGTACTCCTGGCCCCGCATCTCGCACCACGCCGGGATGTCCAGGCGCGCCGCCTCGTCATCGGACAGGACCCGCACCCTGCCGCCGACCGGCACGGTGCCGATGACCTTCGCCAGTTCGATGACGGGGATCGGGCACCGTTTGCCGAGGGCGTCCACGACGAGTACGTCCTCCTGCAGGGCCGCCGACGGCACAGGCGCTCCCAGCTTCTCCCGCACCCCGGCCACCACCCCCGGCAGCACCTCAAGGAAGCGGTCGACGTCCGCCCCGGCCGCCCCCGCCGGCAGCGACACCCGCACGTTCCCCTCGCTCAGCACCCCCATCGCCTTCAGTACATGGCTGGGTGTCAGCGTGCTGCTCGTACAGGACGATCCGGACGACACGGAGAAGCCCTCCCGGTCCAGCTCGTGCAGCAGTGTCTCTCCGTCGACATAGAGACAGGAGAAGGTGACGATCCCGGGCAGCCGCCGCTCCGCATCGCCCACCACCTCCACGTCCGGCACCGACTCCGCTACCCGCGCCCGGATCCGCGCCGTCAGTTCCCGCAGCCGTCCGGCCTCCTGCCCGGCCTCCGCCCGTACGGCCCGCAGCGACGCGGCGGCCGCGACGATCGCCGGCAGGTTCTCGAAGCCGGGTGCCCGGCCCGACTCCCGCTCGTCGACCGCTCCTTGGGCGGCGAACCGCACCCCCTTGCGTACGACCAGCAGCCCGACCCCGCTCGGCCCACCCCACTTGTGCGCGCTCGCCGTCAGCAGCGACCAGTCGCCCTCGACCCGCCCCCACCCCAGCGACTGCGCAGCGTCCACCAGCAACGGCACCCCGGCCGCCCGGCACACCTCGGCCACCGCCGCCACCGGCTGCACGGTGCCCACTTCGTGGTTGGCCGACTGGAGGCAGGCGAGCGCGGTGTCGGGGCGCAGGGCGGAGGCGTACGACTCCGTCTCCACCGCTCCCGTCCGCTCCACCGGCACCCGGGTCACCTGTCCGCCCCCCGCCTCGAACACCTCGGCGGAGTGGAGCACCGAGGAGTGTTCGACGGCTGACACGATCAGGTGACGTCCGACCCGACGACGACCGGCCAACGCGCCTGCCACACCCGCATGGACGGCCTGTGTGCCCGATGGAGTGAACGTCAGCTCGTCCGGCCGACAGCCGACGGCCTCGGCGGCCGCCTCCCGGGCAGCGTCCAGCAGCACGCGCGCCTTGCGGCCTTCGCGATACAGCCGGGAGGGATCGGCCCACCCGTCGTCGAGCGACGCCAACAACGCCTGGCGGGCGACAGGGTGGAGCGGGGCGGCGGACGCAGCGTCAAAGTAGGACACACAGCAACGGTAAAGCGCCGGCAACCAATCCAGGGGCGCGGGGCCGTGTCCACATGTGGCTCTGCCGCGGGGCGCGACCAGCCACAACGCACCCGCACCCGCACCGCAAACCGCGACAACCCGAGCTATTGGGCGCCCATTCCCACCCCAACCGAGTGACAGGCGACGCGTATGCCCCCCTCCCCGCGAACCCCCGGAGGGCGTCGGCTAGGGTTTGGTCCGCATAAACATCCAAACCCCTGCCCGACGCAGGGCGGCGACCGACCAGCGAGAAGGCCGCAGCCGACCGCGCGGGCGAGACTCTCGGGAAGGCGCTACGTGAGTCCCAACGGCTCCGACCGCTCGCCGCGGCGCCCGATGCGGCGGAAGCTGCTGCAGGCAATGACCGCGGGCCTGGTCCTTGCGACCGCTACCGGTTGCACATACAAGGACTTCCCCCGCCTTGGTATGCCCACCCCGACCACGGAAGAGGCTCCGCGGATCCTCTCCCTGTGGCAGGGCTCCTGGGCCGCCGCGCTCGCCGTCGGCGTGCTGGTGTGGGGTCTGATCATCTGGAGCGCCATCTTCCACCGGCGCAGCCGCACCAAGATCGAGGTCCCGGCCCAGACCCGGTACAACATGCCGATCGAGGCCCTGTACACGGTGGTGCCGCTCATCATCGTCTCGGTGCTGTTCTACTTCACGGCCCGTGACGAGACGAAGCTGCTCAGCCTCACCGACAAGAAGCCGGACGTCACGGTCAACGTGGTCGGCTTCCAGTGGAGCTGGGGCTTCAACTACATCACGCCCGTCGACGGTGTCAGCGGCGACGCGAAGACCGACACGAACCTGGCCGCCATTCCGGACCGGTTCAAGAAGGACTTCCCGGCGGCCGCCGGCGGTGTCTACGACGTCGGTACGCCGGGCACGAAGAACCCGCAGACCGGCAACCCCGGTCCGACGCTCTGGCTCCCCAAGGGCGAGACCGTCCGCTTCGTCCTCACCTCGCGTGACGTCATCCACTCCTTCTGGGTGGTGCCGTTCCTGATGAAGATGGACGTCATCCCGGGCCACACCAACGCGTTCCAGGTGACTCCCAACCAGGAGGGCACCTTCCTCGGCAAGTGCGCCGAGCTCTGCGGCGTCGACCACTCCCGGATGCTGTTCAACGTGAAGGTCGTCTCGCCCGAGCGTTACCAGCAGCACCTCAAGGACCTCGCCAAGAAGGGGCAGACCGGTTACATTCCCGCCGGCATCGCGCAGACGAGCCACGAGAAGAACCGGGAGACGAACAACCTGTGAGCATCCTCAACGAACCCCAGGGTGCCGCGGCAGCTGAAGGCTCTTACGCAGATGAGCTGCCGGTCAGGCGCAAGCAGCCCGGCAACGTGGTCGTCAAGTGGCTCACCACCACCGACCACAAGACCATCGGAACGCTGTATCTGGTCACGTCGTTCGCGTTCTTCCTGATCGGCGGTGTGATGGCGCTGCTGATGCGCGCCGAGCTCGCTCGCCCCGGTCTGCAGATCATGTCGAACGAGCAGTTCAACCAGGCGTTCACGATGCACGGCACGATCATGCTGCTGATGTTCGCGACGCCGCTGTTCGCCGGCTTCACGAACTGGATCATGCCGCTCCAGATCGGCGCGCCGGACGTCGCCTTCCCGCGGCTGAACATGTTCGCCTACTGGCTCTACCTGTTCGGCTCGACCATCGCGGTCGGCGGCTTCCTCACCCCGCAGGGCGCGGCCGACTTCGGCTGGTTCGCCTACTCGCCGCTGTCGGACGCGGTCCGCTCGCCGGGCATCGGCGCCGACATGTGGATCATGGGTCTGGCCTTCTCCGGCTTCGGCACCATCCTCGGCGCGGTCAACTTCATCACCACGATCATCTGCATGCGTGCGCCCGGCATGACCATGTTCCGGATGCCGATCTTCGTGTGGAACGTGCTGCTGACCGCCGTGCTGGTCCTGCTCGCCTTCCCGGTCCTCGCCGCGGCGCTGTTCGCCCTTGAGGCGGACCGAAAATTCGGGGCACATGTATTTGATGCCGCGAACGGCGGAGCGCTGCTCTGGCAACACCTCTTCTGGTTCTTCGGACACCCAGAGGTGTACATCATCGCGCTGCCGTTCTTCGGCATCATCTCCGAGGTCATCCCGGTCTTCTCCCGCAAGCCGATGTTCGGCTACATGGGTCTGATCGCGGCCACCATCTCGATCGCCGGTCTGTCCGTGACGGTGTGGGCCCACCACATGTACGTCACCGGCGGCGTGCTCCTCCCGTTCTTCTCCTTCATGACCTTCCTGATCGCGGTCCCGACCGGTGTGAAGTTCTTCAACTGGATCGGCACCATGTGGAAGGGATCGCTGTCCTTCGAGACACCGATGCTCTGGGCCACCGGCTTCCTGATCACCTTCACCTTCGGTGGTCTGACCGGTGTCATCCTGGCCTCGCCGCCGATGGACTTCCACGTCTCCGACTCGTACTTCGTGGTGGCCCACTTCCACTACGTGGTGTTCGGTACGGTCGTCTTCGCGATGTTCTCCGGCTTCCACTTCTGGTGGCCGAAGATGACGGGCAAGATGCTCGACGAGCGGCTCGGCAAGATCACCTTCTGGACGCTGTTCATCGGCTTCCACGGCACCTTCCTGGTGCAGCACTGGCTGGGCGCCGAGGGCATGCCGCGTCGTTACGCCGACTACCTGGCGGCCGACGGCTTCACCACCCTGAACACGATCTCGACGATCAGCTCCTTCCTGCTCGGCCTGTCGATCCTGCCGTTCCTCTACAACGTGTGGAAGACGGCCAAGTACGGCAAGCCGGTCGGCGTCGACGACCCGTGGGGCTACGGCCGTTCGCTCGAGTGGGCGACCTCCTGCCCGCCGCCGCGGCACAACTTCGTCACCCTGCCGCGGATCCGCAGCGAATCCCCGGCCTTCGACCTGCACCACCCTGAGATCGCCGCCCTGGAGCAGCTGGAGCACGGCCACGCCGCCGCTGTCACGGGCAGCAAGGAGGCCGGCAAGTGAAGATCCAGGGCTGGATGTTCGTGTGGCTGGGCGTCTTCGTCCTCGCCATGGCCGGTGTCTATGGCGTGTGGTCGAAGGAGGCTGCCGGCACCACGGCGCTCTTCATGGCCTTCGGCCTGTGCCTCATGATCGGCTTCTACCTGACCTTCACGGCCTCCCGGGTGGACGCCGGTGCTCAGGACAACAAGGAAGCCGACGTCGCGGACGACGCCGGTGAGATCGGGTTCTTCAGCCCGCACAGCTGGCAGCCGCTCGCCCTCGGCGTCGGCGGCGCGCTGGCCTTCCTCGGTGTGGCCGTCGGCTGGTGGCTGCTGTACTTCGCGGCGCCCGTCATCATGATCGGCCTCTTCGGCTGGGTGTTCGAGTACTACCACGGTGAGAACCGCACCCAGTAGGCCCGCGCCGAGCGCACCGGGAGCCCGGACCCTCCGTCAGG
>NZ_JBHXLU010000113.1:30185-38347 GCF_042720695.1 Streptomyces sp. NPDC058457 | reverse complement strand
GTCCACACGCCGACTGCACCGCGACCCCTGTCCCGCCCTCCCGCTGCCGTGCCCCAGAAAGGTGACCTCCGATGGCAGCTGGCCCCGCCACCCCGCACCCCGACGACTCCGAAGGCCCGGACGGCCAGGACGGCCCCGACGGGCCCCCGCGCGGCAGCCGGCTGCCCGTGTGGGGCATCGCCGTCGTGCTCCTGGCCGTGGCGCTGGTCGGCGGACACACCAACGGCTCCGGCACCACCGGCAGCAGCCGGGCCGAGAGCACCGACGCCGTCCCCTCGGCGGATCCGCGCCGGACCGGTCAGGCGCTGCCCCGGTCCACGCCGACCCGCCTGCTCATCCCGAAGATCTTCGTCGACGCCCCCTTCACCACCCTCACCATCGGCTCCACGGGCCAGCTCCAGCCCCCGCCTGCCGACAACACCAACCTCGTCGGCTGGTACTCCAGGGGCGCCGCACCCGGCGAGGCGGGCACCGCGATCATCGCGGGCCACGTCGACACCAAGACCTCGGCGGCCGTCTTCGTCAGGCTGGACGAACTGGAACGCGGAGACCGCTTCACGGTGAGCCGGGCCGACGGCACGGACGCGAACTTCGTGGTCGACGACGCCGACACCTTCGCGAAGGACGACTTCCCCAGCGAACGCGTCTACGCGGACACCAGCCGCCCCGAGGTGCGCCTGATCACCTGCGCCGGGGACTACGACCGCGACGTCAAGGACTACACGGAGAACCTGGTGGTCTTCGGCCACCTGGTCTGACACCGCACCGGGGACGCGGGGTCAGCCGCCCGTGGACTCCCGCACCACCAGGCGGAAGGGACCGGTGAACTCCTCCTGTTCCGGTCCCGGTCCGCTCCGGTCGATGCGTGCCGCCAGCAGGGCGACCGCGCGTTCGGCCATCAGGTCGTGGTCCGGGTCGACGGTGGACAGGGAGGGCACGAGGTACGCGCTCTCGTCGACGTTGTCGAAGCCGATCACCCTGACCTGCTCCGGCACCCGGACCCCGGCGTCGGCGAGGGCGCGCAGCACGCCCATGGCCACCGTGTCCGTCACACAGAACACCCCGTCGAAACCGAGGCCGTCCGCCATCCGTTCCCGGACGCGGCGGGCGGCCTCCTGCATGGTCAGCGACTCGGCGGTCACCACCAGCTCCGGGTCCGCCGGCAGCCCGGCGGCCGCCAGCGCCCGCAGATATCCGGCGTGCCGCAGGCTCGACACGTCGGCCTCCGTGCCCAGCCGCCCGCACACGATGGCGATCCGCCGGCAGCCCCGCTCGACGAGATGGCGGGTCGCGGCCTGCGAGGCAGCCTCGTTCGGCATGGCGACATGGGCGACGGGCCCGCCGAAGATCCGCTCGCCGAGGATCACCACCGGATGGTCGACGTCGAGCGCCCCGACATCGGCCGGGCCCATGCCGACCGTGCTGAGGATGAGGCCGTCGTAGAGCCGGTTGCGGGACAGGGACAGGGCCGCCAGTTCGTTCTCCCGGCGGGCGCCGGTCTGCTCGATGCTCACCCGCAGGCCGTGCCGGGCGGCCGCCGCGATGATCGAGGCGGCCAGCCGGCCGTAGTACGGGCGGTTGATCTCGGGGACGGCCAGGCAGATGGTCCCGGTACGGCCCCTGCGCAGGTTGCGGGCGGCCACGTTGACCCGGTAGCCGAGCCGGTCCACCGCCTCCAGGACGCGTTCCCGGGTGGCCGGGCGGACGTTGGGGTGCCCGTTGATCACGTTGGAGACGGTCATCGCCGACACCCCGGCGGCCTTCGCCACGTCCTGGATCGTCGCCACACTCACTCCCGTCGGCTGTCCTCGGCCAGACGATAGAGGGCGGCACCGTGGGCGGGCAGCACGGCCACCAGCTGCCGGCCGTCGTGCGCGGTGCCGGTGCGGGTCCACAACTCCCGGACGCTGTCGCGGGGCGTGGCTCCGATCGAGCCCAGCGGCACCTCGAAGCACCGCTCCTCGTCGGCCAGCGAGAACACCGCCGCGTACCGGGTGTGCCCGTCGGCGTCCCGGGCGGTCCACAGCACCAGGTCCCGCTCCCGCAGCACCTCCTGGTTGCCGGTGCTGTGCCACAGGACGTCGAGGGCCTCGTCGTTGGTGAGCAGTTCGATGGTCCCGGGCGGGGAGGTGGGCAGGTCGCCGCCCATCATCAGCGGGGAGCGGGAGATCAGCCAGAGGGTGAGCAGGCTGACCTGCTCGGGCCTGGTGAGGGCCGACTGGCGGTCCGCGCCGCGCTCGGCGCGGATCCCGATGTGGCCGAGCGGCAGCATGTCGGCGTCCGCCCAGCCCGCCCGGCCCTGCCAGGGTGCCCAGCGGGCCATCCGCGCGAACTGCGCCTCGACGTCCTCCCAGCGGTCCCACAGGTCGTCGCAGACCCGCCACATGGTGGCGTGCTCCCGCAGGTGGTCCAGGCGGGCGAGGGACATGTCGGTACCGGGGGAGAGGCTCAGCTCGATGGCCCGCCCGCTGCGCTCGATCGCCAGCGCGTAGGAGGCGATCTCCCGCTCGTGGTACGGGAAGAGCATGTCGTCGGCCTTGACGAAGTCGACTCCCCAGGCGGCGAACTGGGCGACCTGGGAGTCGTAGTAGGCCTGGGCGCCGGGGTGGTCGTGGTCCAGGCCGTAGTTGTCGGAGTTCCAGGGGCACACGGAGTCGGTGTCGGCCACCTCCGCGGCGGTGAACTCCGTCCCGAGCACGGGCAGTCCGGCCTCCACCGCACGCCGCGGGATGCCCCGCATGATGTGCAGCCCGAAGCGCAGGCCCATGGCGTGCACCCGCGCGGCCAGCGGTCCGAACCCGGCCCCGCCCGCGGCCGAGGGGAACCTGTTGGGGGCGGGGAGCTGGCGGCCGTGGCCGTCGAGGACGAGCGGGGCGTCCGGGTTGTAGCCGTGGGCGCGGGCGCTGGGCTCGTACCACTGGATGTCGACGACGACGGTGTCCCAGCCGTGCGGGAGCAGGTGCTCGCGCATGAACTCGGCGTTGGCGAGGACCTCTTCCTCGGTGACGGTGGTGCCGTAGCAGTCCCAGCTGTTCCAGCCCATGGGCGGTCGCAGATGACGGGCGGGCAGCGGACGTGCGGGTCGGGTCATGTGCGCACTCCTGCGGGTCAGGACTGGTTCAGGGGGGCCTGGACGGTCACGAACGAGTGGGGCGGGAGGGTGAGCCGCAGCCCGCCGCCGGTCACGGACACGCCGTCGAACGCCCGGGGGGAGACGGTCGTCGACGCCTCGGGGGTGTTGTGGGCCTGGAGCTTGTCGGCGGTGAGGATCCGGGCGGCCGGCTCGCCGAGGGTGCCGCCGCGCAGGTCCAGGGTGACCTCGGTGGGTTCCTCGGCGTCCAGGTTGCTCAGCGAGATCAGGACCGTGCCGTCCTTGACGCTGGCGGAGGCGGACAGGGTGTCGAGTTCGGCGTCCCCGACCGGGCGCCGGGTGCCCTCGCCGCGTACGTGCACCGGGAGCGACGTGGCGTCCTGGTGGCCCTTGTTCATCTCGAAGACGTGGTACGTCGGGGTCAGGACCAGGGCGTCGCCGTCGGTGAGCAGCATGGCCTGGAGGACGTTGACGGTCTGGGCGATGTTGGCCATGTGCAGGCGGGCCGCGTGCTTGTGGAAGATGTCGAAGTGGGTGCTCGCCACCAGCGCGTCGCGCAGGGTGTTCTGCTGGAAGAGGAAGCCGGGGTTGGTGCCGGGCTCCACGTCCCACCAGGTGCCCCACTCGTCCAGGACCAGGCCGACGGTACGCCCCGGGTCGTAGACGTCCATGACCGTGGAGTGGCCGGTGAGGATGCGGTCGATGCGCCGGGCCGACAGCATGGTGCGGTAGTGGTCGTCGGCGGTGAACCCGGTGGCGCTGCCCTTGGCCTCCCAGGGGCCGGAGAGCGTGTAGTAGTGGACGGAGAGGCCCTGGAAGAAGTTCTTCGGGGTGGCCTCGCAGCCGAAGCAGCTGATCTGCTGCATCAGCGTCTCGGTCCACTTGTAGTCCGCGTCGGAGGCGCCCGAGGCGATCCGGTAGAGCGTGTTGTCGCCGTGGTCGCGGCAGTACGTGGCGTACTGGCGGGCCAGGTCGGCGGAGTACTCGGCGCGCATGTTGCCGCCGCAGCCCCAGGTCTCGTTGCCGATGCCCCAGTACTTCACCCGCCAGGGCTCCTCGCGGCCGTTCTCCTTGCGCAGCCGCACCATCGGGCTGTCGCCGTCCCGGGTGAGGTACTCCACCCACTCGCTCATCTCGCGGACGGTGCCGGAGCCGACGTTGCCGCTGATGTAGGGATCGGCGCCGAGGAGTTCGCACAGGGCCATGAACTCGTGGGTGCCGAAGTGGTTGTTCTCCTCGACGTTGCCCCAGTGCGTGTTGACCATCCGGGGGCGCCGCTCCCGTGGGCCGATGCCGTCCTGCCAGTGGTACTCGTCGGCGAAGCAGCCGCCGGGCCAGCGCAGGTTGGGGATGTCCAGGGCGCGCAGCGCCTCGACGACGTCCAGGCGGATGCCGCCTTCGTTCGGGACCGGGGAGTCCTCGCCGACCCAGAAGCCGCCGTAGACGCAGTGGCCGAGGTGTTCGGCGAAGTGGCCGTAGAGATGGCGGCTGATCGTCGGGCCCTCGATGTCGAGGTTGATGATCGCGGTGGCGGTGGGCACGCGGGCACTCCTGACCGGACGGTGTTGTTCGATATATAGAACAGGGTTCGCAGGCTCGGTTGTATCGATAAAAAACTGCCATCCGGCCGTGATCGCGTCAAGAGTGCGGACAGCCCGGCCCCTCTGCGCACACAGAGGGGCCGGGCTGCCGGAGGCGAGGCGGTCAGACCGCCGGCGCCGGGAACGTCGGGTACTCGACGCCGGAGACGTACTGGACGACCCGGACCACCTGGCAGGAGTAGCCGAACTCGTTGTCGTACCAGAGGTAGAGGATCGCGTTGTCGCCCTCCACCTTCAGCGCGCCGGCGTCGACGATCGACGCGTGGCGCGAGCCGATGAAGTCGCTGGAGACCGCGTCCGGGGCGGTGATGAAGTCGATCTGGCGCTTGAGCGGCGAGGTCAGCGACACCTCGCGGAGGTAGTCGAGGACCTCCTCGCGGGAGGCCTCGCGGGCCAGTTGGAGGTTGAGGATCGCGATCGACACGTCCGGCACCGGGACCCGGATCGAGCTGCCGGTGATCCGCGCCTTGAGGTCGGGCAGTGCCTTCGCGACGGCGGAGGCGGCACCCGTCTCGGTGATCACCATGTTGAGCGGCGCGGACCGGCCGCGGCGCTCCGACTTGTGGTAGTTGTCCAGCAGGTTCTGGTCGTTGGTGAACGAGTGCACGGTCTCCACGTGCCCGCGCAGCACCCCGTACTCGTCGGCCATGGCCTTCAGCGGCGGCACGATCGCGTTGGTGGTGCAGGACGCGCAGGACAGGATCTGCTCGTCCGGCTTGACGGTGTCGTGGTTGACGCCGTGCACGATGTTCGGGACGTCGCCCTTGCCCGGCGCGGTCAGGACGACCTTCTCGATACCGGGGCGCAGGTGCTTGGACAGGCCCTCGCGGTCCCGCCACTTGCCCGTGTTGTCGATGAGGATCGCGTTCCGGATGCCGTACGCCGTGTAGTCGACCTGCGACGGGTCGTCGGCGTAGATCACCTTGATCTCGTTGCCGTTGGCGAGGATCGTGCTGTTCTCCTCGTCCACGGTGATCGTGCCCTGGAACTGGCCGTGGATGGAGTCGCGGCGCAGCAGCGAGGCGCGCTTGACGATGTCCTCGCCGCCCGCGCCGCGCACCACGATGGCGCGCAGCCGCAGGCCGTTGCCCGAGCCGGCCTTCTCGATGAGCAGCCGGGCGACCAGACGGCCGATGCGGCCGAAGCCGTACAGGACGACGTCCCGCGGCTCCCGGCGGTCGATCTTGTTGGCGCCGGTGGCCCCCGCGACCTCCTCCGCGGTGAACGCCTCGACGCTCAGGCCGCGGTCGTCGGCCTTGTAGGTCGCGGCGAGCATGCCGATGTCGATCTGGGAGGGGCCGAGGTCGAGCGTGGTGAGCGCCCGCAGGAACGGCATCGTCTCGGTGACCGAGAGCTCGGCCCCGTCGATCTGGCGGGCGAAGCGGTGGGTCTTGAGGATGCTGACCACCGACTTGTTCACCAGGGAGCGGCTGTGGAGGAGGACCGTCACGTCCTGCTCCCGGTGCAGCTTCCCGATGAGCGGGATCATCGACTCCGCGATCTCCTCGCGGTTCTTCCAGTTGGTGAACGAGTCGTCGTTGACAGTCACAGACCTGAATCTCTCGATCGAGCTGGGTGGCGCTCATATGGTAAACAGGCCGGTGAATGATCGATCAAGGGGGTCCGGGTGTGATGCCGGTCGCCCGCTCACCCCTGTGACCTCCAGGTGCCCCTCAGGTCGCCGGCCACGTCGAGCAGCAGCGTCCGGAAGACGTCCGCCAGCGGGGTCAGCACGGTGTCGGCCCGGGTCACGGCGTGCAGGTCGCGGTGGAGCGGTGGGTCGGCCAGCGGACGGTGCGTGGTGCCGGGGACCCGGGTGAGGGCCAGCCGGGAGACGAGCGCGACGCCGTAGCCGGTGCCGACGAGGGCCTGGGCCAGGTCGTACGACGCCGTCTGGAACCGGATCCTGGGGGTGAATCCGGCGCCGGCCGCCGCCCGGTCCAACTGCTCCCGGGCGGCGTGCCCGGCGAGGATGGTCACCCAGGACTCGTCCCGGAGCTGCGCCAGGCGCAGAGGTGTGCCGTCGGGGGATCCGGTGACCAGGGGGTGGTCGTCGGGCAGGACGATGACCATGGGGTCCCGCAGCAGCGTGTGCACGGTGAGGTGCGGGGGCGGCTCCGGGGGGAGCGCCCAGGAGGCGATCACCGCGACGTCGAGTTCACCCGCCGCGACCCGCTCGACGCCACGGTCGGACAGCAGGTCCTCCACCGACACGTCGGCGTTCGGATACCGGTGCCGCAGCGCGGTCAGGGCGGGCGGGAGCAGATGCAGGGCGGCGGCCAGGAAGGCGCCCACCCGCAGCCGCAGCGACAGGCGGCCGAGGAGCGCGGCGAGCCGTTCCCCGGCCTGTTCCGTCTGCTCGTCGACGACCCGTCCGTGCTCCGCGAGCAGTGCGCCGGCCGCCGTGAGCGACGCGCCGCGCGGTCCGCGCACCACCAGCGGCGCGTTCCAGTCCCGCTCCGCCCGGGCCACCTGCTGGGTCACCGCGGCCGGGGTCACGCCGAGGGCGTGGGCAGCACCGGCGAGCGAGCCGTGGCGGTCGATCATGGCGAGCAGGCGCAGCTGCCCCGGATCCGAGGTCACTAAATAATCTTAATGCTGGCCGGAGCAGTTCTGACTTCTCTTCACGCACCGCTCGCGACAGCCTGGTGGCGGATCACCAACCCCGCACCAGTGAGAAGGTCGGCGACACGTGCCCATACACCTGCCCCTGTTCGTGATCACCACCTGGCTGCTGGCCATGCTCCCGGGCGCCGGACAGGCGCTGATGATCCGGCAGATCCTGACGTTCGGCCCACGACCGGCCCTGGCCACCGTCGCGGGCAACGCCACCGGACTGCTCGTCTGGTCGACCGCCGCCGCCGTGGGCCTCTCCGCCGTGCTCCTGGCCAACCCGCACGCCTATCTGGCGGTACGCCTCGCGGGCGGAGCGGTGCTGTTCGCGCTGGGGCTCAGCACCCTCAGGGCGGCGGCGGAGCGGGGCGTCGCCGAGATCGACCCGGGCGGCGGGACGGACGGTCCCGGCGGTCTCCGGGGCGCCTACGGCGCCGGGCTGGGCACGACGCTGGGCAATCCGAAGGCCGGGGTGTTCGCCGTGTCGGTGCTGCCCCAGTTCGTCACGGCCGACGGCCCCGTCCTGCTGAGCAGCATCGCGCTCGGCGTGCTCTGGGCCGTCGTCAACGTCTGCTGGTACCTGCTCTTCACCTGGGCCGTCGGCCGGGGCCGGGCCCTGGTCTCCCGGCCGGCGGTGCGGCGCGCACTGAACATCGTCACCGGCGTGGTGCTGTGCGGGCTCGGCGTGGCGGTGGCCGGGGGAGTCTGACCGGAACCGGTGGGTGCCGTCGCGGAGCGCATCGCCTGACGCACCCGCAAAGACCGGTGGGGGGGGGTGAGCAGGCGTGTTATGCGGCGGGCCGGGTGCGTGGTCCGGGAGTGGCACCCGGGGGGGGTGGGTACGCTGGTCGGGTTGT
>NZ_JBHXLU010000113.1:10060-30175 GCF_042720695.1 Streptomyces sp. NPDC058457 | reverse complement strand
GCCGGTCCCACCCACAGTCCCGGGCCCCGCCCCCCCCACCGGAGGGCTGAACGGGCCTCGCCCTAGCGGGGGTTGAAGACCACGCTGGCGAAGTGGACGCTGCCGGACGCCGAGTGTCCGGGGGCGACCCGGTGTGTGGTGCCCTTGCACTTCGGCTTGCTGTAGACGACGAGCGCCTTCTTCGTGGCGTTCTGCGGCCCGCGCGCCTCCTGCGCCATCTCGAGGCACTTGCGGTCAGGCGGGTTCTCGATGGCGTACGCCTTGCCCTTCGGCCCCACCCAGACGAACGTCCCTTGGGCGGCGGCCGCCGGACCCACGGTGATGACGGTGAGGGCGAGTCCGCCGAGAGCGACGGCGAGCGGACGGAGCAGGTGCATCGTGAAGTCCTTCGTGAAGTTCGACAACGGAGACAACGGAGACAACGGTGAGAAACGGAGACAACGGGCTTCGGAAACACCGGGGTCTGGTGCCATCACACACCGTCACCGCACCGGGATGCCCCGGCGACACGAAAACGTCCCACGTCCGGGCGATATCCGGCGGCGTGTCGTGGCGCGAGGTTCATGGCCGGTGTGGCCTTCGTCTCGCCGCGCCGCTCTCGACGCCGCCGCACGTCATGCTGACGATATGCCCGGTGACGACCTCGACAGCAGCGAGCCATCGCCACTGGAACCCTTTGTGAGATGGCTCGATCAGTACGGCGACGACCGTTTTGCGGAGCCTCGGAAGTCCGCGCCACGGACCCGAAGGGTTCGTCAACACCCACCGCGAGGCGCTCCAGGTCGCGGGCTCGGGGTTGCCGCACGGTGCCACGCCGGTCCGCTTCGCCGATGTCGCCGTCGTCGTCCTCGCCACGCGTGATCGCGAGCTGGCCGAGCGATTCGTCGACGACAACCTCGGCCCACTGCTCGCCCATGAGGATGCCGACCGTCTCGTCCTGACCCTGCGGCACTTCGTCGACTCCCTGGGGAGCCCCACCCGTTGCGGGCGTGAACTCGGCATCCACCCGAACACCGTCGCTCAGCGGATCCAGCGAGCGGAGACCGTCCTCGGCCGACCCGTCGACCCGGCCGACCTCTCGCTCCGCGTGGCCCTGCACCTTGCCTAGGCGGGGCTGCCGGAGACCGGTTCGTCCCCGCGCCGTCGACGCCTGTGACGTCGCAGCCGCCCGGCGGCGCCCGATCAGCGCAGGCGTGCCGCGGCGCGAGGCACGAGCTCGAGTACGCGGTGCCCGAGTGCCTTGACCTCACTGGCAGTGAGCACTGAGGAGTTGTGCAGGAATTCGACGTTGCGGGCCACGCTCGCCTCGTCGGTGCAGGGGACGCCCCAGTCCGAGCCGTACACGAAGTGGTCGCGGGGAATCATCGTGGCGGCGGCGGCCAAGGGGGCGTCGGCGCCGGAGGCCGCAGAGTCCCGGAGGCCGCAGAGTCGACGTACAGGCCTCGCAGCTGCTCGCGGATCTCGTCGACGCTGAGGTTCTCCGGGTTGGGCACCCACGGTTCGGCGCCCAGCAAGGTGAGCCGTCCGGAGAGCGCGGGCAGGGCGCCACCGGCGTGCGCCAGGATGATCCGCAGGTTCGTGTGGCGCCGGAAGACGCCCGCGTACAACAGGTCCGCCACGCTGCGGGCGGTCTCGAAGGCAACTTCCATGAGCGCCGCCGGCCGGCCGAGGGAAGGGGCGGCGGAGGCGTTGGGATGCACGAAGACCGTCGCATGCCGCCGGTCGAGTTCAGCCCAGACCGGCTCGAGACGGCGGTCGCCCAGGAAGACGCCGTTGTACGCCGCGGTGACGGCGAAGCCGTCGGCGCCGAGCTCGCGATCGGCCCGGTCGAGCTCGGTCAGAGCGGCCTCGGCGTCGTCCGTGGGCAGCGCGGCGAGCAGTCCGAACCGCGTGGGGTGGTCGGCCACCACCGACGCTCCGTAGTCGTTGGAGGCCTGCAGCGCGCCGAACTCCTTGGGGATGTTGCTGAGCAGTTGCATGGCGACGCCGGCACGGTCCATGACGTCGAGGGTCTCCTCGGGCGACCAGCCCCAGGGCCGCGGCGCCAGGAAACAGCCCTCGTCACGCAGTTGCTCCCACAGCTGAATGCGGCTGGCCTCCGGCTCCGGTGGCCAGAAGTGCGCGTGGACGTCGACCATCCCTCTACCGGGCTCATGACATACCTCCTGTGGCGGTGCCTTGGTTGATCAGCCGGGCACGTGCCGCCGCCCCTGAGAACGCTGCAGGCGGCACGGCTCCCTTCTGTTGATCTTTCCCCTGATTCCGTCGACCGCCAATGAGTCGTCATCACACCCGGCTATGTGGCCTCGCCACACACCCCGTGCCTGCAGGATGGCGATGCGGCGGGCCCCGTCAGGCGGTGAGGGCGTCGAGGAGTTCCGTGCGCGAGGGACCGAGGGGCGTTGAGTCCTTGGTCTCGGCGGCCAGCCGGGCGACGGCCTCGACGAGCGCGGGTGCGCGCAGCTCCTCCCTTGCTTCCGGCAGCAGATGCGCGCCGGCCCGCTCCGCCCGCAGGGCGTCCGGGTCACGCTGGGCCAGCAGCCGCAGTGCCCGGTTCCGGTGCCAGTCGGGATCCGTGTAGGGGATCCCGGCCGCGTGGGCGTCCATCTCCGCCAGCCGATGCCGGGTGTAGGTGACGGACTGCCGGTACGACCGGTCCAGACCGTCGACGGTCGCCTTCGCGTACGCCGCCGCGAAGCCCAGCGGGTCGTCCGTGTCCGCCCGGCGCAGCAGGTCGCGCAGGATCAGACCGTGGTTCAGGCTCATCGCCAGGCCTCGCCCGAGGGTCGGGACGGTGAGCGCCCAGGCGTCCCCGACGGCCACCACCCCCGTCACGAGGGGCTGTTCGGTGTCGTACAGCGTCCTTCTGCGGTGGGTGAGGCGGGCCATGGTCTGGATCCCCTCGGCGATGGGCCGCCCCTCCAGCCATGCGTCGCCGCCGGGGAAGAGGCTCACGGCCGCCGACCACGCGGCCTCCTGGCGCAGCAGGTCGCGCATCTCGTGGTCGTGGGTGCTGCTGATGAGGCAGATCGAGTACGTGCCGTGGTCGGCGGGGACGCGCAGCAGGCCCAGGGAGCCGTGCTCGACGAGCAGGGGGAAGGTGTCGGCGGGCAGCGCGCCGTCGGGGGAGCGGTAGTAGCGGCTGTGGTAGGTGAAGCCGCGCTCGCCGGTCTCCTCCAGCGGCCCTTCCACCCCGGTCTCCCGCAGCCAGGCGGGGAGCCGGGAACGGCGTCCGGTGCAGTCGACGACCAGTCCGGCCGCCAGCTCTCCCGCACTCGTCGCCACCCCGGTCACGTGCGGCACCCGGCCCCCGGAGGAAACGCGCAGCCCGAGGCAGGCCACACCCCGGCGGATTTTGACGCCCGCCGCCTCGGCCGCGCCGCGGGCGGCGGACTCGAAGAGCGGTCGCCGGGCCACCAGCGTCTCGAAACGGGCGTCGTCCGCCCGAAGTTCGCCGCCCAGACCCGGTTCGGGCGCCAGCACGTTCGTGCGTACCGCACCGGCCGCCGTCATCCGCTTCATCAGGTCCGGTAGTTCGGCCTCGGCCAGCTGGCGCCAGCGGGCGAGCGGAAGGTGCAGGAGTCGCATCTGGGGGATTCCGGGGCGCTCCCAACGCGACCACGACGACTCCGGGTCGGCGGGCGGCGGCTCCGGATCCCGTTCGAGAACGGTCACTTCATGGCCGTCCCGGGCCAGGAGCAGGGCTGTCTGGAGGCCGCCGAGGGCGGCACCGATCACGACGACATTCGTCACGAGACTTCTCTTCCCACGGGGGACCGACGACCTTCGGCCGGTTGGTCTGTGTTTCGGGGCTATTGCTTGGATTGAGGACGAGGCCCGCTGGCACCTCTCGGCGGTGGCGGTTGCTGGGGCAGGCCGGTGAGAGCGTCTCGAAGACCGGCCCGGGAGGTGACGTTCAGCTTCGGGAAGACACTGCGCAGATGCGCGGCCACGGTGCGGGGTGACAGGAAGAGCCGGCCGGCTATCTGCTTGTTGGTCAGCCCGGTGGCGGCCAGCTGCGCCACCTGCAGTTGCTGTGACGTCAGGGTCGAAACCGGATCGGTCCCGGACACCGCCGTCCTGACAGGGTTGCCGCTCGCCCGTAGTTCGCTCGCCGCCCGTGCGCGCCAGGGCTCGGCTCCCAGCCGCTGGAACGTGCTGAGCGCGGCCTCCAGATGCACGAGCGCCGAGCCCGCTTTGACCCTGCGCAGTCTCTCGCCGTAAGCGAGACAGATGCGTGCCCGGTCGAACGGCCACCGTTCCGCATCGGGATTTCCGACGGCCCTCTCGAAGAGGTCGTGATCGATGAAGTCCGTGGTGGCCATCGCCTCGGCGCCATCGGTCATCATGGCCATCCGCGGCGAGATGGCCGGGATGTCGGTCCTCCTGACCGCCGCGATGTGCTGGGCCGCCTCGGCGCGGCGGCCGGTGCGGGCCGCGGCTTCGGCGAAGTCCATGAAGAGCCACAGGGCATGGGGCATGTACGGCGGCAGTTCACCGGGGGTGATCACTGACCGCAGATGGCGGTATCCCTCCTCGAAGTCCGCGTTGCCGAGCGCGGACAGGGCCCGGATGTGCGAGGCGTAGACACGCAGCAGCCGCAGTCCCCGGGGGTTCGCCCACGACACGAGGCGATCAGCGGT
This sequence comes from Streptomyces sp. NPDC058457, assembly GCF_042720695.1. Taxonomy (NCBI): domain Bacteria; kingdom Bacillati; phylum Actinomycetota; class Actinomycetes; order Kitasatosporales; family Streptomycetaceae; genus Streptomyces; species Streptomyces sp. NPDC058457. The sequence continues at coordinate 25,532 of NZ_JBHXLU010000113.1, read as the reverse complement.
CTCTCCCGCGGTCCCGTCGTCGCCCTGCGCGGCGGCGAGCAGGCCCTGCAGGAACCGGCCCGACCAGGCCGGCAGACCGTATGCGCGGGAGTCGCACCAGCGCAGACCTTCAGCGGTGAGGTTCCGCAGGGCGTCCCACTGTCCGCTGGAGTAGGCGTCGTACCCCAGGATGAAGAGGGCCTCGATCGCCGAGGTGACGGCTCCCCGGTTCCGGCCGTCGTCGACGACGCGCCGCAGGGCACTGCGGCAGCCGGGCGTGCGGTCCGTGTACGTGGCGGAGATGGAGGTGCGGAGGATACGCCTGTGGTCCGTCTCCCCGTGAAGGGCGAAGACGAGGGCGTCGAGATCGTCCAGGACGGACACCGCCTTGTGGGCCGGATCGCCGACCGCGCAGTGGACAACCGACAGCAGGGGATCAGAAGTCCGGAGCTGGACGCGTGTGGCGATCCGGTCGAAGGACTGCCAGAACTCCGGTCGGCCGCCGGCGAAGCCGACCAGGATCAGCACATGCAGCGCCTCGTTGAGCATGTGGTCTTCGGCAGGGCTCGGGCGGACGTGGTTGTCCATCGCGCCCACGAGAAGCCTGTGCGCGGTGTCCACGTCGCCTTCGCCGTTGATGAGCTGGCTCGCCGCTGTCGCCGCGACCGCGAGGGAGCCGGCGCTCACGGGGTCGGCGAGCCTGGCGTTGTCCAGCAGGGCACGTACGTTGCGCAGGTCGCCGGTGATGTTGGCGCCCAGACAGGCGGCCTCGGCCAGCATGCGTCCCTTGGCGGTCCCGTCGCTGCTCAGATCTGCGGCACGGAGCAGCGTGGTGATGGCGCCGACGGCATCGCCGCGGCACAGCGTGCTGTAGGCCACCCCGTGGAGCAGGGAGGCCACTTCGTCGTCCGGGCCGACGGTCGCGTTGGCCAGGTGGCGGGCCCGGCGTTCGGATCCTTCCGGGCATTCACCGGCCAGCGCGAGATGCGCGCGCCGGCGCTCCGCGATCGTCGACAGCTCCATGACCGCGGAACGGGTGAGCGGGTGCCGGAAGACCAGGCGGCCCGTCGGGGAATCGACGTGCACCAGTCCGGCCTTCTCGGCAGGACCCAGCTCGGCCAGGGCGTCGAGGCCGCTCATCGCGCGCTGGAGGATGTGCAGATCGCCCGAACCGTCCAGAACGGCGAGCAGGAGCAGCGCCCGAGTCGGGGCCGGCAGAGCGTCGACCCGTACGGCGAAGACCTTCTTGAGCCGCTCGGACAGCGGCAGCACGGCCGGCAGCGGTCCGCGTTCCGTCTGCTGGGCCTCGTTGAGGGTGACGGGAAGCTCCAGCAGGGCCAGCGGGTTGCCGGCGGCCTCCTCGACGAGCCGCTGACGGACCCCGGCCGTCATGGCGGGGAATCGTTGTGCCACCAGTGCGTTCGCGGATACGTCGTCCAGGGGCTGAACCTCGTGCGTGTGTATCCCGATACCGCTCGGCAGGAAGCCCTCGTGGGTCCTGGACGCCGCGAGCAGGGCGAGGGGACTGTTGCGGACGTAGCGTGCGAGGGTTCCCAGAACCAGGGTGCTGGGCCGGTCGAGCCAGGTCATGTCGTCGATGACCAACGCGACGGGCCTGTCCTCGGCAGCCGTACGGGACAACAGAGCGAGCACGGCGTTCGCGACGGCGAGCAGTTCGGTCGGCGGTTCCTCGGACAGCCCCTGGACCGCTCGGAGCGTCTCCGCCTGCCGTGGCGGCAGACCGGCGATGTCGTCCGCCAGCGGCCGCAGTATCTGGTTCAGGGCGGAGAAGCCGACGCCCTCGTCGAACTGCGAGCCCACAGCCCTCAGGACACGGAAGCCCGCCTCGGCCGCTCGCCGCGCGGCAGCGTCCAGCAGCGCGCTCTTGCCCACGCCCGCCTCTCCGGTCAGCATCAGCGCGACGCCCTCGGCAGCGGCCGGAGCGAACAGTTCGTCGACGAGTGCCAACTCCGCCGATCGGCCGACGAGACGATCGGCCCGCTGCGCGTCGGCTACCTCGGCGAGGCGCTCGCCGCCCCCGCTGCCTGGGGATATAGGGGATGACATGAAGCCTTCATCGTGATCGGGCCGAACGGCGTCCAAGGCGGGAGCCGCGACGAAAAGTTCGATGCCGGTGGAGTTTCCCGCATCACATCACGGATGCCGGACGTCGATACGCGCCGGACGTCTATACGCGCCGGGCGCAGCAGAGCAATTGACCGGAACCGTAAAGGCGGCGCACTCCAGAGGTCAAACCCACCGGGCAGCGTGGTGACACCGGCGACACGGCGGCAACTCTGCAGGTCGCCGGCGGGCAGGACGGTCCGAGGGGCCGTGCCCGAATCCCGTTAGGCCATTTGACCGAAGGTGCGGCCGGTGGAACGCCCTAGCGTGTACCGGGCTGAGAGCTTCTCGACAGGCAACAGGGGTCTACACGTGAGCACTGCGCAGAACATCGTCCTCGTGCACGGAGAATTCGTCGACGGTTCCGGCTGGCAACCGGTGCACCGCATCCTCACACGTGAGGGCTTCCGGGTCACGATCGTGCAGAACCCGACCTTCTCCCCTGGAAGGTGATGTCGACATGACCCGGCGCGTCCTCGACGCCCAGGACGGACCGACCGTGCTGGTGGGCCACTCCTACGGCGGCGCTGTGATCACCGAGGTCGGCCGGCATGAGAAGGTCACCGCGCTCGTGTACGTCGCGGCCTTCGCTGCCACGCCGTCTACGTCTCCCAGCCTGCCGCCGTGGCGGTCGTGATCAAGCAGGCCGCAGCCCACGAGGGCTGAACGAGCAGTTCCGATGCGGCCCGGCCGGCGGAGCCGATCACGGACCTGGTGACCGGTGCCGTCAGTCCTCCAGGCACGCCCTGATCATGCGGCCGAGGAGCCTGCCGATCACTTCGTCCTCGGCGGAGGGTGCGTCGTGCTCCTCACCCACCAGCGCCCCGGTACCGAAGAGGCCGAAGCCCATCATCAGGGACTCGAGCAGACGGGTCCTGGCCTCGATGTCCGGGTCGCCCTCCAGAAGGCCGAGGGCGGGCTCCCGGATCCGCTTGACCATTTCGCGGCGGAGCAGGGCCCCGTCGTCCAGGTCGATGGACCGCACGAGCGCGAGGGCGGGTTCCCGGCCGACGGGGTCCTTCCAGTAGCGCCTTCTACTCGAAGACGCCCTCCGGCTTCCAGATCGAGTACGGCCATGGCGGCAAGCTCATCGACGACGCCACCTGGACACCGGCCCGCTACGACGCCGCGAGCTGCTGGGGCCACGAGTTCACCGAGTACCGGGACCCCGACGAACCCGACGTGTGAGCCCGTGATCCTCTTGTGAATGCCGGGGGGGCTCACACGAAGGCCACCACCAGGGCGATCGCGACGGTGAGCGCCGACAGCCCGACCATCGCCGTCCGCCACGTGAAGCCCGGCGCCGGACCCGGGGGCGCCGGGTCCGGGGCGCGTCCGCCCAGGTGGGGGCTGTCCAGCCGGTAGGCGTCGGACAGTTGGGCAGAGGAGGGAGTGTCACTGAGGCCCATGCCTGTTCCAACGTCCTTGACGCGCGCGGGAGTCGGCATGGCCGGTGTCGTCACACCATCGGGGCAATCCGTGCCCCGAACGGGCGCTCCCGCCCACTGGGCACCGGCCGGGGCGATGGTTATAAAGGTTCTGTTGCGCGTTTCACCTTGGGGGGGCGGGGGATGGCGCGGTTGGAACCCTTGGAACCGCAGTGGATCGGGCGCGTCTTCCGGGAGTCCGCGCCCGCCGGGATCCGCCTGGCCCTGCGCCTTTCGGGCAGACTGCCCGCGGTCCGGCGCCGGACCGCCCGGGCGCCGGCCGACCGGCGGACCTGGTCCCTCACCGCGAAGACCAAGATCCTGCTGATCAGCCTGGGCTCCTGCGGCACCCTGCTGGGCCTGGCCGAAGCCGCCGGAGCGCTCGGGCCGTCGTCCGGGGACGGCCGGCGGTGGGCCCTGGACTACCTCTTCTCCGACCGCACCGAACTGGGCGGCACCAGCCTGGCGTTACTGCAGGACCCGGCCGGTCTCGTCATCCTGGCGGTCGTCTTCGTCACCCCCGTCTTCTGCTGCCAGCAGGTCCAGGCCATCGCCGCCTTCGTGCACATGAACGAGCGCAACGGAGGAACCGAGAAGCTGCTCGACGAGGAGGTCCGGCGCCTCAACGACCTGACCCGGCAGACCAACCGGTGGTTCCGGTGGCTGGGCCGCTGGTGGGTGTCCCTGGCCCTCCTGCTGGCCATGGCGGTCGGCACGTTCCTGCTGTACCGCTACGTCGACTCCTACGGCCTGATGTCGACCTGGAACCCCACGGACCTCTCCGACACCGCCTGGCGGACCGCGGTGTACGACGGCTGGTGGGGCAACTGGCACCGGCACCCGGAACTGGCGGTCGCCCTGTGCGTGGCCGGCACCCACGCCTTCTACGTCCTGTCGAAACAACTCGTCATGGGCGTCCTCTTCACCGTCTACCTGTACCGGTCCGACCTGCTCGGCTTCGGGGTGACCCCGAACATGAGGTACGACAGCGACGGCTTCCAGGGACTGCGCCCGCTGCGCCAGTTCATCCTGTGGACCTACGGCTCCGCCCTCGCCCACATGATCGGCCTGCTGGTCCTCTTCATGGTCTGGCTGCCGGCCAGACCGTGGATGGTCTTCATCGTGCTGGTCGTGATGCTGGTCGACATGCTCGTGATCGTGTACCCGTCCTCGATCGGCTACCACTCCGCACTGACCGTGAAGAAGGACCACGTGCGGTACCTGTACGACCACGAACCCCCGGGCGACACACGCAACGCGGCGATAGCGCAGGTCTGGTCGAAGCCGGTGCTGCCGGTCACGACCCGAAAGGCCACGACCGGCATCTTCCTCTACCTGCTCGCCCCCGCGGTTCCGGCACTGGTCCCGCTGTTGTTCCGCTAGCGGGACCGGAAGGCGGCTCAGAACAGTGCCTTGTAGCCGAAACCGCCGTCGTTGACCAGCACCCGGGCGCCGAACGTGCCCTTCCCGGTGCCGTTCTGCCGGTAGAGGCGGTACGCCGTGTCCCGGGCGACCAGGTCGGCCCTGCCGTCTCCGGTGACGTCGCCGACCCCGAGGACCACGTTGTACGAGGCGCCCCAGCCGACGGCGATCTTCACGCGCGCGGAGAAAGTGCCGTCGCCCTTGCCGTAGTAGCGGTACAGGTTGTTCGACTTGTCCTGGGCCAGCAGGTCCCCGATGCCGTCGCCGTTCAGGTCCCCGGCGCCGACGACCTTCCTGTAGGTCTTCCAGTCGGCGAACAGCTTCACGCGCGCCGACAGCTTGTGGGCGCTGGTGCCCTTGTAGAGGTAGACGGCGCCGGTGGCCGCGTTGCGGGCGATCAGGTCCGGGCGGCCGTCCTTCGTGAGGTCGCCCGGGGCGGTGAGCACGTCGTACTGGTTCCAGCCGCCGGTGGCCAGGGTCGTGTACGACGTCGTCGGCTTCAGCGTGCCGCCGCAGGCCGGCTTGTAGAGGCGCGCCGCGCCGCTGCTCAGCCTCACGAGGACGTCGTTGCAGCCGTCGCCGCTCAGGTCGCCGAGGGCCACCGGTCTGGCGGTGGTGGGCCAGCCGCTGCCCATCTGCCACACGTCGTTCAAGGTCCCGTAGTGGAGCCGGATCCGGCCGTTGCCGTCGAGGGTGAGCAGGTCGCCGGTGCCGTCGGGGAGGCCGCCGGATCCGTCGCCGTAGTCATGGAAGGCGGGGACCGAGCCGGTCACCTTCAGGACGCCGCTCGCCACGGTGGCCGTGCCCGAGTAGCCCGGCTGGGTGGCGGTCAGGGTCCAGGTCACGTCGCCGTTGACGGCCTGGGCACCGGAAGTGGTGCGACCGTTCCAGGAGGTGGCGACCGTGCTGCTGCCAGGGGTGCCGGTGAGGGTGCGCACGGTGCGGCCGGCCGGGTCGGTGAGGGTGACCTGCCACGCGGTGACCGGGCCGTTGAGCTGCCACTTCGGCGCCCAGGACGAGGTGTTCCGGAAGTCCACCGTCGCAGGCACGGACGACGAGCCGACCGCGAGCTTCGGGAACGTGGTGCGGGATCCCGAGACGCCGGCCGACCCGGTCCACACCGCGGTGGCGTCCGTGAGCGAACCGGCCGCGATCCGGGCGTCGGCGACGGCGGTGAGCGGGCCCTGCACCGTGCGGGCGGCCGTCCAGATGTCCCTCTCGGCGTCGAGTGTGGCCTCCATCAGCCGCTTGGTGGAGGCACTCGCGCCGTTCTCGCGCCACAGCGCGTGCACCGACCCGTCCGCCGCCATGGCGGTACGAACGTCGTAGGCGTCGGAGACCGGGCCGGTGGAGAGGGTCGAGGAGGCCGTCCACGTCGAGTCGGCGTAGCGCGTCACGGTGCGCACCGAGCCCGCCGCCGGGTCGGCCCAGACGACGGTCGCGTTTCCGTCCGGCGTGACCAGCGGCTCGGGGTCCCCCTCGGCTCCGACACCGCTCACGAGGTCGGTCGTGGCCCCCCACGCGGAATTCGCGTCCTGGCGGCGTACCAGCTCGAAGGTCTGGGCCGTGGCCGGTCCGAACCGCCACAGCAGGTCGATCGAGCCGGACGCGTCGGTGGCCAGTGCCGGATGGGCGGAGGCGGCGAGCGGAGTGTTGCTCAGCCGGGCCGGGGTCCGCCAGGTGCCGCCGTACGGCCGGGCGGTGGTCATGGCGTAGGCCGTCTTGTACGACTCGTCCTCCATCGCGTACGACACGACGAGTCCGCCGTGCGTGTCGAGCGCGATCTGGGGGTTCGTGGCGTCGACGTCGCCGTAGGCGCCGGCGTACGTGGCCGCATCGCTGACCTGTTCCGCGGCGGCCCAGGTGCCGTCGGTGCCGAGCGCGGCGGCGTACACCTCGGAGGAGCCCGAGTAGGCGGAGGGGGTGGCGGTCCAGACGGCGGCGACCTGGCCGCCCGGGCCCTGCGCGACGTCGATCTGGGACAGCGCCAGCTCGTTGGCGCCGTCGAACAGCTCGTGGGGCGACGACCAGGTGCCGCCGGCCAGCACGGAACCGAGCAGGTGGTAGCGGTAGGAGTCGACCCACAGCAGGGCGACCGTTCCGTCGGTCCGCGTCACCAGGCGCGCCTCGGTGACGTAGGTGCCGCTGAACCGGACCGGCGTGCTCCAGGTGTCGGTGCCGGCGGCGCGCGTGGCGGTGTACAGCGTGCGGCTGCTGTCGATCCAGGCGGCCACGGCGCTGCCGTCGGACCGGACCACGACGTCCTGCGGGACGCCGGAGGCGCTGGTCAGCGGGGCGGCGGTGTTCCACGGCGGCACCGTGCTCAGATCCGTGGCGACGGCCGGCAGCGCGGTGCCCCCGAGGGCGAGCGCGACGGTGACGAGTGCGGTGACCGTGGCGCGCAGGCGGCCCGACGGCATGGCGGATCTGCCCATGTGTGTTCCCTCCCCCTTGGGGGCGCTTGCCCCTGGTGCGCAGCTTAGGAGGCAAGTGAGGGAACAGTGAAGGCAGTTGATCAGCTGGTGGGCACGCGTGGGCGGGTGACGCAGGGGGCACGTGAGCCGTCGGCGATTCACAGCCGGAATTACGGGACATAAGAGTAAATTCCTGACCGTTGCTTGGAAGAGGCGCCACCGGCAGACGGAGCAAGGGATGAGCACGGACGACCGCGGTGCGGTGACGACCGGGATCGCACGACTGCACGCGGCGCCCGGACTCGCCGGGCCCGGCCGCTTCGGGCTGGTGACCAACCACACCGGCGTCCTGCCCGGCCTGCGCCCGGCCGCGCCCGCGCTGCTCGCGGCCGGCGCGCCGCTGGTCGCCCTGTTCGGTCCCGAACACGGCCTGCACGGCACCGCCCAGGCCGGCGGGAGCGAGGCCGCCCGGACGGACCCCGACACCGGCCTGCCGGTCCACGACACCTACCGCTGCGACGGCGAGCGACTCGACAAGCTGCTGATCGACAGCGGTGTCGACGCCCTGGTCCACGACCTGCAGGACATCGGTGCCCGGTGCTACACCTACGTGTGGACCATGTTCGACCTGATGGTCTCGGCGGCCCGCACCGGAATCCGCTTCGTGGTCGCCGACCGGCCCAACCCGCTCGGCGGACTCGTCAGCGAGGGCCCGCTGCTCGAACCCGCGTGGGCCAGCTTCGTCGGGCGCGCCCCCATCCCCCTCCGGCACGGCCTGACCTGCGGCGAACTGGCCCGGTGGCTGAACGCCTCGGCCGTGCCCCGGGCGGCGGGCCGCGCGGCCGACCTGACGGTGATCGAGGCCCTCGGCTGGCGGCGCGCCATGGACGCCCACACCACCGGGCTGCCCTGGATCGCACCCTCGCCGAACATCCCGACGCCCGCCACCGCCACCGTGTACCCCGGCACCTGCCTCTTCGAGGGCACGAACCTCTCGGAGGGCCGGGGCACCACCCAGCCCTTCGAGATCGTCGGTGCCCCCTACCTCGACGCCCGGTTCGCACCCGCGCTCGCCGAACTCGCCCTGCCCGGGGTGCACTTCCGCGACCTGCGGTTCGTACCGGCCTTCCACGAACTCGCCGGACGTCCCCTGCGCGGGGTCCAGCTGCACATCACCGACCGCGCGGCGTTCGCGCCCGTACGCACCGCCGTCGCGATGCTCGCCGTGCTGCGGCGGCTGTACCCGGACGACTTCGCCTGGCACACCACGCCCGGCGGTGCCGAGGGGACCGGGCACCGGCACTTCGTCGACCTGCTGTGGGGGTCCGACCGGCTGCGGCGCGCCGTCGACGCGGGCGAGGACCCGCTGCCGCTGTGCGACCCGCCGTCCCCGCCCGGCCGCTGGGCCGGCGACGACGCGCTGCTCTACCCCTGACGCCCGTCGCTGCACCCCCCGAGACCTGAGACCTGCCGCCCCCTGCTCGATACCTGCCGTCCCGCTCGGAAGGACAACCCGTCGATGACCGATCTCACGACTCTCACGACGACGAACCGGGCCGGTATCCGCGGCTTCCGCGCGGGCGACGGGCCGCAGGTGGTGGAGGCATGGCGGCGGAGCGCGCCGGCCGACCCCGTCACCCCGGACCGCTTCCGCTCCCTGGTACTGCTCGACCCCAACTTCGACCCGGAAGGGCTGCGGGTCGCCGTCGACGGTGAGCGGGTCGTCGGCGCCGCCTACGCGGTACGCCGGCTGACCCCGATGGCCGGCACCGACCTGGAGCCGGACCAGGGCTGGATCCCGTTCTTCTTCGTCGCCCCGGACGCCCGCGGGCGCGGCCTCGGCCGCCGGCTGCTCACCGAGGCCCTCGACTGGCTGCACGGCCACGGCCGTACCCGGGTGGACTTCTCCTCGTACACCCCGAACTACGTCTTCCCCGGCCTGGACGCCGAGGCCTACCCGGAGGCGGCCGGGCTTCTCGAATCCCTGGGCTTTCGCACCCTGTACGAGGCGGCCGCGATGGACCGCGTCCTGGTCGGCTACCGCCTCCCCGACGACATCGCGCTCCGGGTGGCCGGACTGACCGCGCGGGGCTACCGGTTCGCCACTCCGGCCGACGACGACCTGGTGGACCTCCTCGCCCTCGCCGGGGGCCACTTCGGGCCGGACTGGGCCTGCACGATCCGGGCGTGCCTGACCGCGGGGACGCCGCTCGACCGGATCGTCGTGGCCCGCGATCCCGGGGGCCGCATGGTCGGCTGGGCGATGCACGGCGCGTTCGACTCGGTCGACGAGCGGTTCGGCCCGATCGGCGTCCTTGAGGAGATGCGCGGCACCGGACTCGGCGAAGTCCTGCTCCACCTGGTCCTGGAGCGGATGCGGGCGCTGCGCGCGCACTCCGCGTGGTTCCTGTGGACCGGCGCGCAGTCCCCGGCGGGCCACCTCTACCGCAAGAGCGGCTTCACCACGACCCGGGTGTTCAGGGTGATGCGCCGGGAGGCCGCCCGGTGACACCGTCACTGAGCCGGCGTCACTTCGCGCTCGCACTGCCCTCGGCGCTCCTCACAGCCGGCTGCGCCGCGCCGCACCAGGGCACCGGGCGGCCCGGCGACCCGGTCGTCCTCACCCTGCTCTCGCACTACGCGAGCGGCGAGCTCAAGGAGGCACTGCAGGGTCCGGTGGACGAGTGGAACGCCCTGCACGACCGGGTCAGGGTGCGGACGAAAGCCGTCGAGTTCACCGACCTGCTGACCACCTTCATGGTCCGGCAGGCCGCGGGCCAGGGCACGGACATCCTGCACCCGTACTGCCTGTGGAACGGCCAGCTCGTCCGGGCCGGCGTGCTGCGGCCGGCGCCGCCCGAACACGCCGAGGAGATCGGCCGCGCCTACGGCGCCGCCGCGGTCGGCTCCTCGTCGGTCGGGGGCAAGGTCTACGGCTACCCCACCGAGATGCAGACGTACGCCCTCTACTACAACAGGCGGCTGCTGCGCGAGGCCGGTGTCGACGGCCCGCCGCGCACCTGGCCGGAGCTGGAGGAGGCCGCGTACCGCACCGCCCGGCAGGACCGGTACGGCAACACGCTGGTCCAGGGGTTCGGCCTGTCGACCTTCGACGACTCCACGACCGTCGGCCAGACCCTCGCCCTGCTCAACGCCGCCGGTGGGCGGTTCGTCTCGGCGGACGGCAGGAGCACCGCCATCGACTCGCCGGCCGGCCGTGCCGTGTTCGACCTGGAGCGCCGCCTCGTCGACAGGGGCGCGAGCGCCCCCGGCGTCAACGTCTACCAGGCGTTCGCCTCCGGACAGGTCGCCATGGTGATCAGCGCAGGCTGGTGGACCACGAACCTCAAAGCGCTGATGGGCACCGCCTACCAGGAGGTCGGCGTCGCCCCCGTGCCGCTCCCCGAGTCGGACGGCAGACGCGCCACGCTCTCCACCGGCTTCATGCTCGGCGTCAACACCGCCAGCGAACACCCCCGCGAGGCCTGGGAGTTCCTGCGCTGGCTCAACGCCGACAAGGTGCGCGGCGCGACCAGGATGAGCGCCCTGCAGGCGTCGGTCGGCTCCCTGACGGGCCGCGCCGACGACATGCGGACGCTCCTCGGCGCGGGCGGCGACCCGAACCTGCACCCGTTCCTGGACGCGCTCGCGTACGCCGTACCCGAACCGAACGTGCCGGGCGCGCAGCAGGCCAAGTCGCTGCTGCGCAAGAACATCGAGGCCCTGTGGACCGGCCAGCAGACGGTCGACGAAGCCCTGCGCTCCACCCGCCGCCAGGTCGACCAGGAGGTGTCGCGGTCATGGTGAACGCCACCCTCGCACCCGAGTCCGCCGAACGGGCGGCGCACGAGCGGGCCGCCGCCGTCGGAGTCCGCGTCCGCGCCCGGCACCGGCGCCGCCAGGCCGTCGTCGCCTACCTCTTCCTGGCGCCGACGCTGCTGTTCTACGCCGTCTTCCTCGCCCTGCCGCTCGGCTTCGCGGTGCTGCTCTCGTCCTCCCGCTGGGCCGGGTTCGACCTCGGCGACATCGACCCCGTCGGCCTGGACAACTTCGCCGGCCTGTTCGCCGACGGCTCGACGTTCCTGGCCCCGATCCTCACCAACACGCTGCTCTTCGCCCTGGGCACCGTGGCCCTCGCCCTCGCCGGCTCCGTGCTCGTCGCCACCTGCATCGACCGGCTGCGGTTCCAGGGCCTGTGGCGCACCCTGTACTTCCTGCCGATCGTCACGACCGTCGTCGCCGTCGGCAACGTCTGGAAGTACATGTACCAGCCGGGCGGCCTCGTCAACGGCGTCCTCAACGCCGTCGGGCTCGGCTCGGTCGCCTTCCTCCAGGACCCGGACACCGCGCTGCCCTCGGTGGTGGTCGTCCAGGCCTGGGCCTCCGTCGGCTCGGCGATCCTCGTCCTGACCGCCGGGCTGAAGTCCGTCCCCGAGTCGTACTACGAGGCCGCCGCGCTCGACGGCGCCGGGCCCGTGACCGTCTTCTGGCGGATCACGCTGCCGCTGCTGCGGCCGTCCCTGCTGTTCGTGTGCGTCACCCAGTTCCTCACCGGCCTCCAGTCCTTCGCGCTGATCATCGTGATGACCAAGGGCGGACCGGGCGACGCGACGAACGTGGCCGCCCTTGAGATGTACCGGCAGGCCTTCTCCTACGGCGACTGGGGCACCGCGAGCGCCGCCGCCTTCGTGCTGTTCGGGGTGGTCCTCACGGTCACGCTGGTGCAGTTGTGGCTCTTCCGGCGCACGGGGGAGGACGCGTGATCCGCCGCCGTTTCCCGTGGCTGTCGTATCTGCTGGTGGTCACCGGCGCGGTGCTCACCGTGGTGCCGTTCGCCGACATGCTGATGACGTCCTTCAAGGGACCGGACGAGGCCGGCACGCTGCCGTACCGGTTCCTGCCCAGGGCGTTCGACCTGTCCAACTACCGGGCGGCGATCCAGCAGCTGGATCTGCCGGTGCTCTTCCGCAACAGCGTCGTCGCGACGGCCACGATCACCGGGTCGGTGCTGCTCACGTCGTCGCTCGCCGGTTACGCGCTCGCCAAACTCCGCTTCCCCGGCCGGGACTTCGTCTTCCGCCTCGTGCTGTCGACGATGATGTTCCCGCCGTTCCTCTTCTTCATCCCGCACTTCCTGATCCTGGTGCACTGGCCGCTGGCGGGCGGCAACGACCTGCTGGGGCGCGGCGGCGCGGGACTGACCGTCAGCATCGTGGCGCTCGCCATGCCGTTCCTTGTCAGCAGCTTCGGGATCTTCCTCACGCGCCAGTTCATGGTCTCGATCCCGGACGAGGTCCTGGAGGCCGCGCGCATCGACGGCGCCGGCGAGTTCACCGTGTGGTGGCGGATCGTCGTCCCGCAGACCAAGCCGGTCCTGGTCACCCTCGGCCTGCTGACCTTCGTCGACGCCTGGAACGAGTACATCTGGGCCCTGCTCGTCTCGACCGCCAACCCGGACGTGATGACCCTGCCCGTCGGGATCCAGTTCCTCCAGGACTACGTCGACCCGACCCGCACGCTGCCCATCGTCATGGCCGGCCTGGTCCTGAGCGTCCTGCCGGTCCTGGTCCTCTTCCTGCTGCTGCAGAAGTACTACATCCGGGGCGTCATGCTCAGCGGCCTCAAGTGAGGGCCCCGCATCCGCTGCCGACGCGGGGCCCTGCCTGGTCATGTCAGGCGCCGCTGTCCACTCCCCAGAGCTTCTCGAACCGCTGCCCGTAGTCGGAGTGGCCGGCCCAGCCGTCCGAGAGGTCGGAGCCGGTGACGGCGGAGGTGCCGGTCAGGAACTCCATCACCGGGTTGCCCGCCTTCTCGGCGGCGGTGAGGTCCTGCCCGGTGGGTGCTCCGCGCCGCGTGGCCGGTTCGGCGCGTGCGACGCTCCGTGGCGACGGAACCGTGCGCCGGCAGGGGTCTACGGACTTTATGCTCGTGCGAAGCCGCGCGCCCCAGGGGGCGGACGCGTCGGCCTCGCATGTCGTCACAGTCGGTACAGGGGACCCGGTGCAAACACGATTCGCCGTGCTCGGACCCGTCCGGGCCTGGCGCGGCGACACGGAACTGGTGCTGGGCCCGCCGAAGGAGCGCGCGTTGCTCGCGTTGCTGCTGACCGAGGCGGGGCATCCGGTCACCGTCCACGAGATCGTGGACGCCCTGTGGGGCGAGGGCCCGCCGGACTCCGCTGTCAACGTCGTCCAGCGGCACGTCGGAGCACTGCGCCGGCTGCTCGAACCCGATCTCCCGGCCAGGGGCGAATCCCGCTGGCTGGTGCGGGGCTCGGGTGGTTACCGCCTCACGGTCGACGCCGACTCTCTCGACCTGCTCCGCTTCCGGGCGCTGCGGCGGCAGGCGGACCAGGCGGCGCAGGACGGGCAACCGGCCACCGCCACCGAGCTGTTGATGGAGGCACTGGCGCTGTGGCGCGGGCCCGCGGCCTCCGGGATCGCGGCCGAGGTGAGGTCCCACCCGGCCTTCACCGCACTCGACGACGAGCATCTCGCCGCCGTCAAGGAGGCCGCCGAACTGGCCCTGGAGGCCGGCGGAGGCCTCGGCGCACGGGTCCTGGTGACGCTCCGGCAGGCCGCCGCCCAGCACCCCCTCGACGAAGGACTGCAGGCCAGACTGATCCTGGTACTCGCCGCCACCGGGCACCAGGCCGAAGCCCTGGACGTCCACCGGGCCGTACGCACCCGGCTCGCCGACGAACTGGGCGTACAGCCGGGCCCCGAACTCCAGGCCGCCCAGCAGCGCGTCCTCGGCCGTACCCCCACCCGGTCCGCGGGCATCGGACCGGCCGAGCCCGGCGAGGGCCCGGTCCTGACGGTCGATGCCGAGGCGGTCCGGCCGGAAGCCGTCCCCACCGTGCGCCCCGCCCAGCTTCCCGTGGACCTGGCCGCCTTCACCGGTCGGCGCGAGGAACTCGCCCGTGTCCAGGCGCTGCTGCCCGCGACCGACGAACCGGCGTCGACCGTGGTGATCAGCGCAATCGGCGGCATGGCCGGCGTCGGCAAGACCACCCTCGCGGTGCACTGGGCGCACAGCGTCGCCGGCCGCTTCCCCGACGGCCAGCTTTACGTCAACCTGCGCGGCTTCCACCCGACCGGCTCGGTCATGAGCACGGCGGAGGCGATACGGTCCTTCCTCGACGCGTTCGGCATCCCCGCCCAGCGCATCCCCGCGAGCCTGGACGCCCAGGCCGCGCTCTACCGCAGCCTTCTCGCCGGCCGGCGTGTCCTCGTCGTCCTGGACAACGCGCGGGACACCGAGCACGTGCGGCCCCTGCTGCCCGGCACGCCCGGCTCCATGGCCGTCGTCACCAGCCGCAACCAGCTCTACGGCCTGGTGGCCGGCGAGGGAGCGCACTCGCTGAGCCTGGACGTGCTCAGCGACGCGGACGCGCACGCGTTCCTGACCTGCCGGCTCGGTGCCGAACGGGTCGCGCGTGAACCCGCCGCCGTCGCGGAGATCATCGCCCTGTGCGGACGGCTCCCGCTGGCGCTGGCCGTCGTCAGCGCCCGCGCGGTCGTGAACCCGACGTTCCCGCTCGCCTCCGTCGCCGCCGAACTGCACGACAGCGAGGAGAGCCTCGACGCCTTCTCCGGAGAGGCGCCGGCCGCGGACGCACGCAGCGCGTTCTCCTGGTCGTATCAACTCCTCACCCCCGCGGCCGCCCGTGTGTTCCGCCTGCTGGCCCTGCATCCGGGCCTCGACTGCGCGCTCGCCGCAGTCGCCAGCCTGGCCGGGCAGCGGGTCGGCCAGGTCCGCCCGCTGCTCGCGGAGCTGGCCCGCGCCCACCTGATCTCGGAGCCCGAGCCGGGCCGCTACGGCTGCCATGAACTGCTCCGCGCCTACGCCGGCGAACTGGCCCCGACGCAGGAGACGGTGCAGGAGCTGGCCGCCGCCCGGCGCCGCATGCTCGACCACTACCTGTACGGCGTGCACGCGGCCGACAGCGTCCTCGCACCCAGCCGGGAACGCATCCGGCTACGGCCCCACGCGCCCGGGGTGACCGTCCCGGGGGGGGCCCCCCCCGCCCCCCCCCGCCCCCCGCGGGGGGGTGTTAACAAAAAAAACACCCCCACACACAAAAAAAAAGACGAAGACCTGAAG
>NZ_JBHXLU010000113.1:0-10050 GCF_042720695.1 Streptomyces sp. NPDC058457 | reverse complement strand
CTACAACTTTTTTATACTGTTGATTTGTGGTGGTCTGCTTCTTTTTTTTATAATACACTGGCACCCCGCGGGTAACGCAGCGGGCTAGGGCCCCAGGCGCGGGGGTTGACGGACCCGGGGCTGCCCGACCAGGCAGCCGCGGACCAGTGGCTGGAGACCAACCGGTCCGTCCTCCTCTCGGTGATCGAGCAGGACGCCCGGCACGGCAGCGGCGAACACAGCTGGCAGCTGGCCACCACCCTGGAGCTGTACCTGGACCGCATCGGGCGCTGGGAGGAACAACTCGGCGCACAGACCACGGCCGTCGGGGCCGCCCAACGCCTGGGCGACATACGCGGCCAGGCGTACGGGCACCGGGCGCTCGGCTTCGTCAGCGGCCGTTTCGAGCGGTGGGACGAGGCCGACGCGCATCTGTCGCGCGCCCTGGAGCTGTTCGGCGAGATCGGCGACCGGGCCGGGCAGGGCAGGACCCACCGCTACGCCGCCTTCCTCGCCAACCGGCGTGCACGCCACGCGGCGGCCCTGGACCACTACGCCCGGGCGAGCGCCCTCTACAGCGAGACCGGACAACGGGGCGTCCAGGCGAGCATCGCCAACGAGGTCGGATGGACGTACATCCTGATGGGCAGGTACGAGGACGCCCTGGAGGAGTGCGGCCGGGCGCTCCAGGTCCACCGGGAGACGGGCGACCGCAACGGCGAGGCCGCCGCCTGGGACAGCCTCGGCTACGCCCACCACCACCTGGAACACCACGACCGCGCGCTGGAGTGCTACCGGCACGCCCTGGAGCTGTACCGGGAGATCCGCGACCGCTATCTGGAGGCCGACACGCTGGTGCACATCGGCGACACCCACCACGCGGCCCGCGACGACGCGCGGGCCGCGCTCGCCTGGCGCGAAGCGCTCGGCATCCTGGAGGAGTTCGACCACCCGGAGGCCACGGACCTCCGCGAGCGGCTGAAGGGCCTCGCCGCACCCGGTCCGGCCCCACGTCAGTAATCCGTCAGAAGTCCTTCAGAGTTCGGTCAGAGTTCCGGAAGCGGGCCCTGCCTACGCTCCCCGCTCCGCTCCGTCCGGAGCGGGAGGTGCGTACCGCATTCCCCGTCAGGAACTCGAAGATGACCACGACCACGCACGCGGCCGCTGCCTCGGCCGCGCGTCGCGACCAGCTGCTGCACACCATGATGTCCGACCACGCCAAGGCACTGATCGCCTACGCCGAGAAGCTGCTGAACGACCGTCACACGGCCGAGGACATCGTCCAGGAGACCCTCATCCGCGCCTGGCCGCACGCGGAACGCCTCTACAGCACCGAGGGATCGGTACGGGGCTGGCTTCTCAAGGTCACCCGCAACCTGGTCGTCGACCGGATGCGCAGCGCCACCGCCCGGCACGAGACCATCGGCGCGGACGACCGGGACGTGCCCCTGCCCGACCACTCCGGCGCCGTGCTGACCGCGATCGAGGCGACCGACCTGCTGCGGCAGCTGTCCCCCGAGCACCGGGAGGTCCTCCTGCACACCTACCTGTGCGGCCGCACCGCGCAGGAGACGGCCCGCTTCCTCGGCATACCCGCCGGAACCGTCAAGTCCCGGCGGCACTACGCCCTCAACACCCTGCGGGCCAAGGCCGGTCACGATCTCAGGCCGGAACGGTGAGCCGCACATCCAGCACCGGGATGTCGACATGCCCGTCGGCGTCGGTCCGCCAGCGCCAGTGCGCGCCGGCGGCCTCGCCGCACACCAGACCGGTCCAGCCCGCGCCGCCCGGCCCGCACAGGGCGGCCAGCTCGGCGGCCGCCGACTCGCCCGGCGTCCCGGCCACCACGACCAGGCCCCGCACCGGCCTGCGCACCGCTCCGGCACGCACCGTCCCCTGCTCCTCCGCGGGCGGCGCCGGGGCAGGGGCGTCGACCCGGGGAAGCTGCCGAAGGCCCGGCGGCACGGTCAGGGGCAGGGCACCGTCCGCCCCGCGCAGCACGGTCACCGGAGTCTCCGGGCGGGTCCGCGCGATCTCCGCGAGCACGTTCTGCACGACGTCCCGGGCGATGTTCTGATCACCGCTCACGCTGAGGACGCCGTCCAGCCGGCTGAGGTCCACGAACACCGGCTCGCCGTCGGCGTCCGTGCCCGCGCGCACCAGGCAGGCGGAGCCGACCGCGGTCTGTGCCGTCGCAGCGGTGTCCTCGCCACGGGTCAGCCAGCCGGTGGCGGCCGCGGGGCGGCGCCAGCGGGTGCCGTCGGTGTTCGTCCACGGGGCGTCGGCCGTGTCGGTCGCCGTGAGCCACACCGTCACGCCCGTGCTGTCGACGCGCAGCGCGTGCACCGGCCGCTCCGACCGCTGCCGGGTGGGTGCGAACTCGCCCAGAGTGCCGTAGGCGCGTCGTACCGCATCCGCGTCGGTGGCGAACCGGCGGCCCGTCGCCTGGCGCTGCATCAGCCGGCGCCTGCGCCGCATCGGCTCGCCGAGCCGGCGGACGGCGCGCCGTACGGCGTCGTACGCGATCCGCACCTTGCGCCTGCCGACGATGCCGGCGGTGACCAGGGCGAGCACGATGGTGCCGAGCACCGCGACGGCCGCGGCCAGCGGAAAGGTGAACGTCGTGGACTGCTGAGCGCCCGGCGGGGACGTCTGCTGTCCGGAGGCCGGGGGAGCGGAGGTCGCGCCCTGGCTCCCGGTGTCCCGGGCCAGTTGGACGTCGGATCCCGAGGCGTCCTGCGGCAGCCGCAGGATCCAGCCCGGGTGCAGCTGGTCGTCCGGGCTGTTCAGGGCCCCGCCGTCCTTCTGCGCCTGGCCGCGGTTGAGGTCGAAGATCTCGCCGGACCGCGAGGCGTCGCCCAGTGTGGCGGCGGCGATCGACTGCAGAGTGGCGAGTTGCCCGCCGGTCTGCGCCGGGTCGGGCACCACGAACACCTTGACCAGGCCGTCGTCGGACCCCGCCGCGTGCGCGGAGCCGGTCCCGCCCAGCGCCACGAGGCACGCCGCCAGCAGCGCCACCAGGGCACGCAGAAGTGTCCGTACCGCGGCGGTCGTCGGCCTGCGCCCCGAACCTCGGTCCGTGCTGCTGCTCATCGTGTCCACCCATGCCCTCCCTGGTTCCGTTGCACCGACTACACGGAGCCGCCCGGTGAAAACGTTCGATGCGAACTCGGTTTGAACCCTTCGCGACGCCGACCCCGTGTACCTGGCGAACACCACCAACTGGCACCGGACCGGGGGACCCCAATGGCACGTCGGCACGCGAGTCCCGAGGACTTCCAGCTCGTTGGCATGGACTCGGACCCGACGCCCGGCGACCCCGACCTGATCCAGGGCGTGATGAAGCGGTACCGGGACATCGGGGACGCCGCGGAGAAGGCGCTGAACGTCCTGAAGAAGGACGGCACGATCTCGCAGGGCCGCGGTTCGGCGATGGACCAGCTGAAGGAGAAGATCGGCGACGATCTCCCGGACAAGCTGACCAAGACCATGACCTCCTACCACGACGCGGCCCAGGCCTACAGCGACTACATGCCGCGGCTGCGCGAGGCCCAGGACACCTTCGACCGGGCGGTGGACCAGGCGCGGACCGCCGCGCCCCAGGCGAACCAGACGCCCAAGGAACTCGGCCCGAACCCGACGGACGCGGAGAAGTCCGCGGCGCGCGGCACCCAGGACGCCATCGACGCCGGCCGGTCCCAGCTGAACGCGGCCAAGAGCCTGGCGGATCAGGCCAGGTCGATGCGGGAGAGCGCGCAGCGCCAGTGTGCCGATGTGCTGGACCGGGCGGCACAGGAGGCGATTCCGGAGCGGAACATCTTCCAGAAGATCGCCGACTTCTTCAAGGACTTCCCGTTCGTCCAGATCCTGCTGGCCGCCCTCGTCGCCGTCGTGGCGGTGTTCTTCCCCGTGGTCGGCGCGCTGCTAGGCGGGGCGTTGTTCGTCTTCAACCAGGTCATCGCCAGTCAGACCGGCGGTATCAAGGCCGGTGACTTCGTCGTCGGCCTGCTCGGGATCGTCCCCGGCGGCTCCCTGCTGAAGTTCGGCGGCAGGGCCGTCGAGGCGATCGCTCCCGCTGCCGTGGCCGCCGTGAAGAACTCCGGCTTCATCGCCAAGAGCAGCGCGTCGATCACCAAGATCGGGGAGTCCCTCACCAACAGCAAAGTCGTGAGCGGTGTCCTCGCCAACCCCGTCGGGAAGGTCGCCACGGAGGTCACCGGCGGTTTCCTGGCCAACTCGGCGCTGGAGGCGGGTGCCAAGGCGGCCAACGGCGACAAGATCACGGCCGCGGGCGTGTTCGCGGGGGCTGCGGCCGGGGCGGTGGCCGGAGCCGCGTTCAAGGGAGGCATCGGCAGTATCGGAAAGAGGCGCGGGAACCCTCCGGTCGAGGAGGGCAAGGGCGGCCGGTTCGGCGACACCACGGAACCCGCGGCCGGGGACACCGTGGGCAAGCGGGCCGCCGACCAGGTCGGGGGCTTCGTCGAGGAGGGCGCCACCCTCGGGACGAAGATCGGCGTGGGCGTCGCCCAGGGCGGCGACCCCAACGAGGTCGCGGCCGGCGAGATCGCCAACTCCGCACCGAAACTCGGCGCCGGGCCGGTCGGCAAGGCGGGCCTCGGGCGTGCGATCGACGGCCTCACGGACAAGATCCCCGTCAAGACCGGCCCCAGGCCCTCGACCGGCTCGCCGAACACACCCCCCGCCGCCCCGCCGGCCGCCCCGGCCCCGGTCGCGCAGCCGACGCCCCCGGCCCCGGTGAACACACCGGCAGGGGCGCACCCGGCGACTCCGGCTCCGGTGGATCCGGCGAACGTGCCCATCCCGCCCTCGCCCACCACCCCACGTCCCTCCACCCCGACCCCGGTGGATCCGGCGAACGTGCCCATCCCGCCCTCGCCCACCGCGCCGCGCCCCGCCACTCCGGCCCCGGTGGACCCGGCGAACGTACCGCTGCCGCCCTCCCCGACCACCCCGCACGCCCCCGCCGTGCCGCCGCCCGCTCCCACCCCCTCGGACGGAAGCAGCACCCCGGGACGGCCCGCCGTCCCCCCGATCAGCACCTCCGACTCGCAGTCGAACACCGGCAGCGAGCCGTCGTCCCCGTCGAGCGACGGGTTCGTCACCGCGCCGACGAGCCCCACCGAAGGCCCGGACGCCGGCGGCGGCCGCTAGCCGTCCCCGCGGTCCGCACCCAGTCCTCCGTCCCCGAAGGGACGGATCGCACCAACAACCAGCAAGGAGTTCTCCCATGCCCAACTACGCCGTCAACTCGGACACCACCGCCTCCACCTCGCAGGCCCTGCTCAACGACTTCTCCCAGCTCCAGGACAAGCTCAACGAGGTCAAGGGCAAGATCTCCAACCTGCTCGCCGACGGCTACAGCACGCCGGCCGCCCAGCAGAAGTTCTCGCCGTTCTTCGACGAGTTCGCGAAGGGCTTCGACCAGGTCAACCAGGGCCTCCAGGGGATCGGCCAGTACGTGAAGTCCGTCGGCGAGGCCTTCGACCAGACCGACAGCCAGCTCGGCTCCAACCTCTCCTGACCCACCGGCCCGGTCCGCCGGCACGGCGGGCGGTGCCGCACCCACCTCCACCCGAGCCTCCACACAAGAAGGACGATGAGCAGTGCGATTGACCGTCAGCGTGCGTGACCCGCAGGTCGAGGGGGTGTCCGCCACCGTCGCCGTGGAAACCGAACCGTCCGCGCAGACGGGCAGGTTCGCGGCCGAGCTGGCCCGGGCCGTCGGGTATGCCGATGCGGCCGCGGGGGAGCCGTCCCTCTACATCGGCTCGACCCCCGTCGACCCGGGCACCACCCTCCAGGGCGCCGGTGTCCGGGACGGCATGGACCTCGGGCTCGGCGCCCCCCTTCCCCGGGAACCCGAGCCCGAGGGCCGTACCGAGGTCCGCGTGGTGTCGGGCCCGGGCGCCGGAACCGTCTTCCGGCTGGTCCCGGGCGACTACGACATCGGCAGCGGCCCCCTGAGCCGGATCCGCCTCGCCGAGGGCGCCCCGCCGCTCGCGGCCCGGATCCGGGTCCGCCTCGACGGAGGCGCCGAACTCCTCATGACGGACGGGGCGTTGCTCGACGGCAAGCCCGCACAGGACCCCGGCCCGTGGCGGGCGGGCAGCCAGCTCGCCGTCGGGGACACCCTGCTGGAGCTGACCTCACGCCCGACGGCCCGCGCCCCGCTGACCCCGGCCCAGGACGGTCTCGGCCTGGAGTTCAACCGGCCGCCGAGGTTCCTGCCGCCCGCCGCGGGCGCCAGGTTCCGGCTGCCCACGCCGCCGGTCAAGCCCGACAAGCGGCCCATCCCGCTGCTGCCGATCCTGCTGCTGCCCGCGGGCAGCGCGGCGATCGCCATCTTCGTCACCCACCGCTGGTCCTTCGTCTTCATCGCCCTGCTCTCCCCGATCGCCGCCCTGGTCACCCAGTTCGGCGGCCGCAAGCAGGCGATGCTCAAGTACCTGGAGAAGAAGGAGGAGTACGACCGGACGCTGGCCCGGGTGCGCGCGGACATCGACGCCGCCGTACTGGAGGAACAGCACAACCTGCGGCTGTCGCTGCCCGATCCGGCGACACTGCTCCAGATGGCGGTGCAGCCCTCGGAACGGCTGTGGGAACGCCGTTGGCAGGACCCCGACTTCCTCACCGTACGGGTCGGCACCACCGACCTGCCCTCGTCGGTGAGCGTCGACGACCCCGAGCAGGACGAGCACCGGCGCTCCACCGTGCCGTGGCTCAACCAGGTGCCGGTCGCCGTGGCGCTGCGCCGGGCCGGCGTCGCGGGCGTGGCGGGACCGGGCGCGACCCGGCTGGCCGGCTGGCTGACCGCCCAGGCCGCCGCCCTGCACAGCCCCACCGACCTGCGCATCGTCGTCCTGGCCGGACCGGACGGCGAACGCGACTGGTCCTGGACCCGCTGGCTGCCCCACACCCAGGCCCAAGGCGAGGACGCCTACGCCCTGATCGGCTCCACCGCCGACTCCCTGGCCCGGCGCATCGGCGAACTCGGCCAGCTCGTCGCCTCCCGCACCGCCGCGGGCCCCGACGTCACCCGCGGCGGAGCCAACGGCTACCCGGACGTCCTCGTCGTCCTCGAACAGGCCCGCCGGGCCCGCTCGCTGCCCGGCGTGATCGCGCTGCTGCGCGACGGCCCGTCCGTGGGCGTCCACACGATCTGCATCGACCGCGAGGAACGGCTGCTGCCCGAGGAGTGCGGCGCCGTCGTCGTCACCGAACCGGGCGCCACCACGTCCCGGGTGCGCACCGGCTCCGGCGCCGCGCTGGAGAACGTCCGCAGCGACTCGCCGGAACCCGACTGGTACGAGCACTTCGCCCGTGCCCTGGCCCCGCTGCGCGGTGTCGGCGACAGCGACGAGAGCGCCCTGCCCGGCTCCGTACGCCTGCTGGACCTGCTGCACATCGAACCGCCCACCGCGGAGGCCGTGGTGGCCGGCTGGTCGCTGGGCGGCCGCAGCACCCGGGCCCTGCTCGGCATCGGATACGACGGTGAGTTCGCCGTCGACCTGGTCCGCGACGGCCCCCACGCCCTGATCGCGGGCACCACCGGCTCGGGCAAGTCCGAGCTGCTGCAGACCCTGGTCGCCACCCTCGCCGTGGTCAACCGGCCCGACGAGATGACGTTCGTCCTCGTCGACTACAAGGGCGGCAGCGCCTTCGCCGAGTGCGCCGACCTGCCGCACACCGTCGGCCTGGTCACCGACCTCGACACCCGACTCGTGGAGCGGGCACTGGTCTCCCTCGGCGCCGAACTGCGCCGCCGCGAGACCCAGTTGGCGCAGGCTGCCGCCAAGGACATCGAGGACTACCTCGACAAGCGCGCCCGCGGCGGCAACGTGCTGCCCCCGCTGCCCCGACTGCTGCTGGTCATCGACGAGTTCGCGTCCATGGCCCGGGAACTGCCCGAGTTCATCTCCGGTCTGGTGAACATCGCGCAGCGCGGCCGCTCGCTCGGCATCCACCTGGTGCTGGCCACCCAGCGCCCCGGCGGCGCGGTCACCCCGGACATCCGCGCCAACACCAACCTGCGGATCGCGCTGCGCACCACCGACACCAGCGAGAGCCGCGACATCATCGACGCCCCCGACTCCGGGGACATCTCGCCCGCCAACCCGGGCCGCGCCTACGCCCGGCTCGGTCCTTCGGCCCTGCTGCCGTTCCAGTCCGGCCGCGTCGGCGGCCGGCGCCCCGGCGGGCAGGCCGCCGTGGGGACCGAGGCGTCCGTCCGCGCGGAACCGGTGACCTGGCAGAACCTCGGCGGCCCGCTGCCTGCCGCCCGCTCCCGGGGCGGCTCGGGCGCGGCACAGACCGAGGCCGTCACCGACCTGGCCGTGCTCGCCGGAGCCGTCGCCCAGGCGGCCCGGCTCGCCGAGGTACCGCGCCAGCCCAGCCCCTGGCTGCCGCCGCTGCCCGAGCTGCTCCCGTGGACACCGCCGCCCGCGCCCAAGCCCACCGCCGAGCGGGAAGCGGCCCTGCCCGCCGTGGAGTACGGCGTGGTCGACCTGCCCGCCCAGCAGAGCCGCGTCCCCCTGGTCCTCGACCTCGACCGGGCCGGCCACCTGCACATCGTCGGCTCGCCCCGCAGCGGACGCTCCCAGACCCTGCGCACCCTGGCCGCCGCCCTCGCCCAGGCCCACGGCGCCGACGACGTCCACCTGTACGGCATCGACTGCGGCAACGGCGCGCTCAACGCCCTGACGGCGCTGCCGCACTGCGGTGCCGTCGTCGACCGCAACCAGACCGAGCGCCTCGGCCGCCTCCTGGACCGCCTCGGCGCCGAACTCACCGCCCGCCAGAGCATCCTGGGCGCACGGGGCACGGCCGACCTGACCGAACTGCGCCGGGCGCAGCCCGCCGAGGAACGGCTCGCCCACATCGTGCTGATGGTCGACCGGTTCGAGGTCTTCGAGCGCGAGTTCACCCAGTACGACAACGGCAGCTACATGGAGCGCATGATCCGGCTGCTGCGCGACGGCGCGGGCGTCGGTATCCACGTGGTGCTCGCCGGTGACCGGGTGCTGGGCAGCAGCAGGTTCTCCGGCACCACCGAGGACAAGATCGTCCTCAGGCTCAACGACCGGCAGGACTACTCCAGCGTCGGCATCCCCGGCAAGTCCGCGCCGACCGACCCCGCACCGGGGCGCGGCATCCGCACCCAGGACCTCAGCGAGGCGCAGATCGCGGTGCTCGGCGAGGACCTGTCCGGCACCGCCCAGGCCGGGATCCTGGTCACCCTGGGCCGGGAGCTGACCGGACGCGAGTCCCCGGTCCCGGCCGCGCGCCGCCCGATCCGCCTCGACGTGCTCCCCGACCAGATCACGTACGCCGAGGCCCTCGCGCTGCACACCCGGGGCGGTCCCATGCGGCCCCTGGTGGCCGTCGGCGGTGACACGCTCACCTCGCTCTCCCCGGACCTGGCGGACGTGCCGACGTTCGTGATCGCCGGGCCGCCACGCACCGGCCGCAGCACCGCCCTGCTCACCGCGGCCGAGTCCCTGCTGGCCGCCGGCGCCGGCCTCATCGTGCTCGCACCGCGGCGCTCGCCGCTGCGGCAGCTGCGGGGACGGCCCGGCGTGGCCGCCCTCATCACCGACGCCGAGGTGACGGCACAGGAGTTCCGTCAGGCGCTCGGCAACGTGCCGGAGGAGCAGGGCGTGATCGTCGTGGACGACGCCGAACTGTTCATGGGCGCCGAGATCGACCCCGACCTCGCGCTGCTCGCCCGCGGCGGTGCCGGCACCGGCTGGGGCGTCCTCGCGGCCGGCAACGCCGAGTCGCTGGCCCTGAGTCTGGCCGGCTGGATGGGCCAGGTGAAGCGCAACCGCACCGGCATGCTGCTCTCCCCGCAGGGGCTGAGCGACGGCGAGGTGATCGGCGTGAAGCTGACCCGGGGCGTCGTCGGGCAGGCGCCGCAGCCGGGCCGGGGTCTGCTGCACCTGGGCGACGGAACGCTGCGGACGGTCCAGGTGCCGTTCCTCGAAGCGATCGCGGCGGACCTCTGAAGCCGGGAGGCGCGCCCCCGCTTCCCCCCTGGGGACGCGTCTCCCC
>NZ_JBHXLU010000112.1:0-38702 GCF_042720695.1 Streptomyces sp. NPDC058457 | reverse complement strand
CCCCTCACGCATGCGGCTACTTCTTCTTCGCGCCGCGCTTCTCGCGCACCCGCACGGAGATGTGGATCGGCGTGCCCTCGAAGCCGAACTCCTCGCGCAGCCGGCGCTCGATGAAGCGGCGGTAGCCCGCCTCGATGAAGCCGGAGGCGAACAGGACGAACCGCGGCGGCTTGGTGCCGGCCTGGGTGCCGAACAGGATGCGCGGCTGCTTGCCGCCCCGGACCGGGTGCGGGTGGGCCGCGACCAGCTCGCCGAGGAAGGCGTTGAGGCGGCCCGTGGGGACACGGGTCTCCCAGCCGGCCAGAGCGGTCTCGATCGCGGGGACCAGCTTCTCCATGTGCCGGCCGGTGCGCGCGGAGACGTTGACACGGGGCGCCCAGGCGACCTGGGCGAGCTCGGTCTCGATCTCGCGTTCGAGGTAGTAGCGGCGCTCCTCGTCGAGGGTGTCCCACTTGTTGAAGGCCAGGACGACCGCGCGGCCCGCCTCGACGGCCATGGTGACGATCCGCTGGTCCTGCACCGAGATGTTCTCGGAGGCGTCGATCAGGATGACCGCGACCTCGGCCTTCTCCACCGCCGCCGCGGTGCGCAGCGAGGCGTAGTAGTCGGCGCCCTGCTGGAGGTGGACGCGCTTGCGGATGCCGGCGGTGTCGACGAACTTCCAGGTGATGCCACCGAGTTCGATCAGCTCGTCGACCGGGTCGCGGGTGGTGCCGGCGATCTCGTTGACGACGACGCGCTCCTCGCCCGCCACCTTGTTGAGCAGGGAGGACTTGCCGACGTTCGGGCGGCCGATGAGGGCGATCCGGCGGGGTCCGCCGACCCCCGCGCCGCCGAAGGTCTGCTCGGGCGCGTCGGGCAGCGCCTCCAGGACGGCGTCCAGCATGTCGCCGGTGCCGCGGCCGTGCAGGGCGGAGACCGGGTGCGGCTCGCCGAGCCCCAGGGACCAGAGGTAGGACGCGTCGGCCTCGCCGCTGGGTCCGTCGACCTTGTTGGCGGCCAGCACGACCGGCTTGCCGGCCTTGCGCAGCAGGCGTACGACCGCCTCGTCGGTGTCGGTCGCGCCGACCTTGGCGTCGACGACGAAGACGACCGCGTCGGCCGCCTCGATCGCGTACTCGGCCTGGGCCGCCACGGAGGCGTCGATGCCGAGGACGTCCTGCTCCCAGCCGCCGGTGTCGACGACCTTGAAGCGGCGGCCCGCCCACTCGGCCTCGTAGGTCACGCGGTCCCGGGTGACCCCGGGCTTGTCCTCGACGACGGCCTCGCGGCGGCCGATGATGCGGTTGACCAGAGTCGACTTGCCGACGTTCGGGCGGCCGACGACGGCCAGGACGGGCAGCGGGCCGTGACCGGCCGCCTCGATGGCACCCTCGACATCCTCGATGTCGAAGCCCTCTTCCGCGGCGAGCTCCATGAACTCCGCGTACTCGGCGTCGCCGAGCGCCCCGTGGTCGTACTCGTGCTCAGCCGAGTCGCCGGGCTGGATGTGGTCGCTCATGAAGTCCGTACCTCGTCGTTCATCGTGGTGATCGGTGGACCGCACCCTCTATGGGCTCCCATATGGGCTGATCCACTACTAAGTCTCGCCTAGCGTCCGGTCAGACGCCTGGCGTTTTCCAGGTGGCCGGCGAGCTGCTTCTGGATGCGCTCGGTGGCCTCGTCCAGGGCCTTGCGGGTGCGTCGGCCGGTGCCGTCGCCCGCCTCGAAGGGGTCGCCGAAGACGACGTCGACGCGGGAGCGCAGCGGGGGCAGCCCTTTTATCAACCGCCCCTGCCGCTCGGAGCTTCCCAGCACGGCCACCGGGACGATGGGCGCCCCGGAGCGCACCGCGAAGTAGGCGAGCCCGGCGCGCAGTGCGGCGAAGTCGCCGTCGCCCCGGCTGCCCTCGGGGAAGATGCCGAGCACTCCCCCGGCCTCCAGGACGCCCAGCGCCCGGGTGATCGCCATGCGGTCGGCGGACTGGCGGTCCACCTTCAGCTGGCCGATCCGGGTCAGGAACGGGTCGAGCGGCCCGACGAACGCCTCCTTCTTGATGAGGAAGTGCGTCGGTCGGGGCGACACGCCCATGACCATCGGGCCGTCTATGTTGTGGGAGTGGTTCACGGCGAGGATCGCCGGGCCGTGCGCGGGCAGCTTCCAGGAGCCGAGCACGCGCGGCTTCCACAGCCCGTACATCAGGCCGACTCCGATGCGGCGCCCGGTCTCGGCGCCCCGCTGCGACGGAACGCTCACTTCCCGGCCCGCTTCTCCTCGACGAGGGTGACGACGCACTCGATGACCTGGGCCAGCGTCAGCTCGGTGGTGTCCACCTCGACCGCGTCGCCGGCCTTGGCGAGCGGCGAGGTCTTGCGGGTGGAGTCGGCCGCGTCCCGCTTGACCAGAGCCTCGCGGGTGGCGTTGACGTCGGCGCCCTTCAGCTCGCCGCTGCGGCGGGCCGCACGGGCCTCCGGGGAGGCCGTGAGGAAGACCTTCAGGTCGGCGTCGGGCAGCACGGTGGTGCCGATGTCCCGGCCCTCGACGACGATGCCGTCCACGGCGGCGCGGGCCAGCGACCGCTGCAGCTCGCTGATCCGGGTCCGCACCTCGGGTACCGCGCTGACCGCGCTGACCTTGGAGGTGACCTCCTCGGTGCGGATCGGGCCGGCGACGTCCACACCGTCGACGGTGATCGTCGGCTTGACCGGGTCGGTCCCCGAGACGATCTCCGGCTTGCCGGCCACCGCGGCGATCGCGGTCGGGTCGGTGAGGTCGATGCCGCTGGTCACCATCCACCAGGTGATGGCCCGGTACTGGGCGCCGGTGTCCAGGTAGCTCAGGCCGAGCTGCTCGGCCACGGCCTTGGACGTGCTCGACTTGCCGGTGCCCGAGGGGCCGTCGATCGCGACAATCACGGGCTTTACGGCGCCGTTTTCCACGGGGGGACACCTTCCGGGTGCAGGGTGGTGGGTGGTGTACGGGCGGCAGTGCGCCCCGCACAAGGTTACCGGCCCCCGGGACCGCCGTTTTCAGCGCTACTGCCGCAGTGCCCAGCCCCGGTCCCGCAGCGCCGACGTGAGCACGGGCACGGCCTTCGGCTCCACCCAGAGCTGGACGTGGCCGGCCTGCTGGCCGGTCGCGTGCTCGATCCGCACATCCTCGACGTTGACCCCGGCCGCCCCGGCGTCCGCGAAGATCCGGGCCAGCTGACCGGGCTGGTCGTCGATGAGCACCGCCACGACCTCGTACGCCCGCGGCGCCGACCCGTGCTTGCCGGGCACCCGGACCTGACCGGCGTTGCCGCGGCGCAGCACGTCCTCGATACCGGCCCCGCCCGCGCGCCGCTTGTCGTCGTCGGAGGACTGCAGGGCGCGCAGGGCGCGGACCGTCTCGTCGAGGTCGGCGGAGACGTCGGCGAGCAGGTCGGCGACCGGGCCGGGGTTCGCGGAGAGGATGTCGATCCACATCCCGGGGTCGGAGGCGGCGATCCGCGTCACGTCCCGGATGCCCTGTCCGCACAGCCGTACGGCCGACTCGTCGGCGTGCTCCAAGCGGGCCGCGACCATGCTGGAGACCAGGTGGGGCATGTGGGAGACGAGGGCCACCGCGCGGTCGTGGGCGTCGGCGTCCATGACCACCGGGACGGCCCGGCAGTGCGAGACCAGCTCCAGGGCGAGGTTCAGCACCTCGGTGTCGGTGTCCCGGGTGGGGGTGAGCACCCAGGGCCGGCCCTCGAAGAGGTCGGCGGTGGCGGCCAGCGGCCCGGACTTCTCCCGGCCGGACATGGGGTGCGTGCCGATGTACGACGTCAGGTCCAGGCCGCGCTCCTCCAGCTCCCGGCGCGGGCCGCCCTTGACGCTGGCCACGTCGGCGTAGCCGCGCGCCAGGCCCCTGCTCATCGCGTCCGCGAGGACGGCGGCCACATGGGCGGGCGGAGCGGCGACGAGCGCCAGGTCGACCGGCCCCTCGGGCGCCTCGTCGGTGCCGGCGCCGAGCGCGGCCGCGGTACGGGCCTGCTCGGGGTCGTGGTCGGCGAGGTGGACGACGACGCCCCGCTGGACGAGGGCGAGTGCGGCGGACGTACCGATCAGGCCGGTGCCGATGACGAGCGCGGTTCTCACTGGGCGATGTCCTTGCGCAGAGCGCCCGCGGCACCGAGGTAGACGTGACTGATGTCGGCGCGCGGCCGGTCGGACTCGATGTGCGCCAGTATCCGGACGACCCGGGGCATGGCGCCCGCGATGTCCAGCTCCTGGGCGCAGATCAGCGGTACGTCGACGATGCCGAGCTTGCGCGCGGCGGCCGCCGGGAAGTCGCTGTGCAGGTCGGGGGTGGCCGTGAACCAGATGCTGATCAGGTCGTCGGTGGTCAGCCCGTTCCGCTCCAGGACGGCCGTGAGCAGCGCTCCGACCTGCTCGTCCATGTGCCCGGCCTCGTCCCGCTCCAGCTGGACGGCCCCCCGGACCGCTCGTACCGCCACGGCACCGCTCCTGTTCTGACGTCGGCCTCTTGATCCGTCCAGCCTAGTCAGCTCGCCGTCGGGCCCGTGCGCCGCGCCCGCCCGCTGAGACGAGGCCGTTGCCTGCCATGGCCCCAATGTCACGTGTAGTACCCCATTCCGCTACTTGGGGCGAAACACGCCTGTGCGCCTCTTTACGCCGGGCCCGTCGATCCGCTCTGATGGCAGGCAGACCCGCCTCGGGGGAGGCCCGCCATGAAACGTCCCGGTCCCTTGCTGACCCTGCTCGCGGGTCTGCTGCTCGGCCTGTTCATGCTGACGCTCAACGCGACGACGGGGACGAAGACCGCTTCGTCGTCCTACCAGGAGAAGTCACCGAGCCCGGCACCGACGAAGACCACGGTGTCCCCGATCCCGTTGCCATCGCCGTCCGCGTCTGCGTCTGCGTCTGCGTCTGCGTCGAAGATCGCCGACGCCTCATACGCAGGCCGTACCGCCGACGACTCGTCCTCCGTCGCCGTCTCGGTCCGCGACGGCAGGGCGATCGCGTACTTCTGCGACGGGCACAGCAAGGAGTCCTGGCTCAAGGGCCGGGTGAACGCCGACGGCAGCATGAAGCTGACCGGCAGCCACGGCGCCGTACTGAACGGCACGCTCCAGGACAACCGGCGCATTCGCGGGGCCGTCGACCTGGACGGCGGCCACTACGCCTTCACCGCCCAGCGGGCCGTCAAGGGGTCGGGGCTGTACCGGGCCACGGCGACCGTGCGGGGCGCGAAGGTCGACGGCGGCTGGATCGTGCTCGCCGACGGCCGCCAGGTCGGCATCGTCGACCGCGACGGCAAGCCCTCGGCCGCACCCCGCATCGACCCGGAGACCGGTGCCGTGACGGTCGACGGACAGCAGCTGACGGCGAACCCAGTCGTCCCCTGACACCCGGCCGTGACCCGAGGGAGCCGACCATGACCGTCGACCCGAACGCCGCCACCCAGAGCTGGCCGTCGCCCGAGCCGAACCATCGCCGCCCGCACCCCGCCCGCTATCTCGTCCCCGTCCTGGTGGCCGCCGCGGTCGCGGTCGCCCTCGGTGTGTACGGCAGGGTCCACCAGCCGACCGGGACCGCCTTCAACCTCGCGGGTTTCAGCAGCACCCGCGCGGTGAAGTCCTGGCTCGCCTCGACCGCGTTCTTCTTCGCGCTCGTCCAGCTGGTCTCCGCGCTGATGATGTACGGCAGGCTGCCGGGACCTCGCTGGGCGTCGGCGCTGCACCGCTGGTCGGGGCGGATCGCGTTCCTGGTCGCCGTACCCGTGGCGGTGCACTGCCTGTACGCGTTGGGCTATCAGACGTACGAAACGCGCGTTTTGTGGCACTCCATCCTGGGTTGCTTCTTCTTCGGTGTTTTCAGTGCCAAGATGCTGCTGCTCCGCTCGGAGCGACTCCCCGGCTGGCTGCTGCCGATCGTCGGTGGGCTGGTGTTCGCCGTGCTCACGCTCGTCTGGCTGACGTCCGCCTTCTGGTTCTTCCGCACGTTCGGGGTGACGACATGACCGACGGCTCCACTCGGCGCAGCGTGCTCACGACGGGTACCGCGGCGCTCGCCGCGACCTGCGTGGGATGCAGCAACTACAGCGACAACGGCTCCTCCGGCTCGTCCGAGACGCCCGCCTCGTCCGGGGCGGCGAGCGCGGCCGCCGGGAAGGTGCTGGCGCAGACGAGCGAGATCCCGGAGGGCGGCGGCACGATCTTCAAGGACCAGAAGGTCGTGGTGACCCAGCCGGCGAAGGGCGAGTTCAAGGCCTTCTCGGCGATCTGCACGCACATGGGCTGCACGGTGAACCAGGTGACGGACGGCACCATCGACTGCCCCTGCCACGGCAGCAAGTACCACATCGCCGACGGCTCGGTCGCGCACGGCCCGGCGACCAGGCCGCTGCCGGCCGAGTCGATCACGGTGAGCGGAAATTCGATCACCCTGGGGTGACCGGCCACATACGCTCCTGGGCATGGAGCCCGAGGACCTGGTACGCGACCACACGATCTACGCCTGTGTCATGGGGTCGCGGGCCTTCGGTCTGGCCACGGAGGACAGTGACACCGACCGCCGGGGTGTGTTCCTCGCCCCCACTCCCCTGTTCTGGGGCTTCGAGCAGCCGCCGACGCATGTCGAGGGGCCGGGCGAGGAGCGGTTCTCCTGGGAGCTGGAGCGGTTCTGCGAGCTGGCGCTGCGGGCCAACCCGAACATCCTGGAGTGCCTGCACTCGCCCCTGGTCGAGCACCTCGACGACACGGGCCGCGAGCTGCTCGCACTGCGCGCCGCCTTCCTCTCCCGGCGCGCCCACGACTCCTTCACCGGCTACGCCCTCGCCCAGCGCCGAAAGCTCGACGCCGACGTCCGTGCGCACGGCGCCCCGCGCTGGAAGCACGCGATGCATCTGCTGCGGCTGCTGACGAGCGCCCGTGACCTGCTGCGCACCGGCGAGCTGACGATCGACGTCGGCGACCGGCGCCCGGAGTTCCTGGCGGTGAAGCGGGGCGAGATCTCCTGGACGGAGGTCGAGTCCCGGATGGCCCGGCTGGCCGCGGAGACCGAGCGGGCGCTGCACGGCACCCCGCTCCCGGCGGAGCCGGACCACGCGCGCGTGGCCGACTTCCTGTTCCGGACCCGCCGGACCTCGGCCCTCCGGACGCACGCGGACCACCGGGTGGTGCCGGGCGCCGGGCGCACCGGGCGGCGCTGACCCGGCTCAGGAGTCCCAGAGCGCGCCCAGGGTCATCAGGTCGCCCCGGTACTCGATCCGGTCGGCCCACTCGGTCGGCCAGGCGTCCTCGCCCAGCCAGGCCCCCGCGAAGGCCCCGGTGAGGCACGCGATCGAGTCCGAGTCGCCGGAGGAGCAGGCGGCCCGGCGCAGGGCGAGCACCGGTTCGCTGGGGAAGAGCAGGAAGCAGAGCAGACCGGTCGCCAGGGCCTCTTCGGCGATCCAGCCGGCGCCGGTGGCCAGGCACGGGTCGGCCTCCGGCGAGGCGGTGCGCACGGCCTCCTGGAGCCGGTCGAGGATCTCCAGGCACTCGTCCCAGCCGCGCGCGATGAACTCCTCGGGGGTCGCGTCCTGGCTCCGCGTCCACAGGTCGCCGAGCCAGGTGCGGTGGTGGCGGGTGCGGTTCTCGCGGGCGTACGACCGCAGCCGGTCGACGAGCTGGTCCGGTTCGGTCCCCTGCGCGAGCAGCCGTACGGCACGCGCGGTGAGGTCGGAGGCGGCCAGCGCGGTGGGGTGGCCGTGGGTGAGCGCTGCCTGCAACTGGGCGGCGCCGGCGCGCTGTTCGTCGCTCAGCCCGGGGGCGAGCCCGACGGGCGCGACCCGCATGTTGGCGCCGCAGCCCTTGGAGTCGATCTGGCTGGCGTCCTGCCAGAGACGCCCCTCCTCCTTCAGGAGGTTGCAGGCCCGCAGGCAGGTCCGGCCGGGCGCCCGGTTGTTCTCGGGCGACTGGTACCAGTTCACGAACTCCTCGCGCAGCGGCCGCTCCAGCCGCTTGGGCGCGAGCACTCCGCGGTCCATGGCGGTGCGCATCGCGTGTCCCACGGCGATGGTCATCTGGGTGTCGTCCGAAACGAAGGCCCGCTGCGGCAGCTCCATCTCCCGCCACGGACCGAACTTGGCGAGGATGGACGGCACGTCGTTGAACTCGGTGGGGAAGCCGAGCGCGTCCCCGAGGGCGAGACCGATCAGGGAGCCGGTGGCGGCGCGTTTGTCGCCGATGTTGCTGGTCATGCGGGGCGTCCTTCCCGGGACGGGCGGAGCAGGGGCGGGTGGAGCGCGGTGGCGGTGCCCGCGCGGTAGAGGGCGGCCGGTTTGCCGCGGCCGCCGGTCAACCGGGCGGCGCCGGGGGCGGGTTCGACGAAGCCGGGGGTGGCGAGCACCTTGCGGCGGAAGTTGGGGCGGTCCAGCGCGACGCCCCACACGGTCTCGTAGACGTTCTGCAGCTCGCCGAGGGTGAACTCGGGCGGGCAGAAGGCAGTGGCGAGACAGCTGTACTCCAGCTGCGCGCCGACCCGTTCATGAGCGTCGGCCAGGATCCGGACGTGGTCGAAGGCTAGCGGCCGGCCCGGGTCGTACGGCAGCCAGCGTGCCTGTGCCGCGTCCCCGCCGCCGTGCGGCTCGGGGGCGTCGGGCAGCAGCGCGGTGAAGGCGACGGAGACGACCCGCATCCTCGGGTCGCGGTCGGGCTCGCTGTAGGTGCGCATCTGCTCCAGGTGCAGTCCGGACACGTCCGACAGGCCGGTCTCCTCGGCGAGTTCCCGCCGGGCCGCCGTCTCGGCCGACTCCCGCGGCAGCACGAAGCCGCCGGGCAGCGCCCACTGTCCGGCGTATGGCTCCTGCCCGCGCTCGACGAGCAGCACGTGCAGGGCTCCGGCGCGGAGGGTGAGGACGGCGAGGTCGACGGTGACGGCGAAAGGTTCGAAGGCGTACTTGTCGTAGCCCTGCATGCGCCCGTCCACCCCCTCGATGATCGATGCAACTAATAGTCTTCACGACTATAAAGAGCGGACAGGGGCCGCGCAAGGCCTCAGCGGCCGCTGGAGCCCCGTTCGCGAATACGACGACGGCCGGTCCCGGACTACCCAGGACCGGCCGCCAGAAAGCCGTACACATCCCTTTACGGGGTTTTGAGACCCCAGACGGGTCTAGAGGTCGACTTCCTTCATGAGCATCCCGACCTCGGTGTTGGACAGCCGGCGCAGCCAGCCCGACTTCTGGTCGCCGAGGGTGATCGGCCCGAAGGCGACCCGCACCAGCTTGTCGACCGGGAACCCGGCCTCCGCCAGCATGCGGCGGACGATGTGCTTGCGGCCCTCGTGCAGGGTGACCTCGACGAGGTAGTTCTTGCCGGTCTGTTCGACGACCCGGAAGTGGTCCGCGCGCGCGTACCCGTCCTCCAGCTGGATGCCGTCCTTGAGCTTCTTGCCGAGGTCGCGCGGGATCGGGCCGACGATGTGCGCGAGGTAGGTCTTCTTCACGCCGTACTTGGGGTGGGTCAGCCGGTGCGCCAGCTCGCCGTGGTTGGTGAGCAGGATGACACCCTCGGTCTCGGTGTCGAGCCGCCCCACGTGGAAGAGCCGGGTCTCCCGGTTGGTGACGTAGTCGCCGAGGCACTGCCGCCCGTCCGGGTCCTCCATGGTGGACACCACGCCGGCCGGCTTGTTCAGCGAGAAGAACTGGTACGCCTGCGTGGCGACGGTCAGTCCGTCGACCCTGACCTCGTCCTTCTCCGGGTCGATCCGCTTGCCCTGCTCCAGGACGATCTCGCCGTTGACCTCGACCCGGGCCTGTTCGATCAGCTCCTCGCAGGCGCGCCGGGAGCCGTAGCCCGCGCGGGCGAGGACCTTCTGCAGCCGCTCGCCCTCCTGCTCGGCGCCCGGGAAGGTCTTGGGGAGCTTCACGTCCGGCTTGCCGGCGTACCGCTCGCGGTTGCGCTCCTCGGCGCGGGCGTCGTACTCACGCGAGGTGGCGGGCGCCGACCGCCCGCGCCCGGTGCCCTGCCCCTGCCTGGGGCCGCCCTTGGCACCGCCGCGCGCCGAGGCGCCACGACCCGACTTCGGGCCGTCCTGGGTGGCACCGGGGCCTACGTCGTAGCGCCGCTCCTCCGGGCGCGGCTTCTTCGGCCGGCCGGCGCCCTGCTTGTCGTCGCGGGCGTTCCCGGCGCCGCGGTAGTCACCGCGGCCACCGCTGCTCCCGCCGCGGCCGCCGCTGTTGCCACCACGGCTCCCGCCGTTGTTTCCGCTGCTGTTCCTGCCGCTGCTGCTTCGCATCAAAGTTCCGTCTAGTCGTCTGCGTCGTCTGCATCCGGCGCATCGGGTGCGTCCGGATCGAACGACGGTACGCCCTCCTGGGTCTCGGCCTCGATCGCCTCCGCCTCCGGGAGGAAGGGCGCGAGCTCCGGGAGCTCGTCCAGGCCGCGCAGGCCCATCCGCTCCAGGAAGTAGTTCGTCGTCCTGTACAGGATCGCACCTGTTTCGGGTTCCGCGCCCGCCTCCTCGACCAGACCCCGCTGGAGCAGGGTGCGCATCACGCCGTCGCAGTTGACCCCGCGTACGACCGAGACGCGGCTGCGGCTCACCGGCTGGCGGTACGCGACGACCGCGAGGGTCTCCAGCGCGGCCTGGGTGAGCCGGGCCGTCTGGCCCTCCAGGACCAGCCGCTCGACGGCAGGCGCGAACTCGCCCCGGGTGTAGAAGCGCCAGCCGCCCGCGACGAACCGCAGCTCGAAGCCGCGGC
Source organism: Streptomyces sp. NPDC058457 (assembly GCF_042720695.1). NCBI lineage: Bacteria > Bacillati > Actinomycetota > Actinomycetes > Kitasatosporales > Streptomycetaceae > Streptomyces > Streptomyces sp. NPDC058457. Next base: position 27,992 of record NZ_JBHXLU010000112.1, on the reverse strand, counting down.
CCTGCGCGGTGTACTCCTCCGCCAGCGCCCGCAGCGCCTTGGTGATCGTCTGCTTCGGCCGCTCCAGGAGCTTGGACAGGTGCTCGGCGGTGGCGGGCTCGTCGACGACCATGAGGACGGCCTCCAGGGCCGGCTTGAGGTCGAGTTCGGCGACCGGGCGTAGCCCGGCCGGCAGCTCCGTGGTGTCCTCGCTCACGCCTTGTCCTCCTTGGGCGGCTCGGGCGGCCGGTCGAATTCGTCGGTGACCATCAGCCGGGCCCCGCCGTCCCCGCCGGTCCAGCGCACGATCAGGTCGCCGAGGGCGGTCTCCTGGTCGAGGGCGACGGCCTTCTCCCGGTACAGCTCCAGGAGGGCCAGGAAGCGGGCCACGACGGTGAGTGTGTTGTCGGTGTCCTCGACGAGCACCCGGAAGCTGGCCTCCCCCAGCTCCCGCAGCCGCGCCACCACGATCCCGGCCTGCTCCTGGACGCTGACCAGCGGGGCGTGGATGTGGTCGACGTACACCTGCGGCTTGGGTCGGGGCTGCATCGCCTTGACCGCGAGCTTGGCGAACCCCTCAGGACCGATGCTGATGACGACCTCGGGCAGCAGCTCGGCCAGGTGCGGTTCGAGGCCGACGGTACGGGGCCAGCGGCGGGCCTCGTCGTCCAGGCGCCGGTTGAAGATGTCGGCGATCTGCTTGTACGCGCGGTACTGCAGCAGCCGGGCGAACAGCAGGTCCCGGGCCTCGAGGAGCGCCAGGTCGGCCTCGTCCTCGACCTCGGCGGCGGGCAGCAGCCGGGCGGCCTTGAGGTCCAGCAGGGTGGCGGCGACGACGAGGAACTCGGTGGTCTGGTCGAGGTCCCAGTCCGGCCCCATGGCCCGGATGTGCGCCATGAACTCGTCGGTCACCTTGGAGAGCGCGACCTCGGTGACGTCCAGCTTGTGCTTGGAGATCAGCTGGAGGAGGAGATCGAAGGGGCCCTCGAAGTTGGCGAGGCGGACCTTGAAGACGCCGTCGGGGATCTCGGTGGGGACGGCGCCTTCTGGAGCTTCGGTGCCGGAGGTCCGGGGTTCGACAGCGCCGGGCTCCTCTTCAGGCTCGCCCGCGTTGTGGGCAGGCGTTCCGCTGGGGGTCCCCCCAGGCCCTTCAGGCACTGGGGGAGGAACGGGTGGGCACAACGCACCACCGGCCTCAGCCGGACCCCCGACCTCGGCCACAGGAGCCCCCGGCCCCCGCCCCAGCGCACGCCTGCGGCCGGGACCGGAACCGGAAGCGGGAGCGTCGGTCGAGGTCATAGCCCCCGCAGGCTACCCCTACCGCCCGCGCAGCCGTCGTACGAGGATGCTCGCGTCCCCGCGGGACTCCAGGTCGGCCAGGACCACGGCGACCGCCTCGCGGACGATCCGACCCCGGTCCACGGCCAGCCCGTGCTCGCCCCGGAGCACCAGCCGGGCGTGCTCCAGGTCCATCAGCTCCTCGGCGGAGACGTACACGGTGATCTTCTCGTCGTGCCGCTCGCGCCCGCTGGGCCGCCGGGCGGGAGCCCGGCCGCCGCCCCGCTGCTTGCGGGGCTGCCCCTGCGCGGCGGAACCGGCAGAACCTTCCTGCGCCGCCTGCTGCCGCACGGACCGCTCCGCCGACGGCGCGACCGTGACGGACTGCGCGGCGTGGTTGCGGGACTCCCCGGCGTCGGCCGACTCGGCCTCCGCCGCCACATGCTCCGCGCCCTCGCCGTCGCCGCCCTGCACGGGCACCGACTGGGGCACGTCCTCGGCGGCCGCGGCCGCCGTCTCGTCGCTCTCCCCCGCGGGAGCCGGCACCCGGGCCTCGCCGTTGACCGGGCGCCTGGGCGTGGACGGCTGCAGCGCCATCCCCCCGGTCGTACGGAACAGTTCGTCGGCCCCGGGCAGACTCACTCGGCGTGACACCGGGCGAGCACCTCCCTGGCGAGCTGGCGATAGGCGGCGGCACCGACGGAGTTGGAGGCGTACGTGGTGATCGGCTCACCGGCGACCGTGGTCTCCGGGAAGCGGACCGTGCGGCCGATGACCGTGTGGTAGACGTGGTCGTCGAAGGCCTCGACGACACGGGCCAGGACCTCACGGCTGTGCACCGTGCGCGAGTCGTACATGGTGGCGAGGATGCCGTCGAGCTCCAGCTCCGGGTTGAGCCGCTCCTGGACCTTCTCGATGGTCTCGGTCAGCAGCGCGACACCGCGCAGCGCGAAGAACTCGCACTCCAGCGGCACGATCACCTTGTGGGCGGCCGTCAGCGCGTTGACCGTGAGCAGGCCGAGCGAGGGCTGACAGTCGATCACGATGTAGTCGTAGTCGGGCAGCAGCGGCTTCAGTGCGCGCTGCAGCGTCGACTCTCGGGCGACCTCGGAGACCAGCTGGACCTCGGCGGCCGACAGGTCGATGTTGGAGGGCAGCAGGTCCATGTTGGGGACCGCGGTCTTAAGGAGCACCTCGTCCGCCGCCATGCCCCGCTCCATGAGCAGGTTGTAGACGGTGAGGTCGAGCTCCATCGGGTTGACGCCGAGACCGACCGACAGCGCGCCCTGCGGGTCGAAGTCCACGAGCAGCACCCGTCGGCCGTACTCCGCGAGCGCGGCACCCAGGTTGATGGTCGACGTGGTCTTGCCGACGCCGCCCTTCTGGTTGCACATCGCGATGATCGTCGCGGGGCCGTGACTGGTCACCGGGCCCGGGATCGGGAAGTACGGCAGCGGGCGCCCGGTCGGGCCGACGCGCTCGCGGCGCTGCCGGGCCGCGTCGGGCGCGAGCGTGGCCGCGTACTCCGGATCGGGCTCGTACTCGGCGTCGGGGTCGTAGAAGTGCCCGTCGGGCAGTTCGTCGTAGTCGGCGAACTGGCTGTGGGGCGCGCCACTTCCGTCGCCGGCCATGGCGTTCACGTGATGGCCATCCATGCTCTGGTGTGCTGTCCGCGTGGTCAGCGAACTCTGATGGGCTGCGAAGGTGCGCACCGCGACGGAGCCGACAGCCTCGAACCCCGCGGGACCCTGGTCCCTCACCGGCATTCCTGGTTGACCACCCCCGGGAGAAAATGTCGACTCATTCACAAGTCGTCTTACCTCCTTGGTGACCAGGAAACTTCTAGACAGGTCAGCGTGGCACCATGCCGACAGTCGGCGACTCTATGGCGTGTCGGGTGTTCGCAGCAACACAATCCGCCGTACCCGGCAGGATGTGTCGGCAATGAAACATCCCGCTGTCAAGGGCGTACGGCCGTCGCACAGCAGGTTTCACCGGTGTGCGAATCGGTCGAAGGGTTACGTTCGAGGCGAGTTGACCGCAAGTCGCAAAGTGACCATACACACATCTGGCCGGACCTTGTCGGGCAAGGTCCGGCCGGTTGTGCGCGATTGACGCGTCTTGTTGACGTATCGCCTTTACGAAAAGGTGACTTGCCTGCCGGGTCCTGCTCAGCCGATCAGCGTGTCGAGGTCCACGTGCTCCAGGCCGTGCGCCTCGGCGACCTCCTTGTAAACGACCTTGCCGTCATGGGTGTTGAGGCCCTTGGCGAGCGCGGCGTCACGGCGCAGCGCCTCCGCCCAGCCGTTGTCCGCCAGCGACACGATGTACGGGAGCGTGGCGTTGGTGAGCGCGTAGGTGGAGGTGTTGGGCACCGCGCCGGGCATGTTGGCGACGCAGTAGAAGACCGACTCGTGGACCTTGAAGGTCGGCTCGGCGTGCGTGGTGGGGCGCGAGTCCTCGAAGCAGCCGCCCTGGTCGATCGCGATGTCGACAAGGACACTTCCCGGCTTCATCCGGGAGACCAGCTCGTTGGTGACGAGCTTCGGGGCCTTGGCGCCCGGGATGAGCACCGCGCCGATCACGAGGTCGGCCTCCAGGCAGGCCTTCTCCAGCTCGAAGGAGTTGGACATGACGGCCTTGACCTTGGTGCCGAAGATCCGGTCGGCCTCGCGCAGCTTGTTGATGTCGCGGTCGAGCAGGGTCACGTCGAAGCCCATGCCGATGGCGATCTGCACGGCGTTCCAGCCGGAGACGCCGCCGCCGATGACGACGGCCTTGGCGGGCAGCACGCCCGGGACACCGCCGGGCAGGACGCCACGGCCGCCGGCGGCGCGCATCAGGTGGTAGGCGCCGACCTGGGGGGCGAGCCGGCCGGCCACCTCGGACATGGGCGCGAGCAGCGGGAGCGCCCGGTTCGGCAGCTCGACGGTCTCGTAGGCGATCGCCGTGGTGCCGGACTCCAGGAGGGCGTCCGTGCACTCCTTGGAGGCGGCCAGGTGCAGGTAGGTGAAGAGGGTCTGGTCCTTGCGGAGGCGGTGGTACTCCTCCGCGATCGGCTCCTTGACCTTCAGCAGCAGGTCGGCGGTGGCCCACACCTCGTCCGCGGTGTCCAGGATCGCGGCCCCGGCGGCGATGTACTCGTCGTCCGGGATCGACGAGCCGACACCGGCGCCACGCTCGATGACGACCTGATGGCCGTGGCGCACCAGCTCGTGCACGCCGGCCGGGGTGATGGCCACCCGGAACTCGTTGTTCTTGACCTCGCGGGGGATGCCGACCTTCACGTGGATCACGGTCCTTGGCTCAGAGGGTGTGGGGGCATAGACGCACATACCCGGCATGCGGCGGCATACCAGGAGACACCGCGGAAGAACCGGCGGCAGAGCCAGTTTAATGAAGGCGTTCCGACTGTCTAGCCTTTCATTGCATCAATCTTGGCCGGAAGCACTACGGATTTCGTAGGCGTTAGCGTCATGTTCCGGGTCGGAGTCCAGGTCCGAGGGGTCCGCAGGGTCGAGAGACTCATCACTCAGCATGCGCTCGGCGGCCGAGCGGTGCAGGCTCGCGGCGATGGAGTCACCGAGGCGCTCCAGCGTGTCGGCGAGTCGCAACTGGAGCGCCGCCTGGAGCCGGGCGTCCTCGGCGCGGCGCGCCCACTCCACCGCCTCCTGGCAGGTGCGCAGCGACTCCTCGGGCCGGCCGGCGTACTCCTGAACCCGGGCCAGCTCGCTCAACGCCCTTGCCTGCGCGGCCACATCACCGTTCTTGCGGTGGCCGGAAACCGCCGCCCGCCAGGACCGCAGCGCCTCCCCGTAGCGGCCCGCGTAGGTGTGCGCGCCGGCGATGCGGCCGTAGAGCCGGGCTGCCTCGGCACGCTCGTCGCGGGCCAGGCGCTCGGCGAGGGCGCGGCCGAACCAGTCGGCGGCCCGGTCGTAGTCCCCCAGCTCCTGATAGGAGCCACCTACGGATTCCATTGCGCGACCGGTCGCGTACGGGTCATTTGCGTTGCGTCCGGCGTCCAGCGCAGACCGATAGCGCACCAGTGCATCTGCCGTACGCCCGGTCTGCGCGTCCAGGTCGCCGAGGTTCAGCAGTGCGGCGGCCTGCTCCCGGGGCAGGTCGCGGCGCTCGGCGACATCGAGGACGAGCCGGTGGATGCCGTACAGGTCGGGGGCCGCGGCCTGGGTACCGAGGTGCGCCACCATGGCCTTGACCAGCTGTGCCATCAGGCGGCGGGCCAGCGTGTCGAGCTCGCCGTCGGCGACCGCGGCGCGGGCGGCGGCCAGCAGGGCCGGGCGCCGGATGCGCAGCCAGTCGGCGGCGGCCCGGGGGGTGGGGAAGCGCAGCTCCCGGGGCAGGGCCTGGAGCTTCTCGCGGGCCTGCGGGTTGTCGGTCTCGGTGATCGCCCGGCAGGACTGCAGCAGCCGTACCGTGCGCTCCAGCATCCGGGCGCGGGCCAGCTGGAGCTCGCCGGCCCGCTCCTGGCTCTCGGCCAGCACCCGGAGCAGCGGGTGCAGGCAGCCGGGGACCACGTACTGGGGCAGCGGGGAGGCCACCGGGTGCAGCAGGCCGAGGCGGACCAGCTCGTCCAGGGTGATGCGGGCGGTGTCGACCGAGCAGCCGGCCAGGGAGGAGGCGGTGTGCGGGTCGACCAGGCCGGCCGGGGCCAGGCTGAGGAGGCGCAGTATCCGCGCGGACTGGCCCGGCAGCTGGTCGTGCACGAACCGGAAGACCCGGGCCAGCGCCGTACCGTCGTCCGCCTCCGCGTGCAGGCGTTTGGCGAGGTCGGAGACGGCCGCCTGGGGGCGGGCGGCGAGCCAGCCGCCGGCCAGGGCGAGCGCGGCGGGCTGCGCCTGGCACACCTCGACCAGCGACTCGGCGGAACGGGGATCGACGGTGATGCGGACCGAGCCGGTGTACCGGGTGAGGAGTTCCACGGCCGACTTGGTGTCCAGGCCGCCCAGGGTGCACGGGCGGACGTCCGAGATCCCGGTGAGCGGGCCGCCGGAGACGGCGACGGCCAGGCAGTCCGGGGTGTCCGGGAGCAGCACGTCGACCTCTTCGGCGCCCGGCGCGTCGTCGAGCAGGAGCAGCATCCGGCGCTTGGCGAGGGCGGTGCGCAGGGCGTGGGTGAGGTCGTCCGCGGCGGCGCCGGCCGGGGTCGGCAGCCGCAGCGCGGTGAGGAGGTCGCGGGCGGTGCGCTCGACCGGGACCGGGGTGCCGTCGGGCTCGGCGAGGCGGGCGCGCAGCACCCCGTCGGGGTAGCGGGGGACGACCTGCCGGACGAGCTCCTCGGCGACGGCGGTGCGGCCGGAGCCGGGCCTGCCCGCGATCAGCAGCACCCTGGCGCGGGGGGCCTTGCGGCCGGCGATGGTGTCCAGGCCCGCGCGCTCGATGTCGGCGCGCAGTTCCTTCAACTCCCTTGTACGGCCCAGGAACCGGTCGTCCGTGGCCGCGGGCGCCGACCGCCGTGCGCCGCCTGTGTCCACCGCCTGATCCGTCACGGGCCACACTCCCGTCCCACCGCACACGCAGGCCCGCCGGGGCTCCGGTTCGGGCGTTTCGGCTCAATCGCATCGAGCCTAGTTCACGTGCGAGGACGTTCCTGGCAGAGCGCGGCGGGCACATCGCCCGATCGGATCAGGCGATGGTCACACCGGCACGCTCGAAGGGCGGACACAGGCCCCGGGAACGTGGCTCAGGACTCGAAGGGGCGGGCCGGCCAGGGCGCGTCGGCCGGGCGCAGCGCGTCGAGGCCGTCGCCGTTGCGGGCGGCGACCAGGGAGAGGACGCCCGTCACGAGGCAGTTGTTGTGCAGATCGCCGGCGAGGAGCAGGCGCACCAGTTCGTCGACCGGCACCCGCGCGTACTCCAGGTCGATCTCCTCGTGCTCCGTCTCGAAGCGCTCCCCCTCGGCCTCGGAGAGATCACGGGCGAGGAAGATCCGTACGGCCTCGTCGCAGCCGCCGGGGGTGGTGTACAGGTCGGTCAGCACCCGCCAGTCCTCGGCCTTGACATGGGCCTCCTCGTACAGCTCGCGCTGGGCGGCGTGCAGCGGGTTCTCACCGGGGATGTCGAGCAGACCGGCCGGGATCTCCCAGAGCTTCTGCCGGACCGGGTGCCGGTACTGGCGGATGAGCAGCACGCGGTCCTCCTCGTCGAGGGCGAGGACGGCGACCGAGCCGGGGTGGACCTGGTAGTCGCGACGGACCACCGTGCCGTCGGGCATGACCACCTCGTCCGTACGGACGGAGGTCTTGTTGCCCACGAAAGGGGTCTCCGTCGCCCGGATCTCCCACTCCTCGGGGGTGTCCTTGATCGTCATGCCGAACCCTTCCAGACGTACGCGGAAAAAACCGGGGTGCGCACCTTTGAAGGTATGCACCCCGGCCACCGTACAACTGGTGTGTTACTTCGAATTCTCCTGCTCGACGGCGCCCTGCTGACGCGCGACCGCGGCCTTCACCAGGCCCGCGAAGAGCGGGTGCGGGCGGGTCGGGCGGGAGCGCAGCTCCGGGTGCGCCTGGGTGGCGACCAGGTAGGGGTGGACGTCGCGCGGGTACTCGACGTACTCGACGAGCTTGCCGTCCGGGGAGGTGCCGGAGAACTGGATGCCGGCCTTCTTCTCCAGCTCCGCGCGGTAGGCGTTGTTCACCTCGTAGCGATGGCGGTGCCGCTCCTCGACGTACTCCTTGCCGTCGTAGACCTCGCGCACGATGGAGCCCTCGGCCAGCTTGGCCGGGTACATGCCGAGGCGCATGGTGCCGCCCATGTCGCCCTCACCGGCGACGATGTCGAGCTGCTCGGCCATGGTGGAGATGACCGGGTGGCCGGTGGCGGAGTCGAACTCGGTGGAGTTGGCGTCCGGGATGTCGGCCAGGTTGCGCGCGGCCTCGATCACGATGCACTGCAGGCCGAGGCAGAGGCCGAGCAGCGGGATCCGGTTCTCTCGGGCGTAGCGGATGGCGCCGACCTTGCCGAGCACACCGCGGTCGCCGAAGCCGCCCGGGATGCAGATGCCGTCGACGTCGGAGAGCTGCGCGGCGGCGCCCGCCGGCGTCTTGCAGTCGTCCGACGTGACCCACTTGATCTTCACTCGGGCCTTGTTGGCGAAGCCGCCGGCGCGCAGCGCCTCGGTGACCGAGAGGTAGGCGTCGGGCAGGTCGATGTACTTGCCGACCAGCGCGAGGGTGATCTCGTGGTCGGGGTTGTGGACGCGGTCGAGCAGGTCGTCCCAGGTCCGCCAGTCCACGTCGCGGAACGGCAGGTCCAGCTTGCGGACGACGTAGGCGTCCAGGCCCTCGCCGTGCACGGTCTTCGGGATGTCGTAGATCGAGCGGGCGTCCGGGCAGGCCACGACCGCGGCCTCGTCGACGTCGCACATCAGCGAGATCTTGCGCTTGATGGCGGTCGGCACCTCACGGTCGCAACGCAGGACGATCGCGTCCGGCTGGATACCGATGTTCCGCAGGGCGGCCACGGAGTGCTGGGTGGGCTTGGTCTTCAGCTCGCCGGACGGGCCGATGTACGGCAGGAGCGAGATGTGCACCACGAACACGTTGTCCCGGCCGACCTCGTGGCGGACCTGGCGGACCGTCTCCAGGAACGGCAGCGACTCGATGTCGCCGACCGTGCCGCCGACCTCGGTGATGACCACGTCGACCTCGTCGGTGGCCATGCGGCGGATGCGGTGCTTGATCTCGTTGGTGATGTGCGGGATGACCTGGACGGTGTCGCCCAGGTACTCGCCGCGCCGCTCCTTGGCGATCACCGTGGAGTAGACCTGACCCGTGGTGACGTTGGCGGAGCCGTCCAGGTCGCGGTCGAGGAAACGTTCGTAGTGGCCGATGTCCAGGTCGGTCTCGGCGCCGTCGTTGGTGACGAACACCTCACCGTGCTGGAAGGGGTTCATCGTGCCCGGGTCGACGTTCAGGTACGGGTCGAGCTTCTGCATCACGACGCGCAGGCCCCGGGCCTTGAGCAGCATGCCCAGGCTGGAGGCCGTCAGGCCCTTGCCGAGCGAGGAGGCGACACCCCCGGTGACGAAGATGTGCTTGGTCGTCGTGGCTGCGCTGTTTCTAAAAGCATGCGGCGGCATGGCCAAGAGGGGGCTCCCGTGGTCGCGGTCTGTCGTGCGGTACGGCTGCCGTCCTGGAGTTTCCGGGGTGGTGCCGTCGCTGCGGTTCGGGGGTTTCGTGCCCACCGGTCCACGGGCTACCAGGGTATCAGCGCCGCGGAGAGATGGCTTCCGGCCACGCTCCGTACACACGTCGGCACAGACGTGGGGCCTGCCTTACCCGCATTTCACCCAGGGCTCACCCGTTCGGCCCACACGGGTTGCCCGGAGCGGCACGCAGATCATCTACGTGCGTCGTATCCTGCTCGGACACTCGCTGCCGAGCCCGGCCGGAAAACACGGCACACCCCCGCCCGTCACCCCCGGAACAACGAGAGCTTGGCAGTTCGTTGAGCTATGACTGTCGTTTTGCCTCAGGGCGCGGCGGGCTGCTTTGCTTCACCGCTTGACGACTTAATGACGCACAACAACAACCCCCCTTGACCGCACTAGCGACAGCCCCCTTTTGCCTGGGGGGTGACGTGGCCGTTCGACTGGAGTTGCACGTGGCCGGGCGCATCGAAGACTACGCACTCATCGGAGACATGCAGACTGCTGCCCTGGTCTGCCGGGACGGCACAGTGGACTGGCTGTGCCTGCCCCGCTTCGACTCGCATGCCATCTTCGCCGGTCTGCTCGGCACCGAGGAACACGGCTTCTGGCGCCTCGGCCCGGCGCACGCGGCCGACTCGAAGCCGCCGACCGCGGCGCGCCGCACCTACCGCGGCGACTCGCTGATCCTGGAGTCGGAGTGGGACACCCCGCGCGGCACGGTCCGGGTGACCGACTTCATGCCCCCGCGTGACGGCGCGCCCCAGCTGATCCGCATCGTCGAGGGCGTCACCGGCCGGGTGCCGATGCGCTCGGTGCTGCGGATGCGGTTCTCCTACGGCCGGGTGGTCCCCTGGGTGCACAAGCACGAGGGCCGGACGGTCGCCGTCGCGGGCCCCGACTCGGTGTGGTTCGACACGGAGGCCGAGACCTACGGCAAGGCGCTGACCACGTACGCGGACTTCACGGTGGCCCCGGGTGACCGGATCGCGTTCACGATCTCCTGGGAGCCCTCGCACAAGCAGCCGCCGGCGCTGCCGGAGCCGGAGCAGTCGCTGCAGGCGACCGAGGACTTCTGGCGGGAGTGGGTCGAGCACTGCACGTACCACGGCCCGTACCGCGAGGCCGTGGTCCGCTCGCTGATCACCCTGAAGGCCCTGACGTACGCCCCCACGGGCGGCATCGTCGCCGCGCCGACGACCTCCCTGCCGGAGGACATCGGCGGCGTCCGCAACTGGGACTACCGCTACACCTGGCTGCGCGACGCGGCCATCACCCTGTCCTCGCTGCTGCGCACCGGCTACCGCGAGGAGGCCCGCGCCTGGCGCGAGTGGCTGCTGCGCGCGGTCGCCGGCGACCCCGAGAACCTGCAGATCATGTACGGCATCGCGGGCGAGCGCGAGCTGGGCGAGGCCGAGCTGGACTGGCTGCCCGGCTACGAGAACTCGGCGCCGGTCCGGGTCGGCAACGGCGCGGCGCACCAGCTCCAGCTGGACGTCTACGGCGAGGTCACCGAGGCCCTGCACCTGGCCCACATGACCGGCCTCGCCCGCAACGACTACGCGTCCCTCCTCCAGCTGAAGCTGATCCGCTACCTGGAGGACCACTGGGACGAGCCGGACGAGGGCATCTGGGAGGTGCGCGGGCCGCGCCGGCACTTCGTGCACTCCAAGGTGATGGCCTGGGTCGCCGTCGACCGCACCATCAAGCTCATCGAGTCCGGGGACGCGGACGGCCCGCTGGAGCGCTGGAAGGAGCTGCGCGACGACATCCACCGGGACGTCTGCGAGCGGGGCTACGACAAGGAGCGCAACACCTTCACCCAGTCGTACGGCTCCCAGGAGCTGGACGCCTCGCTGCTGCTGATCCCGCAGATGGGCTTCCTGCCGCCGGACGACAAGCGGGTCATCGGCACCATCGAGGCGATCCAGCGGGAGCTGTCCACGCCGGACGGCTTCATCCTGCGCTACCCGACCTCGGGCGGCGAGGAGGGCGTGGACGGCCTCCCGGGCGACGAGGGGGCCTTCCTGGCCTGCTCGTTCTGGATGGCCGACGACCTCGCGATGATCGGACGCGTCGACGAGGCCCGCAAGCTGTTCGAGAAGCTTCTCGCGTTGCGGAACGACCTCGGGCTGCTGGCGGAGGAGTGGGATCCGCGGCTGAAGCGGCAGGTGGGGAACTTTCCGCAGGCGTTCAGTCATGTGCCGTTGATCGACACGGCGCTGCGACTGACTGCGTCGGGCGCGTACGGAGGGTAGCGGCCGCCGCTCGGGTGCCGGTTTGTGGGGGCTGGTCGCGCCCACGCGGCGGCAGCCGCATATCAGACAGGGCCCCGCGCCCCTAAGGGGCGCGCTGTTGCCTAGGCTGATAGTCATGGCTCCGCCGTCGAAGGCACACACGGCCCTCGCTGAGCTACGTGAGGATCTGGGCGGGGACGTGTTCGCTCCCGGAGACCCGGGATACGACGAGGCCCGGGCCGTCTTCAACGGCCGGATCGACCGGTATCCGGCCGTGATCGCCCAGTGTGCGGGCGACGCCGACGTGGTCCGGGCGGTGCGGTTCGGGCGGGAGCTGGACCTGCACATCGCGGTGCGCGGCGGCGGACACTCCGTGGCGGGCTCGGCGACCGCCGACGCCGCGCTGGTGGTGGACCTGCGCCGGATGGACGGGGTGACCGTCGACCCGGCGGCGGAGGCCGTACGTGTGCAGGGCGGGGCCGTCATGAGCCGTCTGGACCGGGCGACCCGGCCCTACGGTCTCGCCGCCGCCGGTGGGCGGGCCCCCGGCATCGGGGTCGGTGGGTTCGTGCTCGGTGGCGGGTCGGGATGGCTGGACCGCCTCTTCGGGACGGCCGTCGACAACCTGATCGGCGTCGAGCTGGTCACCGCCGACGGTGAGCGCGTCCACGCCAACGCCGACGAGAACCCGGAGCTGTTCTGGGCCCTGCACGGCGGCGGCGGGAACTTCGGCGTCGCCACCGCGCTCACTCTCGAACTGCACGAACTGCCGGTTCTCTCGGTGGCGCTGCTGCGGTACCCGCCGTCGTCCGGCCCGGACGTCGTCCGCGCCTTCCGTGAGGTGATCCGCACCGGTCCCGACGAGGCGGGCGGCGCGGTGGTGTACCTCGCCGACGGCGAGCCGGTGTGTGCCGCCCTCGTGACCTTCGTGGGCGGCGAGGAAGGGCTGCGCAAGGTCGCCGGACCGCTGCTCGCCCTGCCGCACGAGGCGGAGGTCGTCGGCCCGGTGCCGTACAGCGAGGTGCAGTGCCTGCTCGACCTTCCGTCCGGGCTGCGGAACCACGGGTCGGCCGAGTGTCTGGCCGCTCTGCCCGACGAGGCGGTGGACGCCTGGTGCGGCGGTGCGGAGGGCATGCCGGTGCCGAGCGGCTCGCAGCATGTGCTGTTCCCGCTGGGCGGCGCGATCGCCTCGGGGCCGGCGGAGTACCCGGTGCCGTACCGGAACGCGGCCTGGGCGGTGCACCCCTTCGGGATCTGGGCGGACCCGGCCGACGACGAACGGGCGATCGCCTGGGTGCGGGACGTCCGTGCCGGGGTCCGGCCGTGGACCACCGGCGCGGTCTGCCTGAACCTCGTCGGTGACGAGGGCCCGGAGCGGGTGCGGGCCGGTCTGGGCGTGGGGAACGCGCTGCGGCTCGGCAAGGTGAAGCGGCGCTGGGACCCCGACAACGTTTTCCGCTTCAACCACAACATCGAACCGCTCTGACGGAAGGTGCCGTGGAGGCGTCCGCCCAGGTAGCGTCCGCTCCATGGACAGCGGTACGGGCAGCGGATTCGACACCCAGGGCGCCGGGATCACCGTGCAGCGGGCGCTGGAGCTGCCCGCGCTGCGCAGCGGGCTCCCGGAGATCCTGGCGGGCGCCGACCGGCTGGGCCGCACCGTGCGCTGGGTGCACGCGGGCGAGGTGCCGAACATCGCCTCGCTGCTGAAGGGCGGCGAGCTGCTGCTCACCACCGGCTACGGCCTGGGCACCCGGCCGACCGAGCAGCGGGCGTTCGTCCGCACCCTAGCCGAGCGGGGCATCGCCGCCCTGGTCGTGGAGCTGGGCGCGCGGTTCTCCCGGCTGCCCGCCACCCTCGTCGACACCGCCCGCGCGACCGGACTGCCGCTGGTCGCGCTGCACCGCGAGGTGCCGTTCGTGACGGTGACGGAGGAGATCCACACCGAGATCGTCAACCACCACTACGCCCTCCTCCAGCGCGCCGAGGAGGTGCACCGCCGCTGCACCGAGGCCCTGCTGGGCGGCGGCGGGGTCCCCCAGGTGCTCGCCATCCTGGCCGACTTCAGCGGGAACCCGGTCTTCCTGGAGACCACCGACGGCCAGCTCCTGTACGCCGCCGGGTCGGGGCCCGAGGGGGCCGACCCGCTCCAGGTGTGGGAGGGGCTGCGCGGCCAGCACAAGGACGCGCCGCCGCCGACCGGGGTGGTCCTGGTGGACGTGCCGGGCGGCGGTCCGGGGACCGGATCGGTGCGCGCCCGCCTGGTCCTGCTCCCGGTACGCGGCCCCCTCGCGCCCGTCCACCGCATCGCCGCCGAGCGGGCCGCGGGCATCCTGGCCGTCGTGCTGATGCAGGCCCGCCAGGAGGAGGAGCTGGCGGCGCGCGGGCGCGGCGACTTCCTGACCGACCTCGCCGAGGGCCGGATCACCGCGGAGGACGCCCCGGCGCAGGCCCGTGTCCTCGGCTTCAAGCCCGGCGGCAGCCCGCTGCTGCCGGTGGTCATGCGGGTCGGCGACTCCCTGTCCCCGGGCGGCGGCTGGGCGTTGCTGGCCCGCGCGGTGGGTGAGGAGCTGGCGGCCGTGGGCGTGCCCGTCCTGCTGGGCGTACGACCGGTCGAGGGCCGCGTACCGCTGCTCCTGGGCCTGCGTTCGGAGGCGGAGCGGACGACGGTCGCGGACCGGGTCGCGGCGGCGCTCAGGGCAGGGGTGGAGCGCGCCGGGATGCAGCGCCCCGGATCCGCTCCCCCGGTCGTGGTGGTCGGCGTGGCCGGCGGCTGGGCGGCCGCGTCGGCGGGCCTTCGGCACGCGGCCGAGACGGCGACGGCGGCCCAGGGCCTCTCCGACCGGCCCTGGTACGACGCCCGCCGCCTCGACATCGACCTCCTGCTGTGGCGGCTGCGCGACCACCCCGACCTGGCGGCCTTCGTCGACCGCGCGATCGGCCCGCTCCGCGACCACGACCACCGCTCCAAGCCGCCGCTGCTGCCCACTCTGGAGACCTACCTGGCGCACGCGGGCCGCAAGGCGGAGACGGCCCGTGAACTCCACCTCAACCGGCAGACCCTCTACAACCGCCTAGCCCGCATCGGGGAGTTGCTGGGCACTGACCTCGACGACCCGCAGGCGGTCCTGGCGTTGAGCCTGGCCCTGCGGGCACGCCGGCACGTCCCCTAGGGTCTCGCGGCGTCACGACCTCAGGGCAGCGGCCGGGGCTGCGTCAACTCGTCGTACACACTGAGAACTTGGGCGACGGTCTCGTCCTCCGTGGGCCAGCTCGCCGCCTGCCGGGCACCCCGCTCGCGCAGCTCCGCGCAGCGCCCGGGGTCGTCGAGGAGGCGTACGACGGTGTCGGCGAGGGCCGGTGCGTCGCCGTACGCGACCAGCTCCGCCGCGTCCCCGACCAGGTCGGGGATGCCGCCGACGGCGGTCGCGACGAGCGGCACGCCCGCGTGCAGGGCCTCCTGGGCGAGGACCGAACGGGACTCCCAACTGCTCGACAGCAGCGCCAGATCTGCGGCGGCGAGCAGCTCGGCGACGTCGTCACGGCGCCCGATCAGCCGCACGGGCAGCTCCTCGTCCTCGATCCGCCGCTGCAACGCCGCACGCAGCGGCCCCTCGCCGGCGATGACGAGGAGCGGCACCGGATCGAGCCGGCACCAGGCACGCGCAGCGTCCAGCAGGACGTCATAGCCGCGATGCCGGTCGAGGGAGCCGACGGCGATGAGCAACGGCCGCCCCATGGCGCCGAGTTCGGCCCGGACCTTGGGCCGCAGCCGCTCCGCCTCGTCCTCGTCCACGGGCCGCCGCGGGCCGGGCAGCGCCACGGCAGCGAGCCGGGCGTCCCGGGCGCCGGTACGGCGGGCCCGGTCCACCAGGTCGGAGGTGGTCCCGAGCACCACGGCGGCCGTCCGCACCACCCGCCGCTCCAGCATCCGCAGCAGATGCGCCCGGGCGCCCTCGGCGTGCGCCCGGTTGTGCCAGGTGACGATCAGCGGAGTGCTGCGGCCGCTCAGCGCCAGCACCGCGCGGAAGGAGGCGTGCAGGCCGTGGGCGTGCACCAGGTCGGCGTCCGTGCAGGCGGCGCGGAGCGCCGCGATCGAGCCCGGGTCGCTGCTGCGCGGCACGTGCACGTGGTCGGCGCCGACCCCCGAGAAGCCGTAGGCGCGATCCGCCTCGGTGGGGGCGCACACCGTGACCCGCACGCCCCGGGCGACCAGGCCGGCGGTCAGCGACCGCACGTGCGCGCTGCTGGCGGCGTTGCCGCCGCCCAGCACCTGCACGGTGCGCAGCGGCGACTGACCGTGCGGTGCGTTGCTGCTCACGGGGCTCACGCGGCCTGGGGCTCCTGGTTCGGCGTGGGGCGGTCACGAGGGAACGTACAGAAGGTATCGGGGCCGAGGGGGTCACCGCGCGCCTCCCCCGGGCACCGCGTCCCCCTCAAGGATGCCAGCACACAAGGGTGTTCCGGGTACTCCGAGATGGCACATACCGAGGCGGGCCGGGGCAATGCGCCGGAGCGTGTCACCCGGGAGGGTGAAGAAAACGCCGCCGAGGAGGAACGCCGGGGGCGCCACCAGCCAGGATGCGCTCCCGTGCCGGGACACCGCCGGGGTCTCGACGCCACCGACTCGGCAGCCTCGACACCACCAGCCTTTGCCGAACAGCCCCCGCCCGACAGCCCGCGACCGACAACCTGGAACCAATGACCTCGAATCGACGACCTCGAACCGACGGCCTTTGAGCGGCAGAAGGACTGGCGGCGGAAGGGCTGGCGGCCGGAGCGGCGGGACGGACGGCGTCCCCCCGCTCCGGCCCGGCGATCCGTCAGCGGACCGTCAGCGGTCCGCCCGTGCCGTCGCCAGCAGTTCCTCCGCGTGCGCCCGTGCCGTCTCCGAGTCCTCCTGGCCGGCCAGCATGCGGGACAGCTCCCGGACCCGCTCCTCACCCTCCAGGACCTTCACGCCGGACCGGGTGACCGTGCCGTCGTTGGTCTTCTCGACCAGCAACTGCCGGTCGGCGAAGGCGGCGACCTGGGGCAGGTGGGTGACGACGACCACCTGCGCGGACCTGGCGAGCTTGGCCAGGCGCCGCCCGATCTCCACCGCCGCCTTGCCGCCCACGCCTGCGTCGACCTCGTCGAAGAGGTACGTCGGGACCGGGTCGGTGCCCGCGAAGACGACCTCCACCGCGAGCATCACGCGCGACAGCTCACCGCCGGACGCGCCCTTGGCGATGGGGCGGGGCGGGGCCCCGGGGTGCGGAGCGAGGAGCAGCTCGACCTCGTCGGCGCCCGACGGGCCGTAGGCCACCGCCCGTCCGCCGACCTCCACGCCCTCCGGGTCCTCGGTCTGCCGGATGGCGAAGGACACGCGCGCGTGCGGCATCGCGAGGGAGCCCAGCTCCGCGGTGACGGCGGCCGCGAAGCGTTCGGCGGCCTCGGTGCGCGCGTCGGTCAACGCCTGCGCGAGCCCGCCCAGTTCCGCACGGAGACCATCCCGCTCGGCGGTCAGCTCGTCGATGCGCTCGTCGTCACCGTCGAGTTCGGTGAGCCGCGCGGCACCCTGTTCCGCCCACGCCAGCACCGCGTCGATGTCCGAGCCGTACTTGCGGGTGAGCGCGGTGAGCGCGGCGCGCCGCTCCTCCACGGCCGCGAGCCGCAGCGGATCGGCGTCCAGGTCGTCGGCGTATCCGGCCAGCTCGCCCGCTACATCGCCCAGCAGGATCCCGACCTCGCCGATCCGGTCGGCGAGCGCGGCCAGCGCCGGATCGTGCGAGCGAACCGCCTCCAGGGCCCGGTGGGCGCCCGCCACCAGGGTGGCCGCGTCGATGCCCTCAGGGTCCTCGGGGTTGCCCGCGAGCGCGGAGTGCGCGGCGGTCGCCGCGGACGACAGCGCCTCGGCGTGCCCGAGCCGCTCGGCCTCCTCGGCCAGCTCCACGTCCTCGCCGGCCCTCGGCTCCACGCCCGCGATCTCGTCCAGCCCGTAGCGCAGCATGTCGGCCTCCTGGGCCCGCTCACGCGCGCGCGTGACGATCTCCTCCAGCTCGGCCGCCACGGCCCGCAGCCGCCGGTAGGCCTCGCCGTACTTGGCCAGCGGTACGGCGACCCCGTCGCCGGCGTACCGGTCGAGGGCCTGCCGCTGCCGGTTCAGCTTCAGCAGCCCCTGCTGGTCGGTCTGCCCGTGCACGGCCACCAGGTCGTCGGCGAGCTCGGCGAGCAGCCCCACGGGCACGCTCCGCCCGCCCAGGTGCGCCCGCGAGCGCCCCTCGGCGGAAACGGTACGGCTGATCAGCAGCGCACCGTCGTCCAGCTCGGCGCCGGCCTCCTCGGCCCGTACCGCCGCCGAGGCTCCGGCGGGCACGGTGACCCGCCCCTCGACGACCGCCTTCTCGGACCCGATCCGCACGAGCGCGGGATCGGCCCGCCCGCCGAGCAGCAGCCCCAGGCTGGTGACCACCATGGTCTTGCCCGCACCGGTCTCACCGGTGACGGCGGTGAACCCCGGCGACAACTCGACGACGGCGTCGTCGATGACCCCGAGTGACCGTATCCGCATTTCTTCCAGCACGGGGAAGACCTTACGAGGTAGGGCAGGAGAAGCGCGAGGCACCCTGTCACCCGGGCGAGTGGAGAAGCGCCCCGAAGGGGCACGGGGCTGAATCGATTTGCGGCCACCGCCGCACAGGCGCGCCCGGCCACCTCCACACCCCGGCAAGTACGCCGACCAAGGGGCACGGGGCTGAATCGATTTGCGGCCACCGCCGCGCGGGCACGACCGGCCACCTCCACACCCCGGCGAGTACGCCGACCAAGGGGCGCGGGACTGAATCGATTTGCGGCCACCGCCGCACGGGCACGACCAGCCACCTCCACACCCCGGCAAGTACGCCGACCAAGGGGCGCGGGGAACTGCGCGACCAGCCCCCACGCACCCGCACCCGCCGACGCACCGAAACCGGCCCCCACGAACCGCTAGTGCGGCGCACCCCGCCATCCGGAGACCGGCAACGCGAACTTCGCGACCAGCCGGTCCGTGAACGACGCGTGATGCAGCCGAGCCAGCCGCACCGGCACCGCCCCCCGCCGCACCTCGACCCGCGCACCCGGCGGCAGCTCCACCGTCCGGCGCCCGTCGCACCACAGCACCCCCGGCTGGATGTGCGGCAGCACCTCCACCGCGAGCACCGAGTCCGGCGACGTCACCAACGGCTTCGCGAACAGCGCGTGCGCGGAGATCGGCACCATCAGCAGCGCCTCCACCTCCGGCCACACCACAGGGCCACCCGCGGAGAACGCGTACGCCGTGGACCCGGTCGGCGTCGACAGCACGATCCCGTCACACCCGAACCCCGTCACCGGCCGCCCGTCGATCTCCAGCACGACTTCCAGGAGCTTCTCGGCACCCGCCTTCTGCACGGCCGCCTCGTTCAGCGCCCAGTCGGTGTGCACGATGTCCCCGTTGCGGTGCACGACGACGTCGACGGTCATCCGCTCCTCGACCTCGTACGCCTTGCTCACCACCCGGTCGACGACCTTGTCGAGGTCGTCCCGCTCGGCCTCCGCGAGGAACCCGACGCTGCCGAGGTTGACGCCGAGCATCGGCACCCCGGAGGCGCGGGCGAACTCGGCACCGCGCAGCAGCGTCCCGTCACCGCCGAGGACGATGAGCAGCTCGCAGCCGTCGAGGCTGTGCGGCGAGGCCTCCTCGACGAGCTCGACCTCTTCGGGGAGAGGCAGGTCGTGTGCCTCGTACTCCAGGACCCGGACGCCGACTCCGGCCGCCAGCAGCCCCTTCACCACGAGCTCGGCGCTGCGGATCGCCGCGGGCCGCCCGGTGTGGGCCAGCAGAAAAACAGTACGAGCTCGGTTCTGTGTCAACGCGGCCCCTCCGCCACTGCACGGTCAACATCGGCCGGATCCAACTCGGGTGCGCCGGCCCGCAGCCACAGAAAGTACTCGACGTTGCCGGACGGCCCGGGCAGCGGACTGGCGGTGACACCCTTCACCCCGAGCCCCAGCTCCCACGCCTTCTCGGCAACCCCCCGCACGGCCTCCGCCCGCAGCTGCGGGCTCCGTACGACTCCTCCGCTGCCCAGTCGCTCCTTGCCCACCTCGAACTGCGGCTTGACCATCATCACCAGGTCGGCGTCCGGCTTCACGCACCGCGCCAGGGCCGGCAGCACCAGCCCGAGCGGGATGAAGGACAGATCACCCACGACAAGATCCACAGGCTCCCCATCAATCGCTTCAAGCGTCAACTCGCGTACGTTCGTACGGTCCTTGACGGTGACGCGTTCATCGCTCTGCAGAGACCACGCGAGTTGTCCGTATCCGACGTCGACGGCGACGACGTGTGCGGCCCCCGCGCGCAGCAGCACATCGGTGAAGCCGCCGGTCGACGCGCCGGCGTCCAGCGCCCGCCGCCCTTCGACCAGCAGACCTTCCGGGACGAACACCGCCAGCGCACCGGCGAGCTTGTGACCGCCCCGCGACACGTACTCGGGATCGCTGTCGTCGGCCTGGACGACGATGGCGGCGGCGGTCTCCACCTGGGTGGCCGGCTTGGTCGCGACGGCCTTGCCGACGGTGACCCGCCCGGCGGCGATCAGCTGGCTGGCGTGCTCGCGCGAGCGCGCGAGCTTCCGGCGGACCAGCTCCGCGTCCAGACGGCGACGTGCGACTCCTGCCACGGTGAGTTCAGCTCCTGCTCTGGTGGTACGACGGTGCGGGCGCCCTGTTGCCGTACGGCGGGGCGGGCGCCGGGGGGCCAGGAGGCCCCGGCGGTCCCGGAGGTCCCGGGCGGGCGTCGAGCTCGGTCAGCGCGTCGCGCAGCCCCCGGTGTACATCCTCGTACACCTCCAGATGCCCGTCCGTGGCGAGGTGGTCGGCGTCGGCCAGCCGGTCGAGCCGGTCGTCGACCTCGGCATTTCCGGTGGGGGTGCGAGGGACGTTCAGCGGGGCGGGGGCGGCGGGGTCGTACTCGGGTTCGACGGCGGCCGCTTCCTCGGCCTCCGCCACCCGGCCCTCGGGCACGGAGTCGGTCATGCCCCGACGCTACCCCGAACCGCTGGGGTACCGTCGATCGCGATGGCCACGATCGAGGAGTGCCGCGCCGCACTCGACAAGCTCTCGCACAACATGGGTGGCGCCGAGGGCGACGTCCGGGCGGCCGCCGCCATGGACCGCACGGTCAGCTGCCACATCACCGACCTGGATGTCACCTTCGCCGGTCGGCTCACCGGCGGCCGGATCGAGGTCGAGGAGACGTTCACCGGGCCGCCGCGGGAGAAGGCGCAGATCAGACTCGCCATGGCGGGCGACGACCTGGTGGACCTGGTCGACGGCGACCTGAACTTCGCCGGGGCCTGGGGTTCGGGCCGGGTGAGGCTGGAGGCGAACCTGCTGGACCTGTTCCGGCTCAGGAAGTTGTTGTGATCCTGGCCTTCCGGGCCGCCGGCACCACCAGCGGGGTCCCCGTCTCCGGGTCGTCGATGATCTGACAGCGCAGCCCGAAGACCTCTTCCACCAGTTCGGCGGTGACGATGTCGTTCGGGGCGCCCTCGGCGACGACCCGGCCGCTCTTGAGCGCGATCAGGTGGGTGGCGTAGCGGGCCGCGTGGTTGAGGTCGTGCAGCACGGCGACCAGCGTCCGCCCCTGCTCCTCGTGGAGTTCGGCGCACAGGTCGAGGACGTCGATCTGGTGCTGGATGTCCAGGTAGGTGGTCGGCTCGTCGAGGAGCAGCAGCGGGGTCTGCTGGGCGAGCGCCATGGCGATCCAGACGCGCTGCCGCTGGCCGCCGGAGAGTTCGTCGACGTACCGGTCGGCGAGTTCGGCGACGCCGGTCTGCGCCATCGACTCCGCTACGACCCGTTCGTCCTCGGCGGACCACTGGCGCAGGATGCCCTGGTGCGGGTAGCGGCCGCGGCCGACCAGGTCGCCGACGGTGATGCCGTCGGGTGCGATGGACGACTGCGGGAGCAGGCCGAGGGTGCGGGCGACCTTCTTCGCCGGCATCGACTGGATGACCTGACCGTCCAACAGCACCCGGCCCTGGCTGGGCCTGAGCATCCGGGACAGCGCGCGCAGCAGCGTCGACTTGCCGCAGGCGTTGGGGCCGACGATCACCGTGAAGGAGTTGTCGGGGATCTCCACCGACAGCTGCTCGGCGATGACGCGCTGGTCATAGGCGAGGGTGACGTTCTCGGCGGACAGGCGGCTCACGGTGCTCCTCTTGCTGTCTGACTCGTCTGACTCAGGTGTCGCGCTCAGGTCCGAGCCGTCTTCGGGTTCCGGTGTCATATCCGGCCCGCCCGGCGTTCGGTGACGAGGAGCCAGAGCAGATAGACCCCGCCCAGGACGCCGGTGACCACGCCGACGGGCAGCTGGTCGGCGCCGAAGGCACGCTGCGAGGCCCAGTCGGCCGTGACCAGCAGAGCGGCGCCCATGCAGAGGGACGGCACCAGGTTGGGGCCGGGCGAGCGGGTGAGGCGCCGGGCCAGCTGGGGGGCGGTGAGCGCCACGAAGCTGACCGGGCCCGCGGCGGCGGTGGCGGCGGCGGTCAGCAGGACGGCGGCCACCATCAGCAGCATCCGCACCCGCTCCACGCGCACCCCGAGGGCGTTCGACACGTCGTCGCCCATCTCCATCATCCTCAGGCCCCGCGCATTGGCGAGGACCAGCGGGACGAGGACCGCGCACAGCGCGAGCAGCGGCCAGACCTGGCTCCAGTCCCGGCCGTCGAGGGAGCCGGTCATCCAGACGACCGCACGCGTCGCGTCCACCAGGTCGGCCTTGGTGAGCAGATAGCCGTTGACCGCGGTGACGACCGCGGAGACACCGATGCCGACCAGGACCAGCCGGTAGCCGTGCACGCCCTGCTTCCAGGCCAGGAGGTAGATGGCGAGGCCGGTCACCAGGCCGCCGATCAGCGCGCCGACGGTGACCTGGGCGGCCGTCCCGGACAGCAGCACGATGACGACGAGCGCGCCGGAGGTGGCGCCCTGCGAGAGGCCGAGGACGTCCGGGCTGCCCAGCGGGTTGCGGGAGATCGACTGGAACAGGGCGCCGCCGAGCCCCAGGGAGGCGCCGACCAGCAGACCGACCAGGACCCGCGGCAGCCGCAGCTCGTTGACGATGAAGTCCTGTCCGGCGGTGCCGTTCCCGGCCAGGGTCCTCAGCACGTCGCCGAAGGAGATCGGGAAGTCCCCGGTACCGATCAGCACGACACTCGCGGCGGCCGCGGCCAGCAGCAGCGCGCCGACGACGACCAGCGCGCGCACGTCGGCCCGCAGGGAGAGCCCGCCGGGGGTGCGCAGAGTGCGCGTGGTCTTCGCAGTGGTCTTCGCAGTGGTCTTCGCGGTGGTTTTCACAGCGGTCCTCACAGCTGGGCCGTCCTCCGCCGTCGTACCAGAAGAATGAAGACCGGCCCGCCGATGATCGCGGTGACGATGCCGACCTGGAGCTCCGCTGGGCGGGCCACGACCCGGCCGATGACATCGGCGCCGAGCAGCAGCACGGGTGACAGAACCGTCGCGTACGGCAGGATCCAGCGCAGGTCGGGGCCGGTGAACGAGCGCACGACGTGCGGGACCATCAGGCCGACGAAGGCGATCGGGCCGCAGGCGGCGGTGGCCGCGCCGCACAGCACGGTGGCGGCGAGCATGGCGAGGGCCCGGGTGCGGCCCAGGTTCGCGCCGAGGGCCCGGGCGGTGTCGTCGCCCATCGCCACCGCGTTCAGCGGCCTGGCCAGGCCGAGGGCGAGCAGGGTGCCGGCCGCGAGGAACGGCACCACCTGCAGAATCGTCGAGTCGGAGGCGGAGGCCAGCGAACCCACCGTCCAGAAACGCAACTTGTTGAGCGCCGCGTCGTCCGTGATCATCACGGCCTGGAGGTAGCCGTAGAGCGCGGCGCTGATCGCCGTACCGGCCAGCGCGAGCCGCACCGGGGTGGCGCCCCGGCTGCCGCCCAGGAACCACACCAGCGCGCCCACCAGGGCCGCCCCGAGGAACGCGAACCACACATAGCCGTTCAGGGTGCTGACGCCGAAGTAGGTGATGGCGGTGACCACCGCGGCCGAGGCGCCCGCGTTGATGCCGAGCAGGCCGGGGTCGGCGAGCGGGTTGCGGGTGAGCGCCTGGAGCACCGCCCCGGACAGGCCGAGGGCGGCGCCGGCCAGCAGGCCGAGGACGGTCCGCGACAGCCGCGCGTCGACGACGACGTCGCCGTACGTCCCCGTGCCGTGGAACAGGCCGTGCCAGACCTGGTCCAACGGCAGTTGTTTCGCCCCGATCGCGATGCTCGCCAAGGCGACGAGCAGCAGGATCGCGAGGGAGACGAGGAGCCCGAGGGCCCGTATCGCCCGGCGGGTCGGGGGCGCGGGGGCGGTCTCCGCGCGCTGTTCGGGAGGACTGTCGACCAACACGAGGTTAGGTTAGCCTACCCTCGCATCCGCCCTCGATGCCGCGTCCCCGTGGGGCCCGGTGGCAGCGCGGCCAAGTCCCCGTTCAGGTACGGGGTCTCAGAGCCCCAGCCGCGCCAGCGCCTTGCCTACGTCCAGTTCGCAGGAGCCCTCCCCGGCCGCCGTCCAGGCCGCCGCGCACAGCGCCCGCAGCCCGTCGAGCGCCTCGCCGTCACCCTCCAGCTCCAGCCGGTCGACACCCGCCGTCGCCGTCCAGCCACCGCACCGGAAGCCCTCGCCGTCCGCCGTGACCTCCGGCTGCCCGGTGAGCAACCCGCGCAGATCGGAGTCGACATAGGTCGGCCGGTGCTGCGGCGGCGCGGCGAGCAACTGACGCCCGTCGGTGACGCCGGTCAGCACGAGCAACGAGTCCACCCCGCCGTTGAACGCACCCTCGATGTCGGTGTCCAGCCGGTCCCCGACCACCAACGGCCGCTTCGCACCCGTCCGCAGGATCGTCTCCCGGTGCATCGGCGGCAACGGCTTGCCCGCCACCTGCGGCTCGGCGCCCGTCGCGATCCGGACCACCTCCACCGCCGCACCGTTGCCCGGCGCGATCCCGCGGCCGCTCGGGATCGTCAGATCGGTGTTGGACGCGAACCACGGCACCCCGCGCGCGACGGCGTACGACGCCTCCGCGAACCGCCCCCACGGCAGATCGGGACCGCCGAATCCCTGCACCACGGCCGCCGGATCGTCATCGGCGGAGTCGACCGGCTCAAGGCCCCGCTCCCGCAGGGCGACGCGCAGGCCCTCCCCGCCGATGACCAGCACCCGCGCCCCCGCCGGCACCTGCTCGCTGATCAACCGCGCGACCGCCTGCGCCGAGGTGATGACGTCATCGGCCCCCGTCGGGATCCCCAGCTCGGTGAGGTGCTCGGCCACCGCGTCCGGCGGCCGCAGCGCGTTGTTGGTGACGTACGCCAGATGCATCCCGCCCGCGCGGGCGACCTCCAGCGACTCCACGGCGTGCGCGATCGCGCTGCCGCCCGCGTACACCACCCCGTCCAGATCGAGCAGCGCCGTGTCGTACGCCGCGCTCAGGGCCTCTCCGCTGCCCTCGGGACCAGTCCTGACGCCCTGGCTCATCCCCATCGCTCCTCGCCACTCCTCGTCGACCCGCCTTGCACCGTCGATCATCCCGCACGGCACTGACACACGTACGATGCCGGGATGAACACTGCAGGTCACTCGGAAGCAACGGAGCCCCGAGGCCTGGAACTCACCCCGTTCCGAGGCCTTCGCTACGACCCCGACCGGGTCGGCAGCCTCGCCGCCGTCACTTCCCCGCCGTACGACGTCGTCGTACGCCCCGACGGCGTACACCACCTCCAGTCCGCCGACCCGCACAACATCGTCCGCCTCATCCTCCCCCAGGCCGGTTCTCCCAGCGCCGGTACCGAACAGGCGGCCGACACCCTGCACCGCTGGCAGGCCGAGGGCATCCTCGCCACGGATCCCGAGCCGGGCCTGTACGTCTACGAACAGCACGACGGCAACGGCATGCTCCAGCGCGGAGTCATCGGCGCCCTGCGGGTCTCGGAGCCGTCCGAGGGCGTGGTGCTGCCGCACGAGGAGGTCATGCCCCCGGTCGTCGCCGACCGCGCGGCCCTGATGCGCGCCACCTCCGCGAACCTCGAACCCCTCCTGCTCACCTACCGGGGCAACGGCGCGGCCGCCGAGATCGTCGAAACCGTCGCCGCCCGGCCTCCGCTCCTCGCCACCACCACGGAGGACGGTTTCCACCACCGCCTCTGGTCGATCACCGACCCGGCCGAGGTGGCCCTCGTCCAGTCCGACCTGGCCCGCCGCCAGGCCCTGATCGCCGACGGCCACCACCGCTGGGCCACCTACTTGCGTCTACGCGCGGAGCACACCTCGCCCAGCCCCTGGGACTACGGCCTGGTCCTCCTCGTCGACACCGCCCGCTACCCGCTGCGCGTCCGCGCCATCCACCGCCTGCTGCACGGCCTGCCGGTGGCGGAGGCCCTGGAGCACGTCAAGGGCCTGTTCCGGGTACGTCGGCTGGACGTCCCCCTGCCGGCGGCCCAGGCGGCGCTGGCGGACGCGGCCTGCGCCGGCAACGCGTTCCTGCTGGCCGGCGACGGCGCGTTCCATCTCATCGACCGCCCGGACCCGGACCTCCTGGCCCGCACGATCCCGGACGACCGCCCGGCCGCCTGGCGCACCCTGGACGCCACCGTCCTGCACGCCACGCTCCTCGACCACGTCTGGCGCATCCCCGAGGACTCGCCCGCGCACATCGCGTACATCCACGACACGGCGGCGACCGTCGCCAAGGCCGAACGCGACGGCGGTACGGCCGTCCTCATGCACCCGGTCCGCGAGGAGGTCGTCCGCGACCTGGCCCGCCAGGGCGTGACGATGCCCCGCAAGTCGACGTCCTTCGGCCCGAAGCCGGCGTCGGGGCTGGTGCTGCGGGCGCTCGACGCCTGAAAGCAGAGAGGGCAGACCCCGGTCGGGGCCTGCCCTCTGCCAGTCACCGAGCTCAGTCCTGCTCGGCCTCGGACTCGGACCCGGACTCGGCGTCGATCTTGGATTCGGTCCCGGATTCGGTCTCGGTCTCGGTCTCGGTCTCGGTCTCGGTCTCGGCAGCGACCTCGATCTCCTGGGAGGTCTCCTCGGACTCCTCCTCGTCCAGAGCGTCGACGAACTCGACCCCGTCCATCTCGGCCAGCCGGTCGGAGGCGTCCGTGCTGCCGTCCCGGTCGGCCTCGACGGCCTTGGCGAACCACTCCCGGGCCTCGTCGGCACGCCCGGCGGCCAGCAGGGCGTCGGCGTAGGCGTACCGCAGCCGCGCGGTCCACGGCTGTACGGAGTTGGAGGCCAGCTCGGGGCTCTGCAGCGTCACGATCGCCGCGTCCAGCTGCCCCATGTCACGCCGGGCCCCGGCGGCGACGAGCCGCATCTCGACCTGGCCGGCCTTGTCGAGCTTGTGCACCTCGGGGGCGCCGGCCATGTCCAACGCCTTCTCCGGCCGCCCGAGCCCACGCTCGCAGTCGGCCATCACCGGCCACAGGTCGACGGTGCCGGTCATGCGCCGCGCGGCCCGGAACTCGGCGAGCGCCTCGGAGTACTTCTGGTTCGCGTACGCGGCGAACCCGGCCGCCTCACGGACGGCGGCGACACGGGACGCCAGCCGCAGGGCCACCTTGGAGTAGCCGTAGGCGCCCTCGGGGTCCTCGTCGATGAGCCGGGCGACCATCACCAGGTTCTTGGCGACGTCCTCCGCGAGCGTCTTGGGCAGGCTCTGCAGCTCCTGCCGTACGTCCTTGTCGATCTCGTCACCGGTGACGTCCTCCGGGATCGGCAGCCGCTTGATCGGCTCACGGTCCCGGTCACGCTCCCGCTCGTCACGGAAGCGACCGCCGCCGCGGCGGTCATCACGCCGATCGTCCCGGCGGTCGTCCCGGCCTCGGTAACCGCCACCCCGGTTGTCGTCGCGCCGACCGTAGCCGCCACCGCCACCGCCGCGGGTGTCATCGCGACGGGGGCCGCGATCGCGGTCATCACGCCGGAAGCCACCCCGGTCACCACCACGATCGTCACGCTGGAACCCCGGACGAGAAGAACCACGGCTGTCATCACGACGACCGTAGCCACCACCACCGCCACCACGGCTGTCATCCCGACGGTCATCCCGCCGGCCGTAGCCACCGCCACCGCGGTCGTCGCGGTCATCACGCCGGAAAGCAGGACGGTCATCACGGCGATCGTCACGACGGTCATCACGACGGAAAGCCGGACGATCCCCACGGTCATCGCGACGGGGGCCGCGATCGCGGTCATCACGCCGGAAGCCACCCCGGTCACCACCACGATCGTCACGCTGGAACCCCGGACGAGAAGAAC